>JAICLA010000144.1 GCA_025927695.1 Terriglobales bacterium | reverse complement strand
GGCTTCTACGTGTTGGACGACACCACGCCGCTGCGCGAAGTTGCTGCGAAGTCGCAAGCCATGGCAGGAGCGCCGGTGTACTTCTTTAAGCCGGGCGACGCCATCCGCGCGCGCGTAAGCGATAACTGGGACCAGCCCATCGCTCCCGAGTTGCCGCACTCCGCCAATCCGCCCTATGGCGCGATCCTGTATTACCACCTGAACCAGCCGCCTTCCGGCGAAATCAAGATGCAGGTGTTCGACGCAGAGGGACACCTTGTGCGCACCATGTCGAGCATTCCGCCGGAGATGCCGGATCGCTGGCCATATCCTGAATACTGGATTGCCAAAGGATCGGACCTTGCCTTGCCAACCGCGGCGGGCACAAATCGCACGAACTGGGATCTGCGTTACGACGATCCGCCTTCGTTGACGCTCGATCTTGAGAACCAGATGAACGTGGCACCCGGCGGGTTCGTCACACCTGGTCCGCACGGACCGCAGGTGATTCCGGGCGTGTACACGCTCAAGCTCTTGGTTGATGGGAAAACCTATACGCAGACGGTGACCGTGCACAACGATCCGCGCGTGGGTGAAAGCGCGAAGGTAATGGCCGACCTGCGCTCCAAGAACAAGCTCATGGTGCTGGCCTACGACGGAGCGAAAAACTCCAATGAAGGGAACTCAGAGGTGTTGGCGCTGCGCCAGCAAGTTGCGTCATTGAAGAATAAACAGCTCGCTGCCGATGTCGCCAAAGCGACGGCCGACATGGAAACCAAACTCGCGACCTTCGGCGGCATCGCTGCCGATCGCACCGGACGCGGGGGCTTCGGTGGCCGCGGACGCGGCACGCCGGCGCCGGGAGCTATCACGCCCTTCAACACCCTGAACAGTAGCTTCAACGCCGTCGTCAGCACGTCTCAAGTCGGCTTGGACGAAGCGCCGTCGCAAGCCGAAATCGATACGTGGGAAGACGCGTGTAAGAAATATGACGAGACCGTGGCGGCGTGGAAAAAGATGGAGTCGCAGGACTTGGTCGCGTTCAATGCATTGCTGAACAAAAACAACCTGGGACCACTACAGCTGAACGGCACGGCACTCGCCGATTCGCAGTGCACGTTTGCGGTGCCAAGCGAGATGGGAAAGGCCAAGAAAGCCGCCAAGAAATAGCAGCGCTGTTCGCGATCAAGATCTGCAAGGCCGGCCACAGGATAGCCGGTCCTTGCAGCACAATGAAGAAGGTGTGCCTTGAGTGTGCCATTCGCTCCGAGTCGGCCTGCTTGTTGCTCCAGTAGTGAAAGCCATTTAGTGGCGAACGAGGCATAGAATCTTGGGCAGATTTCGCGCCGGAGAAAATTTAAAATGCGACTGTTATGGATGATCGCCATGCTTGGCACCATTGGATGTGCTTTCGCTCAAGACGCTGCGGTCCTCACTATGCGGCCAGCACGGATGCCGAAAACTGGCACCGTTGATTCGCGGTTCGTGTCTTACAACATTGAGATGGTCGAAGTAACGGGTGGGCGCTTTTGGAAGCCCTACTCCACCGACGGGCAAATCGATGTAGGAGGCCCCGCCCATGATGCGAATGGGCGGTTGAATCCAAACCTTTTCGAGTATCGGCCAGCTATCGATTTGAGCAATGCTCGTCTGCGCAAACTGGCAAAGGGATTGGGGCCGGCGTACATTCGCGTCAGCGGCGCGTGGGCCACCACTACCTATTTTCAAGATGACGATGGGCCACTGCTAAAAGTTCCTCCGGCGGGCTTTGAACACGTTCTAAGCCGCGCACAATGGAAAGCAGTGATCGGATTTGCACATTCTGTGAGAGCCGAGATAGTGACTTCTTTTGCTATCAGTCCGGGAACACGCGGTCCAGACGGGATTTGGACTTCAACACAAGCGAAGGCGATCCTCAATTACACGAAGGCGCAAGGCGGACACATTGCTGCAGCGGAATTTGTGAATGAGCCAAATGTGGCCGCACGCCAAGGCGCGCCCGCGGAATACGACGCAGCAGCCTTTGCGAAAGACATGAAGGTCTTCCTGCCCTTTCTTCGCAGCGAATCACCTGACACTCTGCTGGTCGGCCCCGGCGCCACGGGCCGCAACACTGGGAGCGAAGAGATCCTTAAGGCAACGGGACCGATCTTCGACGTGTTTTCTTATCATTTTTATGGGGCGACGTCGCGCAGGTGTACGTCTGTAGGACTTGGGAAGGGCCTCACCTTCGAACGAGCGCTTTCGCCAGAATGGCTGGACAGCACGAACCAAGCGGAAGATTTTTATGCTGCGCAGAGAGACCATTTTCTCCAGGGAAAACCTATTTGGCTGACGGAGACAGCCGAAGCGGCGTGCGGTGGTGATCCTTTCGCCGCACAGTTCGTGGATACGTTCCGGTTTGTGAACCAACTGGGCACATTGGCTCGCAAAGGCGTGAATGTGGTGATGCATAACACGTTTGCAGCCAGCGACTATGGACTGTTGGACGACAAGAATCTTGAGCCCAGACCGGATTACTGGGCAGCTGTGCTTTGGAACCGCACAATGGGGACCACGGTGCTCGATCCTGGCGTGTCCACCGATGGTCCAGTCAGAGTCTATGCCCATTGCGAGAAGACGGTTCTTGGCGGTGTGACGGTCTTGGCCTTGAACACTGGCAGCAGCGCGCACAAACTGAATCTGCCGCTGGCAGGGGAACAGTTACAACTGACCGCACCTTCTCTGAGCAGCACAACGGTCTATTTGAATGGTCGCGAACTCAAGGCTGGACCGGACGGCTCACTACCCGCAATGAAAGGCAAACGATTCAAGGCTGGGAATCTTCGCCTCCCTCCTCAAAGCATCAGCTTTCTAACGATGTCCTTAGCTCGCAACCCGGTTTGCAAGTAGGATGACGCTGCTCGGGACTATTTACAGAGTTAGGGGTTAGCTGCCGAACAATTATTGGTCTTTCGGTCGCTGCACAATGGTAGGATTGCGGAATCCATCGGCTATTCATCCCTTCGGAGAGCGAACATGGCAACCTCGGGACAGGCGATTGCGGGACTTTCCGACAATGACCTGCAAACGCAGGTGAAACTGTTCGTGCACAGTACATCGTATAAACCCACGAAGCTAACCACCGCGCGATAATCGGCCGGGTGCTGCGTAGTGCTGCGCCCATGAGCAGTCCGCCAGCCGAGCGCCCGAAGATTCCAAGGTGAGGCACGTCCTGCATCCGCAGACATTTCTTTGCTATGGGATGAACGGCAGCGATCTGCCGGTGCCGCACGGAGGCCCGGTACGCACGCCTGCCGCGGCAGATCGGTTACAAAAACTTGAAGTTCATCAACAAGCTGACCGTGCTGGACGAAGCAGGGCTGAAGAAGCTAGGCAATGGATGTGGTTCGATCGCCTGCCAGTACGGATATGCGTGGTACACGGGAATCTAAAACGCTTGTAATTGCCAAAAGCTGTAATTGCCAAAATTGAAAGGCCCACTCGTAGCGGATAGATTTGGCTACAAGTGGGCATTCACATTCTTGGAATATTTATTTGAGAGACGCCATGTCAATCACGAAGCGGTACTTCACGTCACTCTTCAGCATGCGTTCGTAGGCCTCATTGATCTTCTGTATCGAGATCATCTCGATATCACTGACGATGTTGTGCTTGCCGCAGAAGTCGAGCATCTCTTGTGTCTCAGGAATGCCGCCGATGAGCGATGCGGCGAAACTTCTGCGCTTGAAGACGAGCGAGAACGGCGTGACGGGCAGATCGACTTCCGGGGCGCCCACCAGGCACATGGTTGCGTCGCGCTTGAGCAGGTTGAGATAGGCGCTGGGATTGTGCGGAGCGGAGACCGTATCAAGGATGAAGTCGAATGAGTTGATGTGCTTGTCCATCTCGGCTTGATCTTTGGAGAGGATGATCTCATTGGCGCCGAGCCGAAGCGCGTCCTCTTTTTTGTTGGGTGATGTGGTGAAAAGCGCAACGTGCGCGCCGAACGCGTGAGCGAGTTTCACGCCCATGTGTCCAAGGCCGCCCAGGCCAACGATGCCCACCTTCATGCCCTTGCCCACGTTCCAATGGCGCAGTGGCGAATAGGTAGTGATGCCGGCGCAGAGCAAGGGTGCGACGGCCGCAGGGTCAAGATTCGCGGGAATGCGCAAAACGAATTCCTGACGCACAACTATTTGCTTCGAGTATCCGCCAAAAGTCATACCGCCAAGATGTTTGTCCGGCGAGTTGTACGTGCCGATGAACTCGACTTCGCAATACTGTTGCAGTCCTTCTTTGCAACTGGCGCATGTGCCGCAGGAATCGACGAGGCACCCGACGCCGGCGAGGTCGCCGACTTTGAACTTGGTGACATCTTTGCCAACTTTAGTGACGCGGCCCACGATCTCGTGTCCGGGAACGACGGGATACGTGGTGTTCTGCCATTCGTTGCGGGCGGTATGCAGGTCAGAGTGGCAGACGCCGCAGAATAGGATGTCTAGCTGGACATCATTTGGGCCGGGTTCGCGACGTTCGATGGAGAAAGGGGCGACAGGCGATTTTGCGGACTGGGCGGCGTAAGCGGAGATTTTGGTGGGCATAGGATTGTTTGGATGATGCGAGATAGATTCCGGATTCAAAGCGACAATCTATCGTAATCGATTTGGTTAAGCAGGTCACCGCGCATCATGTAACACATTAATAATGCTTGACATGATGAGTTGCGGCAGTCATATTAGCGAAAGTGATAAAGACCTTCGCCGACCAAGAAACCCGTGCGTTTTGGGAGACAGGCAAGAGCAAGAAAAATCCGCCGGCGAATCTACGGTCGGTGGCGAAACGAAAATCGTTAATGTTAGACGGTGCAATGAATCTAACTGACTTGAGGGTGCCGCCTAACAACAAACTGTACGCGTTGCATGGAGATCGACTCGGGCAGCACGCAATTTGGATCAATGACCAATACCGGATATGTTTCGAATGGAAAGATGGTCACGCCTATAACGTTGAGATCGTTGATTATCACGATTAGGAGGCAATATGTTTGAGCGAAGAAAAGATCCGAGTTGGTCCATCCATCCCGGCGAAATATTGAAAGAAGAGTTCCTGAAGCCAATGAAGCTTTCCGGTTATGCCCTAGCGAAGGCTCTTGGGGTGAATGCACAACGCGTTAGTGATGTTGTGCTACGGAAGACCGGTATCAGCGCTGACATGGCTTTGTTGCTGTCTCAATATTTCGGCACCACGCCACAGTTCTGGATGAATCTGCAGGCGAGCTATGAGTTGCATCAAGCGGGCAAAAGCTTGAAGAAACAGATAAAAAAGATCAAGCCACACGCCAGCGCAGCGTGACTATTTTTTCTCACCCAGAATCTCTTCCTCTTCCTTACCTTGCTGGCTGAGTTTGAGGATCACGCTGTAATCTTCGAGCGTTGAAGTATCGCCGCTCACTTGTTTCGTGGTCACGATCTCACGCAGCAGGCGACGCATGATCTTTCCGCTGCGCGTCTTAGGCAGTCCGGCTACGTAGTGGATCTTTTCCGGACGGGCGAGCGCACCGATCTCGGTAGCTACCCATTGGCGGAGTTCATCGGTCAGAGCGTCAGTGCCTTGATATTCCTGTTTGAGCGTCACGAAGCAATGGATAGCTTCGCCTTTGAGTTCATGCGGTGCGCCGACGACCGCAGCTTCCGCAACTGTCTTGTGGCGCACTAGCGATGATTCCACTTCCATCGTGCTGAGGCGGTGGCCAGCGACGTTGAGCACATCGTCCACGCGGCCGAGACACCAGATGTAGCCGTCCTCGTCGATGGTGGCGGCATCGCCGGTGAAGTATTTTCCCGGATAGCGTGACCAGTAGCCTTGCTTGAATCGCTCCGGGTCGCCGTAGATCGTGCGAAGCATGGACGGCCAAGGCCTGCTGAGCACGAGGAAGCCTTTGCCGAGTTTCACGGGCTCGCCTTTGTCATTCACGACTTCGGCGGAGACTCCGGGCAACGGGCGCGTGGCCGACCCAGGCTTCGCCGGCGTCGCGCCAGGAATAGGGGAAATCATGATGCTGCCGGTCTCGGTCTGCCACCATGTGTCCACGATAGGGCACTTGCCTTTGCCGATGACACGGTTATACCAATGCCACGCGGTGGGATTGATAGGCTCGCCGACGGAGCCGAGCAGCCTTAGCGATGACAGATCATGCGAGTTCGGCCAATCTTCACCTTGTTTTACGAACGAACGAATCGCAGTGGGTGAAGTGTAGAGAATGCTGACTCGATATTTTTCAATGAGCCGCCAGAAGCGATCGGGCTTTGGCCAATCCGGTGCGCCTTCAAACATCAGCACTGTGGCACCAGCGGCGAGCGGACCATAAACGACGTAAGAATGTCCGGTGACCCAGCCGATATCAGCAGTGCACCAATAGACGTCTTCTTCTTTGATATCGAACACCCACTTCATGGTGGCGAGCACTTGCGTCAGGTATCCGCCGGTGGAGTGGACTACGCCCTTCGGCTTGCCCGTGGTCCCCGACGTGTAGAGCACATATAAAGGATGTTCGCTGTCGAGTTCTTCGGCGGGGCAGATCTCGCTAGCGCCATTGGTAAGGTCGTCCCACCAGTGGTCGCGTCCGGCCTGCATCTTCACCATCGCGTTGAGGCGCTTGTGAACAATGACATTTTTTACCGTGGGGCAAGCGTTGTTGGCCAAAGAATCGTCAACGTTCTGTTTGAGAAGAACTTCTTTGCCGCGGCGCAGGCCGGCGTCTGACGTGATGATGAGTGATGCATTCAGATCGTGAATGCGAGTCTTTAGCGCCTCCGCGGAGAATCCGCCGAACACTACCGAATGAATGATGCC
>JAICLA010000073.1 GCA_025927695.1 Terriglobales bacterium | reverse complement strand
CCGGACAAGCCGAACTCCTCAGCCTTTTTCCTGGCAAAATCGGCCGCTATCTCCGCAATGCCTACTACTTTCTAACGCTGAAAAAATGTCCCCTAGATTGCTGCTTTTTGCTGGGAATGGCCGTGACACACTCTGAAGCTGAGATCGGTCATCGCGTATATGCCGGTGCATACTCGAACATTGGTATTGCTACCATTGGAGATGACACCATGCTCTCTGACCACGTCTACGTGCTTAGCGGTGGACGTCAACACGGTACTGCTGAGCAAGACAAGTCATTCCAGCAGCAGGAAGGTTCTTATTCGCGCGTTCACGTAGGCGCAAATTCGTGGCTAGGCGTGCATGCTGTCATCATGGCGGACGTAGGAAAAAATTGCGTGATAGGCGCTTCCAGTGTTGTGACGCACAGCATTCCGGATGATTCCGTCGCCGTAGGTTCACCCGCCCGCGTATTAAAGTCCACCGCCCCCCAGACGGGAGCCAGCGCCGCAGACGCGCGCTAATGGCTTACCGCATCCTTTATCTCATCGACCAAATGCAAGCCTTGACCGCGGGTGGCACCGAGCGTCAGATCTTGCAGATGGCAAAGATGGTGAAAGAGTCTGGAAACTCCGCGGAACTGTGCGTCTTGCGCGGAACCGAATGGTTGACCGAAGAGATTGCCGATGTGCCCGTCCACTTTGCCGGACTTCATCGCTTCAGTCGCCCGTCGGGATGGCGGGCTTTCTTGGCATTGGCATCATGGATGCGCTCGAACAAGTTCGACATCCTTCAAACCTTCTTCGTGGAATCGAACTTGGTGGGGCCGCTCTTGTCCCGCATGGCCGGTATCCCCGTAGTGCTGGGCAGTCGCCGCAACCTTAACTATTGGATGGGACCGAAAACCGCCACGCTTGAGCGAATCTCAAATAAGTTTGCCACGCGCCTTGTGGCTAACTGTGAGGCGGTGAAGCAGGTTTTAGTCGAGCACCAGATGGCTCCGCCAAGCAAGATCGACGTCCTCTACAACGGCGTTGACCTCGATTTCTTCGTTCCCGATGCGCAAGAGCGTTCCCGGCTCCGCCGTGAACTTAAAGTGTCCGATTCTGAGCTGTTGGTCGGCAATATCTCCGCCGTGCGAACCATTAAAGGCACGGAATTTTTCGTCGCAGCCGCAGTGATCCTTTGCAAAGAACTACCTGAAGTGAAGTTTGTGCTCGTGGGCGATGGCCCTCTGTTACCGGAATTACGAGCAGTGATTGACCGCGAAGGATTGGCAGATCGATTTCTTTTCGCTGGAAGCCAGACAGACGTGCGGCGTTATCTGCGCGCCTTCGATATTGCGGTTCTATCTTCCGAGTCAGAAGGTTTTTCCAACTCGATACTCGAGTACATTTCGATGGGTCTGCCTTGCGTCGTGACTAACGTCGGCGGCAACGCCGAAGCATTAGGCGGCGGAGGCATCCTTGTCCCGCCTCGCGACCCGGCTGCCATTGCTGCCGCTCTGCGCACGCTGGTCAGCGACCCCGGCTTGCGCGCTGATTACGCCGCGAAAGCGTTCGCACACTCCAGGCGTTTCAGTCTGAGCAGTGCGCGCTCCGGTCTGGACCGATACTATAAGAACCTGCTGCAATGATCCGTTTGGCAAAGTCCGCGCTTCTCCTCCTTCCGCTTCTCTATGGCGTCTGCTGCGTAGGTCAAGCCATTCCGACCGGAACCGAGCCCTACTATGGCAATGTCGGCGACCCATATGCCACAGAGGGCGGGAAGCCGTCTTGCAAGAAAATGTTGGATCGTTGTGGCAAGAAGCTCGACCACGGTGATTACTGCCTGGCCAAAGACGTAACCGCATCCCCTGATTCCTCCGGCAAATGCTTCGTGCTTTCTGAAGGGGTACATTTAGATTTGAGCGGGCACACGATCTTCGGAAGACTTTTTTCACATGGCGACATTCAGGGTGCGCACATCTTTAACGGCAAGATCTCATGCAAGGCAGCGGACCACGACGCTGACGCAGGCTGCATCGGCATTAATGCCAGTGATCCGCCCACCCTATCCGATCCGGCCGAGTTCCATCACCTGACCATTCACAACTCGGCTGAAAACGTTGTCACTCGGACCATCTTCGTGGACTGGAGTCCACAAAAGCAGAATGCGCCTTTCGGCCTCCGCATCTATAACACCACCATCGTGAGCCCACCATGCTCGATCGAAGCGTCGTGCAACCGCACCAATGACGTGCGTGTGCAGTCCGGAACATTATCATTGGACGCATTTCACAATGACTGGACCTGTTCCGCTGACACCAATGCCTGCCAGGCAATCGAACTTTTCGCCATGCGGAATTCGCATATACACCACAATCGCCTGAATATGGAAAAAACAAAACTTCCAGAGACCAGCCGCGCCATCGTCTGTGATGGCGATAAAGTCCCTGGCTCAGACCATTGCGAAGTTGATTCCAATTACATCATCGCCAACAACAATCGCGCATTCCGCGTGCGAAGTTCCACGAATGTACACTTTCATCACAACTACATCGCCGACTGCGCTAATACCGCCTCAGGGTGCATCCATCTCTATGACCAAAGCTCCACTCCAGAGGATTACGGAAAGCTCGTTATTGAACAGAATGTTGTCGAGATGAATGGCGGGGCGGCGATCTATTTGCGATGCGGCGAAGGCGCGCTGATCCGCGATAATCGCGTAAAGACTGTTCCCAACGGGAAATTATCCGGAACGTTCGCCATCGTTACATCATGGGGTCAAGGCTGCACCACTGATGCAACTTTTCTTCGCAACGGCATCGTGGGCGATCCGAACATACTAGTCGTCAATAATCCACCCGCTACCGCTAAAGCAACTGTCTGCCGCTCAGGCAAATCGTCCGGCACGGGCGCCGTGACTGAACTAAAAGATTGCCCCTGATTTTAGGATTTCGATTTACTGAGGCGACTCTTCACGTTCTTGAGTATCGGCACCAATCCAAATTTCAGCCTCCGCATTAGCCGTCCCTTGATCGTCGGTTGGAAGATGTAAAGAAAGTGGTGGTCTCTGGTCATCGGCGTCCAGCGAACCTCATAGCCGTACTTCTCGCCCATGAAGTCAAACTCTTCGTAACCTTCTTGGACGCATCTTTCCAGTATCGCGTTGATCAGCAGATGCCCAGGAGCATACTTCTGCAGCTCCTCGTCATAAGACCACTTGAGAACAAAATATTTTTTGCGATGTACGAACGAGATAGCTGCCGATACAAGGCGATCCTTGCAATACAGCGAATCCAGGCATAAGTATCCCTGCTGAGCTGCCGCCGCCGTGTACTCGTTGTGGAACCCGAGATTATGCGGTTTGCTCGCGATCGCCGTGCCTCCTTTACCTTTCCAGCCGGCTGCTTCTAGAGCGTAGAAGTTTTCTAATGTCTCCTTATTCAGCGCGTGTTCGCGTACGAGTAACGGTGCCGCACCCAATTCACGCACCATTTTGTTCCTGCTTGTCTTTAAAGTGTCGATCAGGGATTTCCTTGCCAGATTCAACCACGGCTTCTCGCCGATCTGCTTCAAAGGGATATGCGGCGTGTCCTTTGACATCCACACACCAACAGGGAATCGGTCTGCTTCGGCCGCGCGCATGATCTTTTCGCACTCTCCGCCTTCCGGCACCTCTCGCAATTCAAGAAAGTCATAGGTTTTGATCTCTTTCAGTTCGCGCCAGATCGCGTGAACTGCGGCATCTCCTTCTTCCCCGTTCGCCCGAGTAAGGTCAAAGCGAAGGGCATTCGCGGGCGACCGCCACCGCTTTGCCGGTATCCCGTAAAAAGAGACTTGCTCTTCCACCAATGGAAGTACCGCTTTCAGAGCGCCATTGATGCGCGCAGTGAGCAGTACGACTTTGCCCGGAGTAAAAAATCGCACGTACCCGGCGATGAACTCAGGATGGTAGAACGGCTGGCCCACCTCTGACTGGTCCGCAAGCCCTCGCCATTCATCTGCGATCCCTTTGATCAGGGCCACCGTTCCGTACTCTACGGTGACTTTGACCTCACCGATTGCAATATTTTCCATTCGCTCTTTGGAGGATTATCTCGCTTGACTTGATTTCTGCTATGAATTCTATTTGTTTCCTGCGCACTCATGAAAAAGATATTCAAAAGATTGTTGACCGGCATCGCAATGGTTCTGGTGGTGCCACTCGTCATAAGCGAGAAGATCGCGCGTGCAATCATGAAGCGCGATGTTTTGTTCGCCGCGCATGGTGACTTCCTGAGCCTGATCCCCGGTTTCACGGGCTATCTTTGCCGGCTCAGCTATTACCATTTCATGCTGAAAAGCTGTTCGCTCGATTGTGCTCTTTCCTTAGGTACGCGCTTCTCGCATTCTGATTGTGTGATCTCCGACCGGGTCTACATCGGTTACGACTGCATCCTCGGGTACGTTGAGATCGGCGCTGACACTATGCTTGCCGATCGCGTTTCGGTACTCAGTGGCGGAAGACAGCATGGCATGGAAGCCGGCGATGTTCCGTTCCAGCAGCAGCCCAAAACCTTTGAGACCATTCACATCGGCAAGAATTGTTGGATCGGAACAGGCGCCATCATCATGGCTAACATTGGAGACAATGCGATCATTGGCGCAGGCAGCGTAGTGACCAAGCCCATCGGAAGTAATGAGGTTGCGGTAGGCAATCCGTGCCGTCCGATCCGCAAGAATGCCGTGCATGAAAGCACCGCCATCCGCCAGTAATTTGCTTCGTGCGCGTGTCAGACCAGTTTGCCGGATGTGTATAATCGCTTAGGATTTCCCCCACATCGATTGAATGCCAACCAAAAGCTCAGGCTCATAAATGCCATCAGCTCAAGCGGCCTTTTCGCCGCAGCTGACGTGTTCTTACGGCATCGCGGACGCATAGTTTTCACCCTTCATCGCGTGCTTCCAGCCGAGGAGCTTGCCACTTGCTACAACCAAGGCATCTCCATAATCCCAGAATCACTTGACGCGCTGCTCACATTCCTCGCCAAGCGGATGCCGATTCTTGATCTTCCCGAATTGCTGCAAGGCGCCGAAGTAAGTAGGCCGTCGCCCGCCTGCGCTTTCACCTTCGACGATGGCTGGGAAGACAACTATCGCATAGCGTTCCCCATCTTCAAATCGCACAACATTCCCGCCACTATTTTCCTCGCGACAGATCTAGTTGGAGGCTCGCAACTCCTGCCTGAGGAGCGCATCTCTCGAGTGTTAGCCGGACCCAATCGCGGCAAGTGCGTCGATATGTTTGCCGGATACTCCGCCGCGTGGAATTCTCCCCTGAGCAATGCTGACAAAGCGGACGACGCGGCGTTATCCCGCTTCTACAAACTATTTCCTTTCGACGAAAAAATGAAAGTGCTGGACGCGTGCGAAGAGAAGGGAACAGCTCCAGCCAGAAGCAGTTTCATGACCTGGGACCAGGTCCGCGAGATGCAGAAACATCGTTTCCGCTTTGAATCCCACACGCGCCGGCATCTCAATCTTTCCGTGAATACGCGCGAGTTGATGATGACCGAACTCGTCGGCTCAAAAGAAAAATTGCAGCAGGAACTCGGGACGACTTCCGAGTACTTTGCTTATCCGAATGGCATGTATTCTGATGAAGCCGCCCAGGCTGTCGCTGACGCCGGCTATCGCGCGGCCTTCACCACCGATTTCGGCGCCATATCCAGAGCCTCTGATCGCTGCCGTTTGCCACGCATGCACCTGGCGGACGACGTTGTGAATGGCGCAGACAAGCGCTTTTCCGGCCCACGCGGTCAATTGCTTTTAACGCGCTCGTATCTTGCCAAGCGCAAAACGTTTCCCAAGCCCGCGCAGAAGGATGCGATCGCAGGTAAGCGAATATTGTTCATGATCGACATCGTGTACAAAGACCACGCGCTCGGCGGCACGGAATTACAGATACGCGAGATCATCAAGACCCTCGCTGCGGCCGGCGCCCAGCCTCAGCTTTGCATTACGTTCGGGGAAGCGTGGGAACCAGCGGCGTCCTATCTTGGCTGCCCGGTCCACTTCGCGCGTTTTGATCAAAAGGCCGGCATTTCTAGTATCGCGAAAGCATTTCGGCTCCTCAAATGGATGCGAAGCCAGAGGTTCGTCGCCATCCAAACATTCTTCTCTGAGTCGAATCTCTACGGGCCAGTACTCGCCCGGCTCGCGGGGATTCCAATTGTCATCAGCAGCCGCCGCAATCTTAACTATTGGATGTCGCCCACCTGGGGCTTCATGCAGGGGCTGGCGAACCTCTTCGTCACTCGCATCATCGCCAATGCACAAGCGGTTGTGGATTCGGCTCGCAAGACAGAATCATTCGTTGGATCCAAGGCTGTAGTGCTTCACAACGGCATCGATCTTGAGAAGTTCAAGCGCGATGGATCGCGGCGAGTTGAGATCCGCTCGCAACTCGGCATCGCGGACGAGATTATGCTCGTCGGAATGGTCTCCAACCTCCGCCCCGTCAAGGGGCTACACGATTTCATCAAAGCTTCGCGAGTCGTTGCGGCGCAATATCCTGAAGCCCGGTTTGTCATCATAGGCGAAGGGCCCTTGCAGCAGGAACTGGAATCGCTGATCGCCAAGTGCGGTCTCACCGAAATCTTTCGATTGCTCGGTCGGCAGGCGGATATTCCCGGTTTCCTCAGCGCATTTGATATTGCCGTGCAGAGCTCTGAGTCAGAGGGGTTCTCCAATTCGGTGTTGGAATATCTTGCGGCGGGTCTTCCGGTCATCGCCACGAACGTCGGTGGGAATTCGGAAGCCATCGGCGATGCCGGCATTCTTGTCGCCCCCCGCGATCCGGCAGCATTGGCCAGCGCAATCTCCTCACTCATCGCGGACTCAGCAAAGCGACTGAGACTCGGCGTCGCTGCTGCCTTACGATCACAGATCTTTGGCCTGGTCCCAACTTCTGCGCGGCTGCTAGAGACTTATTCGAGGATACTTTCGGCTTGAACGTCGAGTGCAAGATCGTCACGGATTTCTCCGGTATTACTGCCCTTGAGGCCGATTGGAAGCGACTCTGGGATCAAGCCGCGCGCCCGGAGATATTCAATTCATTTGACTACGTCAACTCATGGTGGAGTGTTCGCGGTTCGAACTACAGAGTTTTCACGCCCGTCGTTCTTGATGGCCCACGTGTAATAGCTATCCTGCCGTTGGTCATTTGCGACGGGACGCTCCGCTTCTTCTGTCACACAGACTCTGACTTCAGTGACATTCTGTGCGAAGGCCCACACGCATCTATCGCTATTGCAGCAATCCTTAAGGAACTTCAAAAGCAAGATTCGCAGTGGGATTGGGGCGTCTTAGATAATATTCCTGAACATTCACTTCTGCTCCAGACGATCCGCACCCAAAAACGTTTGCCGTTGAATGTCACCGCCCGCGCCGTCTACATCTGCCCAACGTTAGACCTCCATGCTGGAGATGAGAATCTTTATGAACGCCTGCACGGGGGAAAGAGAAACAAGCAGAACGAGCGGCGATTGCAGCGTTTCGGCCAGATCACTTTTCACCATCTAGACACCAAAGAGGCCGCTCGCGAAGGATTGCAAAAATTTTTCCAACAACACAGCAATCGCCGCGCGATTGAAGGCCCGTATGGACAGTTCATAAGTGAATCCTCGCGCAAACTCTATGCCGATTTGGTGGAAAGACTTGATCTTACCAAAGAGCTTCGTTTCTCAGTCTTGCGGGTCGGCGAAAAAGATATTGCATACCACTTCGGTTTTCAAACAAAGGGTCGCATGCTCTTCTTTAAGCCCACGTTTGACGTGGACTACTGGGCCTACTCTCCGGGAAAAGTGTTGCTACATAAGCTTTTGGTTTACGCGCTCGAGCAGGATCTTAGCGATTTTGACTTCTCCCTTGGCGACGAAGTCTACAAAAGAAAGTTCGCAAACCGCATCGACACCAACTATCGTATGGTGCTGACCAATTCGCGATTGGTTTCCCGCCTGAAGCGCCTTCAAGTTTCTGTAGTAGTAAATCTCAGAGAAGCGATTGGCAGCCGACTTCTCTCTGGGTTGCGCTCTTTTCTGGATTTGGTGCGTGACTCATTCCGGCAGCGGCCACACGTCAATCGCTTTCTTCCCGCTACCGCCGCTACCCAATACGTCTTCCGTCCGGAAGGAGCCAATGGCGCGGCGCCTGTAGCAGGTGCGTTGCAACCCGCGGGACTATCGTGGCTCGCGAAACAGTCGCTGGGCTCAGAGCAATTCATGCCGTTGTCGGAACTTCAAAAGGCCAGAGAATCGATGAAGGAAGGTTACCGGTTCTTTTACTTGGAAGACGCTGACGGGCTCTCGGGCGGTTGGTTGAAAAACACCGACACAGGCATAGTCTTCAGCCGAGTACGGGCCACTTCGCGTACCGCCTTGCAGAATTTCCTACGCGCGGCGGAATCAATATCCCGCCAAAACCACCGTGAAGTCGCTGTTCTTATTCTGCGCTGATGAAGACTCAGTATATTGGCGCATCTTTGAAGTTGAGCCCCTTGGAATCTTTCTCTGAGAGTATGGGCTTTCCTCGCAAAGGCCAGTCGATTGCCAGGTCTCTGTCATTCCACAAGATCGTTCGCTCTTGGACAAACGCTCGCTGAATGCCAGCGTCAGCTAGCTTCCGCCCGCTAAAACTCTCGAAAAACGTTCCTCGCGAGTCTTCGAACACACGCGGCTCGATAAGCAGCACATCGGGTCCTTTAACTATTCATAGGACATGTTGCGCTAGGACTGCCAATGAATATAAATGATGAAGTTCAAGTTCAAACATGCTATTCAAGCTAAGCTGATACTTGAGACTCCGTGCCATTCACCCTCGTCCATCCTCTGGCTGTGGTTCCTTTGCGGCGCGCAGGTATTTTTTCCGCGCTTATCATTGGTAGCCTGGTTCCAGACTTCAGTCGCCTGGTCGCACCATTTGGAGAATCGCACAACCACACGTGGACGGCGGCCCTCATTTATTACCTTCCGATTTCTCTCGTCACCCTGTTCTTATTTCATCGCCTTATCAAGTTGCCCATGATCTCGCTGGCGCCGCGTCGCATTCAGCCCTGGCTCCTGGCTCAAGCGTCGGATTTCTCTTTCCTGCCGTTCAAGCGGTTTGTACTCATTACAATCTTCGCTTTTGTAGGCATTGGCACTCACCTGGTTTGGGACTCCTTTACTCACAATGGCGGGTGGCCGCTTCGCCAACTCCATCTCGACGCCACGCGCGTCTATCTCCCGGGATACAGCCTGTATGTGGCAGATCTTCTTCAGGACATCAGTTCAGTCGGCGGGATGTTAGTGATTATTTTTCTGCTCTACCGGTTACTCTCGCGTCATGCCGTCCCTGCGACAGAGAGAAAACCGCAGCTCCCCGTCATGTCCGTGTTGGGATTACGCAAGTTTGTCCTTATCTGCGCAGGCATTGCTCTCGCTGTGATTCCAGCGTGCGTAATGTTCGCGCGCGACCCGCATTACTGGATGCATGATGAGCGCAGGCAATTCGTCGCCTACACCGTCATCTCAGTCTTGGACACTATTCTGTTGGAGATTCTCGTCTTCAGCGCTCTTTGGCAAGTGCGCCATCGCGAGACTGCTCATTCCCATCCCGCGGATTCGTAAGCTTAAAGTCTTAGCCTGCAAGCTTCGCAGGCTCTTCCTGCCGCGCATATCCATTAGGATTCTTCTGCCGCCACTCCCATGCACTGCGAATGATCTGCGAAAGATCGCCATACTTTGGCGCCCAACCCAGTTCTTTCTTGATCTTTTCTGAGCTCGCCACGAGCACTGCGGGATCGCCCGGCCGACGTGGCGCTTCCACGACGTCAATATTCTTTCCGGTGACCTCACGCGCAACATCTATAACCTGTCGTACGCTGTAGCCCTTGCCATTGCCCAGGTTATAGATCAGCTTGTCGTGCTCGCCCAGCGCCTCCAGTGCCAACACATGTGCCGACGCCAGATCAAGTATGTGTATGTAGTCGCGCACGCACGTTCCATCTTCTGTCGGATAATCGCTGCCGAAGATAGAAATGCTCTTCCGAGTGCCGGCGGCTGCCTGCAACACCAGAGGTATCAGGTGCGACTCCGGTTGATGGCATTCGCCGCGTTCTTCCGTTGCGCCCGCCGCATTGAAATAGCGCAACGCAGCATATCGAAACCCATGTATGCGGTGCAGCCATGCCAGTATCCGCTCCACCAGCAGCTTTGATTCACCATATGCATTAGTGGGATTCAGTTCATCATCTTCTTCGATAGGGGTGCGCTTGGGATCACCGAAAAGTGCAGCCGTTGACGAAAATACAAATCTCTTTATCCCGTGCTCCACCATGGCGTTCAACAGCTTCAGCGTATTTGCAGTGTTGTTCTCAAAGAACGTGCCCGGCACCTTCATCGATTCGCCCGCTTCGATCAGCGCGGCAAAATGCATCACGGCGTCGAACTTGCCACGCGCCAGCACGCGATTGACTTCTTGCCGGTCTGCCAAGTCGCCAACGATCAGCTCCGCACCTTGCGGCACCGCCTCCGCATAACCGTGGCTCAGATTGTCGAACACCGCCACGCGATGTCCGGCTTTCAGCAATTCATTGCTGACAACGCTCCCGATATACCCCGCGCCGCCGGTCACCAATACATTCAAGCTCATTGATTTCTCCAAGGTGAAGCTTAATCGCCGTTGCAACTACCACTTTGCGCACGCTTGCTCGGCGGCACTTTCGCGATGCCTCGCTCGATCGCGGTGCCTTCTTCATGATCATTCCACGTAGCGATCAACAAAAAGGGAAGCGGGTCCGACGCTGAAAAATACCTTCGCGGCAGGTGCAACGTATCTTCGAAAGTCTTGCCGCAGCGATTGTCCATATAGCGGTTCTCGCTCCACGCTGCGCGTGAATCGTCAAAGCCCTTCCACGCCGCTCCCACAATGATCTTGTTGTGGTCCTGGGCGGTCATCTTCGAATAAAAGTTTTGCAGATAATCTTCGCCCCAGTCGCTGCCGTCTGGCTTGAACCCGCCTTTACCTGCGTGGATCCACGCATAGTGCCCGTCGAAAAGATCCGCGAATTTGGAAGGCTCATCTTTGTAGATCAACAGCGGAGGCTTCGCCCACGTGTTCAAGTGGTCGCGAACACGTGCCCAATCCGTCTTCCCGCCACGTGGCCAGATAAAGATCATCGGCCGGCCTTCATACGTCAGGTAAGCGCTGTGGCTGGGCGCATTCGGGCCGATGTAATTCTGGTACGCGTAATCAAGATGCGAGATGGCGTTCTCGGTCATGTGCGACGCGTCGTCCTCGATCTCGTCGTACATCAGTGCCACTTTGAAATTCTTATCGACGGCCACCTGCTGCATCTCGGCAAAGCTGGTATCAATGAACGGCTTTGACGTGCCATACCAATCCACCACGAAACCGGTGATGCCCATGTTCTG
>JAICLA010000242.1 GCA_025927695.1 Terriglobales bacterium | reverse complement strand
TTTACAGGCTGTCGCCGAAGGATTTTCGAGCCTTCGTGCGCGGCGGTAGCTACGTCTAATTTTTGAGCGAAAACTATGGCTGACGAACAGAATCCTCAACTCCCCTTAGACCCGAATAATCCTGGCGGCGGTGGCCGTGGCTCGAACATTGTGCCTATCAACATTGAAGAGGAGATGCGCAAGTCGTATCTCGACTATTCAATGTCCGTCATCATCGGGCGCGCTCTGCCGAATGTTTATGACGGCATGAAGCCGGTGCATCGCCGCATCATCTACGCGATGTTGCGTGAGGGCCTGCATTACAACAAGCGCTATTCGAAGTGCGCCGGCGTGGTGGGCGAGTGTTTGAAGAAATATCATCCGCATGGTGATTCTGCGGTGTATGACGCGATGGTGCGATTGGCGCAACCGTGGGCGTTGCGGTATCCATTGATCGATGGACAAGGAAATTTCGGCTCGATGGATGGCGATCCGCCGGCGGCGTATCGATACACCGAGTGCCGCCTTACGAAGATCGCGCACGAGTTGTTGGCTGATATCGACGAAGACACCGTCGAGATGGTGGAGAACTTTGACGGCAGTACCGTGGAACCGACTGTGCTTCCCAGCCGCATTCCGAATCTGTTAGTCAACGGTTCGAACGGAATCGCCGTGGGCATGGCGACCAACATTCCTCCGCACAATCTCACTGAGATCGTTACTGCCACGATCGAACTCGTGAATAACCCGAAAATGCTACTGGGCGATGCGCTGAAGATCGTGAAGGGGCCTGACTTCCCCACGGGCGCTTACATCTACGGCAAGCAGGGGATCGCGAACGCGTACACCAACGGCCGGGGTCGCTTCATGATGCGCGCCAAGGCGGCGATCGAGAACATGACGAAAGACCGCCAGGCCATTGTGGTGACGGAGATCCCGTATCAGGTGAACAAGGCGAAGCTGGTGGAGCGCATCGCTGACCTGGTGAATGAAAAGATCATTGACGACATCTCTGACATTCGCGACGAATCAAGCCGTGAAGGCATGCGAATTGTAGTGGAGTTGAAGCGCGGAGCCGAGCCTCAGATCGTTCTCAACCAGTTGTTCAAGCACACGCCGATGCAGGAAAGCTTCAGCATGATCTTCCTGGCGATCGTGAACGGACAACCGCGCGAGATGGGATTGATCGAAGCCATGCAACACTTCATCGACCATCGCGTGGATGTGGTGCGGCGGCGCACGGTCTTCCGCTTGAACAAAGCGCGCGAACGCGAACACGTTTTGGAAGGCTACAAACTTGCGCTGGACAATCTGGATGCGGTGATCAAGCTGATCCGCGCATCGGGCTCGCGTGCGGAAGCGAAAGAGGCATTACTCGAAGCCAAGTTCAAAGTGCTAGACAAGGCCATGCAGGCGCGTATTGGCGCAGACAGCGCGCGCCTGACCGGCAAGCAAGCGGACGCCATTCTTGAATTGCAACTCTATCGGCTGACGCGTCTCTCGACAGACGAGATCATGAAAGAGCTGTCTGAGATTCGTGAGAACATCGCGGAACTGGAATCCATTCTTGCCAGCGAGAAGAAGCTGCGTGGCGTGATCGTGAGCGAGCTCAAAGACATCTTGAAGGAATACGGTGGCGCGAAAGACGAGCGCCGCACTGAGATCCAGGACGAAGCCGTTGAGCTGCAGATGGAAGACCTCATCAGCGACGAGCAGGTCGCGGTCACGGTCTCGCACTCCGGCTACATGAAGCGGACACCGATCAGCATCTATCGGCAGCAGCGGCGCGGAGGCACGGGCCGCAAAGGCATGAGCACGCGTGAAGAAGATTTCGTTGAGAAGCTGATCATCGCTTCCACGCACGCGTACCTACTCATCTTTACTAATACCGGACGCGTGTACTGGCTCAAGGTGTATGAAGTGCCGGACATTGGCCCTGCGGGCAAAGGCAAAGCCATTGCCAACCTGATCGCTCTGCAGCCGGGCGAACATGTGCGTGCCATTCTCACCGTGCGTGACCTGGAAGAAGAAGGCAAGTATGTTTTCTTCGCCACGCGCAACGGCACGGTGAAGAAGACCGAGCTAAAAGACTTCAGCAACGTGATGAGCCGCGGCATCATCGCCATCGGCATCGATAAAGATGACGAGTTGATGGGCGTGCGCATCACGGACGGCAAGCAGATCGTCTTCCTGGCGTCGCACGAGGGTCAAGCGATCCGCTTTGAAGAAGAGGATGTGCGCTCGATGGGACGTCCGGCATACGGTGTCCGCGGTATGGACCTGGATAAGGACGACTACATCGTGGGCATGGCCATTACGCCGAAAGACCGCACCAAGAAGAGCGGTAAAGATGACGATGCGAATGAAGATACGGCGTCGCTCATCCTCTCGGTGACGGAGCAGGGCTACGGCAAGCGGACTGACGTGGACGAATATCGCTTGCAATCGCGCGGTGGCAAGGGTGTGATCAACGTGAAGACTACCGCGAAGAACGGTAAGGTAAGCGCGATCATGCTGGTGGATGAGACGAGTGAGTGCATGGTGATAAGCCAGTTCGGAAAGATCATTCGCATCAACACTACGTCGATCCGCGAGGCAGGACGCTCCACGCAGGGTGTGCGACTGTTGCATCTCGATGAAGGTGACAGGGTCGCGGCTGCCGTGGTGATCCCGCCGGATGAGAGGGAAGAGAATCCGACGTTACTGCAGTAGGGCAGTAGTTAGTAGTTAGGAAGGCGTTCACTCGCGTGAGCGCCTTTTGTTTTGATTGCTATTTCCCCGCCACTTCCGTCACTGCAGCGAATAAGAACTGCACGAACGTACCGAGCTGCTTGATCTCCAGACGTTCGTCGTTGCCGTGCACAGTTCGTCCATCTTCTTCTGTGGCGGGGACGCCGATGCCGTAAGCCTGCACGCCCTTCGCGCGCAGGAACGCTGAATCAGTCGCGCCGGTTGTCATGGTCGGTAGAGTGATGGAATCGGGCAGAACTTTTTTCTGCGCATGCTCGAGGGCTGCGAACATTACCGTGCCTAGTTTGCTAGCCGGCGCGGCGGGCATGTTGAGCTTGTCATTCTCCGCGACGACCTTCACCTGCGGATCATTGATGGCTTGCGCTAGCAGGTTGGGGAAGTCCTGCACGTTTTCGTCCGGCAACATGCGGATATCGAGCGTGGCTTCGGCGGTGGGCGGGATCACGTTGCTTTTGATGCCCGCTTTCAGCATCGTCGGAACGACCGATGTGCGGAGCATGGAGTAATACTGCGGCTTCTTCACGCGCAGGATGGCCTGCGTCTGAGGATTAAGCGGATCGCGATACCACACGGCTTCGTCAGGAGGGGACATCGTCGCGAGGCGCTTGAAGAATTCCGCGGTAGTCTCATTCAGTCGAGAGGGCGTGTCCCATGTGCCGGCTTTAGCTACAGCCGCCGCGAGATGGATGACGGCGTTGTCGACGCGCGGGATGGAACCGTGTCCGCTGCTGCCGCTGGCCACAAGCTTGGCGCCGCGCGGCATCTTCTCTGCGGTGGCCACGGCAATGTACTTCACGCGGCCATTCTCGACCAGTCCACCACCACCTTCATTCAATGCGAATTCGCATTCCAGTTTGTCCCAATATTTCGCCACCAAAGTGTTCATACCGGCGGTGGAACTCATCTCTTCGCTGGCTTCGGCCAGGAGGATCACGTCGCGCTTTAGCGGGATGTTCATGCGCTTGAGCTGGAGGAAGACTTCGAGGTTGGCGGCGTCCATGGCTTTGTCGTCTTTGGCGCCGCGGCCGTAGATATAGCCGTCTTTCTCGATGGCGGCGAAGGGCTCGACGGTCCAGTGCGAGCGATCGACGGGAACCACGTCTTCGTGTCCCATTATGAGCAGCGGACGCGCGGTGCCATCCCCCTTTAGGCGCGCGACCACACTGTCTCGTCCGGCGTCGGTCTTTAGCAGCTCGGCCTCGATGCCTTCCTTCGCCAGAACACTCTTGATGTATTCGGCGACTTTGGACTCGTTGCCCGGAGGGTCCTCGGTGTCGAGCTTGATCAGGTCAGAGAGGAAGTGCGCGGCCTCGGCTTGCGCGGCGTCAGCGTTGAGTGTGCGGGAT
>JAICLA010000139.1 GCA_025927695.1 Terriglobales bacterium | reverse complement strand
TAGGAGGCGCGCCCCAGCGGCGCACTTCGACGTTCTCCTCCGCTGACTTTCCAGCGGGTACGCTCTCGTGCGGAATGTTGGGGATGCCGAGCAACAGCTGTTTCAGTTGCTCGTCGAATTCGGCAGCGGATTTTTCCAGCGCTTCAATCTCTTCGCGCTGGGCCTTGTTCCTGGCGATAAGTTCAGTCGTATCGGCGCCAGATTTCTTCAGTTTGGCAATCTCTTCACTCGCGCGATTTCGCTCTGCCTTGAGCGTCTCTACGGTCGTGATGGCATGGCGGCGCCTGGCGTCGATGTCGGCGAATCCTCCGAGAAGCGCATCAGGGTCCTGGCCGCGCTGGCGCAGCTTTTCGGTGATTAAAGGCAGGTTGTCACGAACGAAACCGAGGTCAAGCATGAATCATTTAATTTACACTATTCGCACCATGTCCCGAACCTTGCGCTGTGCCCTTGCATGGCTGCTTGTTGCGCTCCTTGCCGCGCCGGCTTCCCTGTTCGCTAATGCTTATAACGGCAAGCCGAAGCTGATTGTGATCATCGTCATCGACCAGTTTCGCGCGGATTACCTGGAACGGTATCGTGACCGCTTCTCTCCTAATGGCTTTCGCTTGCTGATGGACCGCGGCGCCGACTTCACCGACTGCTACTACGACTACGCCATCACCATGACCGCGCCGGGACACGCGACGCTTGGTACGGGCGCGTACTCTGACGGCCACGGTATCAACAACAATGAGTGGTGGGAACCGTCGCGACAGAAGATCGTGAGCTCGGTGCAAGATGCCAACGTGAAGATTGTTGGCGTGGAGACGGCGGAGGAAGGTGCGTCGCCGCATAACTTGCAGGCGGACACTCTGTCTGACGAATTGAAGCTGGCGACTGGTGGCAGATCGCGCGTGTATGGTGTGTCGCTCAAAGACCGCGCAGCCATCTTGCCCGTGGGTTTTAGCGCGAATGGCGCCTTCTGGCTCGACCACAAGACGGGCGCGTTCGAAACGTCGTCGTTTTATATGCAGCAGTTGCCAGAGTGGGCGCAGCGCTTCAATTCAGCGAAGACCGCGGACAAGTATTGGGACCGCGAGTGGAAAGATGCGAGCGGCAAAGTGATGCGCTCGACTGCGCGCAAAGATTCCACTGGCAGACAGCTTGAGTTCTATGACGCAGTGGGCGCGACACCATATGCGAACGATTATCAGCTCGAGTTTGTCCGCGAACTGGTGAAGAACGAGCATCTGGGTGCGGGAGCGACGACCGATTTTCTCGTCGTAAGCTTCTCGTCGTTCGACATTCTTGCGCACAAGGTGGGGCCGGATTCGCCGGAGCTGGCCGCGATGACTTTGCGCGTCGACCAGCAACTCAGCGATTTTTTTACCTTCCTGAACAAACAAGTTGGACTGCAGAATGTTTGGATCGCGTTGAGCGCTGACCATGGCGCCGCCCCTATGCCGCAAAATGCGCGCGCATTGCGGCTGCCGGCAGACAGCTTTAACGAAGGTGCTCTGGCGGCGAAGATCAATGAAGAATTGGCGAAGAAGTTCGGCAAGACTGGAGAGTACGCGCGCCTTGTCGCCTGGCCGGCGATTTACCTACGCGAGGAGGCCTTCTCTGCGGCTGGTGTCGCTGAGGCTGATGCAGAGCGCGCCGTCGGCGACGCAATGGTGAAGCTGACCGGCTCGCGCGGGTATTACACCAAATCGCAGCTTGCCACCGGTGAAGGTGTGCCGCCCACTCAGCTTGGGCGTCGCTACCAGCATAGCTACTCTTCGCTGGGCGGCTGGTATGTGTTGGCGGTTCCGCGGATATTCGTAACGCCGTCGCTCAGTAGCAACGAGCATTACAGTCCTTATAACTACAACGGACATGTGCCGCTGATGTTCTACGGCTCGCCGTTTCTGCCGGGAATCTATCGTACGCATGCGGAGCCGGTTGATCTGGCGGCTACGCTGGCGTCGTTGCTGGGGATCAATAAGCCGACGCATGCTGTGGGGCGCGTGCTCGCCGAGGCGATTCGCGGCGGCGGAGCGGATGCCGCTGGTGCCAGTGCGATTGCAAAAGGTAACAAGGAAGACAAGGGGCACAAGTGAGCGAACAGCCAGCCGACACGAAGCCGACAGGGACGGCGAACGATGCGCCGAAGCGCGGGATCGATTTCTCCGTCAGCTTCTGCGGATTGACGTTTAAAAACCCGATCATCGCCGCCAGTGGCACGTTCGGCTATGGCGTGGAGTTTGAAGATATCGTTTCACTCGACCGGCTGGGTGGCTTTGTGGTGAAAGGCCTTTCGCGCGAGCCGATGGCGGGCAATCCGCCCCCGCGCATGTTTGAGACTTCCGCGGGAATGCTGAACTCGATCGGCCTGCAGAACATTGGCGCGCGCGCGTTCGTTGAGGAAAAGCTTCCGGCGCTACGTAAGAAAAAAAACATCATGGTCATTGCCAACGTGTTTGGTTACACGACCAAAGATTATGAAGACACAGTCAAGATACTGAACGAAGGCGAAGGCATCGCAGCGTATGAATTAAACGTGAGTTGCCCGAACACGCGGCATGGCGGCATGCAGTTCGGCGCGGATCCAACGCTGCTGGAAGAAGTCGTCTATTGCGTGAAGGCAGTAGCGAAAAGGCCGCTGATCGTGAAGTTGTCACCGAACGTGACCAGTATTCCGCGCATGGCGCATGCTGCGGCGCAATCGGGAGCGGATGCTATATCGCTGGTCAACACTTTCGTTGGCATGGCCATTGAAGCAAAGACCCGCAAGCCGCGCATCTCAAACATCACTGCGGGACTTTCGGGCCCGGCAATCAAGCCAATAGCGCTACGTATGGTGTACGAAGCAGCACATTCGGTGGATATCCCTGTGATCGGCATGGGCGGTATTACTACCGGTGAAGATGTAGTGGAGTTCATGCTGGCGGGCGCCGCGGCGGTGCAGGTAGGCACGGCGAACTACTTTGATCCCTGCGCTACGGAGAGGATCGTCAGCTACCTGGAGCGATGGTGTATTGAGAATCGGGTGAAGGCGGTCACCGACCTGACCGGGGGGTTGGATGTGAGCACTTAGCATCGAGCACCGAGCATTAAGTGACTGCGTAATAGCCAATGCTTCTGTAGACGGAGTTTTTGGGTAAAGCAAAGGCACAAGAGAAATGACTTGCTTGTATTTAACGTCTTGGGGGGGACGAAAGGTGCGAGAAACAAGAGGACAATTCTGTGAAAGATTTTCGCACGTTAAAAGTTTGGGAGAAATCGCACCAAGTAACCCTTGATGTTTATAAGGTCACCGCAGATTTTCCAAAAGACGAAAGATTTGGTTTAGTCAGCCAACTGCGCAGATGCGCAATATCCGTGCCATCGAATATCGCTGAAGGATGTGGGCGGCGCGGTAATGGCGAGTTCCACAAGTTTCTCCAGATTGCGACAGGCTCAGCCAATGAGCTTGAATATCAAATCTTGCTGGCAAAGGATCTAGCCTATCTGCCGACTGGGACCTTCAATGATTTGAATGCGAAAGTGATTGAAGTGCAGAAGATGCTAGCAGGCCTGATTGCGAAAGTGGATAGCGAAAGATTTAAAACCTAATAGACGGGTTATTGCCGTGCTGGAAGTCACTCGATGCTCGGTGCTCGATGCTAAGTGCTGCCTTATTAACCCTTCGTCTCGTCCGCTAGCTTCTCGCTGATCTTCTCCGGAATCCTGCTCTTCACTTCTTCCGGCAGCTTCTCATGGATCCTGCGCGCCTGCTGTAACGCTACACCTGCGACCACGACGGGGACTGGGGTTGATACGGCAACGATGATCCAGACCATCGCAGAGAAAGCCGCTCCGCAAGCGGCGATGACTTCGAGCAAAATGGCGCGCGCGGGATTGAAGTGCCGTATGGCCAGCAGGGCTAACAGAAAGATCGCGCCGGAGGCACTGGCGATCAAGATGAGCGCGAAATCTATGATGCGATGCAACTTGCGTTTGCCGCGACAGCGGGCGCAATCCTGGAAGTGGGCTTCGTAGTCTTCACGCATGCCCGGCGCGAGGCCGGAGATGTCATACCGCCAGCCCGCGAGGATGTCGCCCACCACTTTGTCTGTACACACTGCCATCTGATTCGCTAACTAAGAACGCCTTTGAAGTCTCAATCTTGCAACCGCTAATACCACCTGTGTGACCGCGACCGGATGTGACCGGTTAGCTACGTATCGCGGCTTCAATCTTCGCTACGTCGATCTTCTGCATCGTCATCATCGCATCGAACACGCGCTTGCTCACTTCTCCGCCTTTCGATAGCCCTTCCATCAGGACGCGCGGCGTGATCTGCCATGAAACGCCCCACTTGTCCTTACACCAACCACAGTCACTGATTTTGCCGCCATTGCCCACGATCGCATTCCAATAGCGGTCGGTCTCGGCCTGGTCTTCAGTGGAAATCTGGAATGAAAAAGCTTCGCTATGTTTGAACTGCGGCCCGCCATTCAACCCGAGACAAGGGATGCCGCAAACAGTGAATTCGACAGTGAGTACGTCACCCTTCTTGCCGCTGGGATAGTCCCCGGGCGCGTTATGCACGGCGATGACCTTGCTGTCAGGAAATGTCTTCGCGTAGAAGCGCGCGGCCTCTTCGGCCTCGCGGTCATACCAGATGCATATGGTGTTCTTGTTCATGTGATCTCGTTATTCGATCCAAATAGAGTGCGACCGAAAGCGGTCAGCTTGGCCGAAATCCAGCTTCTACACTGCTTTGTACGTCGATTATAGCGTTATTGTTTCCGTGGGAACGTCTTGCAGGGCCAGCTTCAAGACGTTGCTGGCCAGCAGGCTGCGGCGCGGTTCTAAGGCCTGTTCCGCGCAGACGCGGGCGAGCTCTGGGTGATTGTTGTTCTCTGAGAGGTGCGCGAGCATGACGAAGGCGGCGCCGCCGTCGTAGTCGTCGGTAAAGAATTTGGCGAGCGCGTCATTGGAGAGATGGCCAACGGCGGACATCACGCGCTGCTTCACGGACCAGGGATACGGGCCGCCGCGCAGCATCTCCAGGTCATGATTGGATTCGATCATCAGGCCATCACAGGCGCGGAGGTAGTAGCGCACGTTCTCGGTCATGTGTCCGATATCAGTGCAGATACCGATCTTCACGCCATCGATCTTGAAGGTGAAGCCGACGGGATCGACCGCATCGTGCGGGATGGTGAAGGGCATGACCTCGATGTCACCGATCTGGAAGCTGGAACCGGACTTAAAGAGTTCAAGCTGCTCGATGCGCGCTTTGCTGCCGTTTTCAGTCTCTTGCTTGCGCCTGGGGCCGAGCGAGCGTGTCCACTTGCGCCAGGCGTCGTGCGTGGCCCCGGTCATGTAAACAGGGATACGCAGCTTGCGCGCGAGGACGTTGAGCCCGCTGACGTGGTCAGAGTGCTCATGGGTGATGACGATGCCTTTGAGCGCGAGCGGATCTTCGCCAGCCGCAGTCATGCGCTTGATGGTCTCGCGGCAGGAGAGGCCGGCATCGACGAGGATGGAGGTCTTCGACGAGGACAGCACGGTGCTGTTGCCGCGGCTGCCACTGGCGAGAACTGTCATCCTTACGGCCACAGACACCTCTTCAGGCGAAAGAATAGCGCAAGTGCCTGTGGATTAGTGAGGGAAATCTGAAAGGCGGCTCTCTGCTGTCGGCTTAAGGCGTCAGCCATCAGCCATCAGCCGTCAGCAGGTGATCAGTATTGATAAAACCCGCGGCCGGATTTCTTTCCCAGCCATCCCGCATCCACCATCTTGATCAACAGCGGGCAAGGCCGGTATTTGGGGTCGCCGAGGCCGTCGAGCATGACGCGCATGATATCGAGGCAGACATCGAGGCCGATGAAGTCGGCGAGGGCGAGCGGGCCCATGGGATGCGCCATGCCGAGTTTGAAGACTTCGTCCACCGCTTGCGGCGTGGCTACGCCTTCCATCACTGCGTAAATGGCTTCATTGATCAGCGGCATGAGCACGCGGTTAGAGACGAAGCCGGGCGCGTCGTTGACCTCGACGGGAGTCTTTTCCAGTTTCTCGGTGAGCGATTTCACGGCGGCGTAGGTCTCGTCTGAGGTGGCGAGTCCGCGGATGATCTCCACCAGCTTCATCATGGGTACAGGATTGAAGAAGTGCATGCCAATGACTTTGTCGGGCCGCTTGGTGAAGGCGGCGAGCTTGGTGATAGAGATCGACGACGTGTTCGAACTGAGGATCACTTCGGGACGGCAAAGCTTGTCGAGGTCCTGAAAGATCTCACGCTTGATCTCCAGCTTCTCGCTGGCGGCCTCGACGATGAAGTCGCACTTGGCGAGGATGGCGCGCTCGGTCACGGGCGAGATGGCTTTGATGGCGGCGTCGCGCGTCTGTTCGGTGATCTTTTGCTTGGAAAGCTCGCGTTCGAGGTTCTTCCTGATGGTCTCGAGACCGCGGGTGAGGAAGGTCTCTTGTACGTCTTGCAGATAGACCTGGTATCCGGATTTGGCGAAGACATGGGCGATACCGTTGCCCATGGTGCCTGCACCGATGACGCCGACTGTTTTGATGGACATGAATGATTCCTTTGGATGGTGAACGGGAAAGTATAAATGAGGTGGGTTATCGGTTGTCGGTGTTCGGTTATCGGTAAAACCAAAAACCCACCACAAAGACTCAAAGGCACAAAGATTTCACAAAGAAATATTTGAAGAGTTCAAAACCGAAATTCAAGACCGAAGGAATCTAATACTCTTCTGCCTTCTTTGAGCCTTTGTGTCTTTGTGGTGGGTTTTGGCTTTTTCTTTAACAAAAAAGGACGCGCCGTAGCGCGCCCTTCCAGTGCAAAACTAAAGCCTAATCCTGATATCCAAAGCTGGCCTTCACTCCGGCGACTTCTACTATGTCGCCTTCGTTCAGTTCTTTCTGTCCGGCGATGGGTTCGCCGTTGATCTTTACCTTGATCTTGGCTTCTGATGCGGCGATGAAGTATTTGTTGTCGCGCTTGTTGATGAGCGCGGCCATGTT
>JAICLA010000175.1 GCA_025927695.1 Terriglobales bacterium | reverse complement strand
GATGCGCCCGCACGTGTTCCAAAATCTTTCCGGCATTCTCCGCTACTGGGCAATCGCCGCTTAAAATCATGTCTGCGAAAACTTTTGTGGGATTGATGTATTGGTCCATCATGCCGCGAACTGTGGCCTCGTACTGCTGAAGAACTGACTCTTCCGTGCGGCCGCGCTCTTCGATGTCGCGCTTGATGCGGCGACCGAGGCAGAGCTTGTGTCCGGCTTCGACGAAGACTTTGGTGCCGTAGAGTTCGCGGATGTGGTCCCAGACCAACGCGAATATACCTTCCACGATCAGGTAATCACCCGGTACGACGCGTTCAGTCTCTTTGGCGCGCGTGTGTTGGGAGAAGTCATAGACGGGACGCACGATTGTTTCGCCGCGGGCCAGCGCGTGAAGGTGTTCGCTGAGAAGTTTGGAGTCAAGCGAATCGGGATGGTCGAAATTTGACTTCGCGCGCTCTTCCCATGTGAGGTGCGCCAGATCGAAGTAGTAGGAGTCGAGGGAGAAGATCTGCGCGCCGATGGCTTCGGCGACTTTGTGGGCGATGGTGCTCTTGCCCGAGCCGGATGGGCCGGCGATGCCGATCAGGTAAGGTTTTCGGTTATCGGTCATCGGTTGTCGGTGGAACTCTGGTTATCGGTTATCGGTTGTCGGTTATCGGTTGTCGGTCATCGGTTTGGCTCTCGGCTTTCGGCTCGCAGCAAAAGCGATGGCGCCTTGCGCCACCAAAACCCACCTGCGAAAAACGCGCAGGTGGGGCACCCATCATAGTCTTTCGACGTCTGCGGCGATCTTCGGTATTACCGCCGTGAGCAACGAGATGAATTGTCCACGGACTTTTTCGCCTGTCTCCAGAACTTCTTTGTGATCGAGCGGGGCGCCCATGCCTGCAGCGAGATTGGTTACGCAGGATATGGCCAGGACTTTTATTCCCATGTGGCGCGCGGCGATGACTTCTGGCACGGTGGACATGCCGACTACATCGGCGCCGAGCGTGCGGAAGGCGCGGATCTCTGCCGGTGTCTCATAGCTTGGACCGGTCACGGCGATGTAAACGCCTTCATGAATATTGATTCCCTGCTTGTGGCCCTCGCGTAGCGTGAACTCGCGATACCCGGGATCGTAGGCTTCAGACATATCAAAGAAGCGTAGGCCGAATTGGTCGTCGTTGGGGCCGATCATGGGATTGGTGCCCAACATATTAATGTGGTCGCTCAGTACGACCAGGCAGCCTTGCTCCAGCTTGCTGCTAATGCCGCCGCCGGCGTTGGTAAGGATGACGGCGCGCACGCCCATCTTCCACAGCACGCGCATGGGGAAGACGACCTGCTCCATGGAGTAGCCTTCGTAAAAATGAACGCGGCCCTGCATGGCAGCGATGGGAACGCCGGCGACTTTGCCGACGACTAGTTTTCCGGCGTGTCCGATAGCCGTGGATTGCGGAAAGTTTGGGATCCCGGCGAAGGGGATGCGCACGGCGTCGGTCATGGCTTCTGAATCAGCGAATGCCCCTAGGCCGGAGCCGAGCACGACGGCGATCTTTGGGCGCAGCGGCGTGAGGGAGCAGATGTGGTGAGCTGCGGAGTGAGCGGTGTTGTAGGCGTCAGAGAGTGGAAGCGACATGAAAACCGGTTTCTAGTTTCTCGTTTCTAGTTTCTCGTGTGTCGAGGCAATGCTACCAGTTTGCAGAGTGAAAGGGTTCCCTCGCTGCGCTTCGGGATGTGAACCAAAAACAGGCGATGCAACGTCAGCGAACAGAACTACACCAACATTCCCACGATCGCGGCGGAGATAAGGTTCGCTGCAGTGCCGGCCAACATCGCTCGAAAACCTAGTTTCGCCAGTTCTTCTTTCTTGTTTGGCGCCAGGGCTCCGATGCCGCCTAGCTGGATGCCAATAGAAGAAAAATTCGCGAAGCCGCAGAGTGCAAATGTCGCGATGGTGAAGCTGCGAGGATCGATGGTGCCGGCCATGGGGCCGAGTTGGGAAAACGCGACTAGTTCGTTAATGACCATGCGTGTCCCCAGCAGATTGCCGATGTGGATGCAATCTTTCCAGGGCACGCCGATGAGCCAGGCGATGGGAGCGAAGACCCATCCGAACAGTTGCTCAAGGCTTGTTGGGAACCAGAGCGCATGGAAATGTACCCAGCCAAAGATCCCATCGACCAGAGCGATGAGGGCGACGAACGAGACGAGCATGGCGCCGACGTTGAGCGCCAAGTGCAAACCGTCGAGCGTGCCGCGAGCGATGGCACCGAGCACGTTGCTGTCTTTGAACTCCTCGACGTCGGCTATTTCCACGTTGGAGCCGCTGACCGGGACTTCCGTCTCTGGCACAAGCATCTTCGCCATCAAAATGGTGCCGGGGGCAGTCATTACCACGGCGGATAGCAGGTTAGAGGTCTTGGCGCCGTACGCTGCGTATGCAGCCATGATGCTGCCGGAGATGTGCGCCATGCCCGCGGTCATCACGACCATCAGTTCGGAGCGTGTGAGCTTGGGCAGGAATGGGCGGATGGTCAGCGGGGCTTCCGTCTGTCCCATGAAGATGCTGGCGGCGACGTCGAGCGATTCCGCGCCGCTGCAACCCATGACTATCGTCATGAACTTCGCGGCGATCTTGATGATGAACTGCATGATGCCGAGGTAATACATCACCGCGAAGAACGCGGCGATGAAGATGATGATGGGCAGGATCTGCGTGGCGAAGATGAAACCGACTTTGAAGGGAGCGGATGCGCCGTCAAGCGTGGTGATGGGACCATTGTTGCCGAGTGGACCCCACACAAAGGTAGCGCCTACCGTGGCATAAGAGAAGAGTTTGGTGGCGGCGTCGCCAGCGCCTTTCATGAAGGCTTGGCCGACGGAATACTTCATCACCAACAATGCGAAGAAGAATTGCAGGCCTAGACCCCAGGCGATGGTCTTCAGGCGGATGGCTTTGCGGTTGGTGGAGAAGGCATAGCACATGCCTAGGATGAAAAGGATGCCGAGCAGTCCGGTGAAACGTCCCATGAAAATCCTTTGAGCCGACAGCCTTCAGCCGTCAGCCATCAGCTAAAACCGATTCGTGCAACGTGCAAGGCCTCATTCGCCGCCGATGACTTGCTGAATAAGCGGAGGCACGGCTACAGGCTTCGTGGGCTGGAAGGTGTAACTCGATTCCAGTATCTCGACCGCCTGCGCCAATTTATTTTCGGAACCTGGCCCGCCATTGTAATGAATGGTGCAGAGTGCGTCTCCCTTTTTTACGGGGTCGCCTACTTTTTTATGCAGGATGAGGCCGACGGCGTGGTCAACGGCATCTTCTTTCTTCTGGCGGCCGCCGCCGAGTACGAGACTGGCCGTGCCTATGTGCTCGCATTGCATGCCTGCGATGTAACCGTCTGCTGGGGATCGGAGATCTTGCTTGTGATCGGCGTGGGGAAGGCGTGAAGGCTTGTCCACTACGCTGATGTCGCCGCCGCCGTGCAGACGACAGAGCTCGCGGAATTTATCGAGAGCCTTGCCGGAGGTAAGCATCTCGTTTGCTAGTTCCAGCCCCGTAGCCACGCTACTGGTTTTGCCCGCGAGGTAGAACATCCAGGCGGAGAGTTGGAGCGAGAGTTCGGTGAGATCGGCGGAGAGCGGATTCTTTTCGCCGCGCATGATCTCGATGCATTCGAGTATCTCCAGCGAGTTCCCTACGGTCGCGCCCAGCGGCTGGTCCATGTTGGTGATGAGGGCGGCTACGCGTTTGCCCATCTACTGCCCGGTCTCGACCATCAGTTGCGCGAGGTGCACGGCGTCTTTCTTTTGTTTCATGAAGGCGCCGCTGCCGGTTTTCACGTCGAGGATGAGCGCGTCGATTCCTTCTGCGAGTTTCTTGCTCATGATGCTGGCGCAGATGAGAGCGGGGCTTTCGACGGTGCCGGTGACGTCACGCAACGCGTAGAGTTTTTTGTCTGCGGGCGCGATCTCTGCGGTCTGGCCGATCATGGCGCAGCCGCAGGTCTTTAAAGTTTTCAGGAATTGTTCGGTGGTGAGGTTTACGTTGAATCCGGGAATGGATTCGAGTTTGTCGAGCGTGCCGCCTGTGTGTCCGAGGCCGCGTCCGCTGATCATGGGCACGGTGAGGCCGCCCGCCGCAACAATAGATATAAGGATGAATGAGGTCTTGTCGCCAACGCCGCCGGTGGAATGCTTATCGACCTTTTTGCCGGGGATGGACGAGAGGTCCATGGTTACGCCGGAGTTGAGCATGGCCTGCGTGAGCGCGGCGATCTCCATGCGCGTCATGCCCTTGAGGAGCACGGCCATCAGCCATGCGGACATCTGATAGTCGGGAATGGTCCCGGCGGTGTATCCGTTGACGAGCGAGAGTATCTCTTCGGTCGAGTACTCGCCGCCGTCGCGTTTCTTGCGAATGAGGTCTACGGGTCTAAGCATTTGTGATTTGTAATTTGTAATTGGTAATTGCCAAAATTGAAAGGCTGTTCGTGCGGTTTTCAATTACAAATTACAAATTTTGGCAATTGCAAATCAAAGAATGAATCCGTCCGGTAACAACTCTTTCACCGTCGCTTCCGTAATGCCGCTTTCGCCTTGGTAATACACGACCGCGTCGCGGCCGAATTCGGCGATGACTTGGCGGCAGGCACCGCAGGGTGAGCATGGAACATTTTGTGCGTTGACTACCGCGACGGCGACTAGTTTGATCTTGCCTTGCGGGGTTGCATTGGCGGCGGCCACGGCGGCGAAGATGGCGTTGCGCTCCGCGCAGATGGTGAGGCCGTACGAGGCATTCTCTACGTTGCATCCGGTGAAGGTCTTGCCGTCTGCGGTAAGTATGGCTGCGCCTACGTAGAACTTGGAATAGGGCGCGTAGGCGTGTTTCTGCGCCTCGCGCGCGGCGGCCAGAAGCTCATCACGTTTTGTCGCAGAAATCGACATATTGAGGATGCGTAGTATAGCGCACCAAACCCGTTCTCGGTTTTCAGTTTTCGGTCATCGGTTTTCGATTTAAGCTGTCTTGGCTGACAACCGACATGGCACTTCTCTTCTTTCATCTCTGGGCGTTTCTGTTCATCATCCCCGGCGGGTTCCTGGTGCTTTATTCCATACGCAATGCCATCAAAGGACACGGCAGCCGCAGTTGGCAGACTACGCAGTGCACGATCTTACGTTCGTATGTACAGGTGGACACCATGGGTCGTCCCAATCGCAAGGCCATGATGCCGATCGTGGAATACGAATATCAATTCAATGGCGAAACGTTGAAAGGCTCGCAGATACGCTACGGAACGATCGGACGTGGAACTCGTACGGCATGTGAAAAGGTATTGCAGCCTTATCCGGAAGGCGCGACTGTGCAGCTGTACGTGAATCCGGAGGATCCGCACGATTGCGCATTGGAGCCGGGGATGTCATGGGGGAATGTCGTAAACTTCTTTGCCGGAGTGGTATTCGTCGCGTGTGGATACGCGATATTACAAGTGAAGAAGTAGCCGAGGCCAAAAGCATCGATTCTCATTCCGAAAGGCGTTTCAGGGCACGCGTTGGGCTACATAATCGCTACCACCGAACTTCCAGATCAGATGTGTAGCCACACCATCTTTAAAATCCGCAAAAACCACGTTTGACCAAAAGGCGCGCACAAAGAAATCCGTGGGCGATTGCGGAGTAAGCACCGTGTCAGAACCCGGATAACGCAGCCACAATTCGCCTTTCGCGGACTCGACCTCATAGAGGCCATTGGGCACGAAAAAATCGCCGCCAAACTTGTAATGGCCAGCAAGGGTAGCGAGTGCTTTCCCATCGAGCTTCAT
>JAICLA010000177.1 GCA_025927695.1 Terriglobales bacterium | reverse complement strand
GGAGTGATTTGCGAGATCATGAATGAAGACGGCACCATGTCTCGCGTGCCCGATCTCATCGACTTCTGCCGTAAGCATGATCTAAAGATGGTCACCGTCGCGGAGCTGATCCGCTATCGCATGGCGCATGAGCGTTACGTGCAGCGCGTCGGCGAAGCGATGCTTCCCACGCGCTACGGTGACTTCCGCATGATCGCGTATGAGAGCCAGATCGATGGCGAGTCGCACGTGGCTTTGGTGAAGGGCGATCTCACCGCTGGCGAACCCACGCTTGTTCGTGTCCACGCGCATTGCCTGGTCGGCGACGTCTTCGGCGCGACATGGTGTGAATGTCAGGCGACGGTGGAGCGTTCTCTGCAGATGATCGCGGAAGAAGGCCGCGGTGCGCTGATCTATCTGCACAACACCGGAAAAGGTTTCAGCGTGGACAAGATCGACGACAAGCCCGTCCTCGCCTTCCATCGTGATGTTCGCGACCCCGGCAGCCCCGCACACCAACGCAAGACGCAACGCGAGGTCGGCATCGGTGCTCAGATACTTTCTGACCTCGGCCTCACGCGCATCCGTCTGCTTACAAACCATCCGCGAAAAGTCGCGGCGCTCGAAGGCTACGCCATCGAGATCGTCGAACAGGTCCCTATACCGCTCAGCCTGCGGTCTGCGAAACAATAAAAAAGCCTCTCCGCAGAGAGGCTAGCGATCCAAGGAGGATTTTGATTCTTGCGCACCCAGGGCTAACTAGGTCTGCGCACCACTACGTTGTCATCTTTCATAAAGAACTGAGCCGAGCACTTATCGCTTCCGCAGATGACAGGAATGAATCCGTTGATCTGCCGGCGCGTCACCAATCCCAGCGTCCCACACTCCGGACAAGCCAGTACGGCCCAATAGGGATCGTCCTGCTCACCCACCTCACCGGCATTCTCCAACACGAACAATGTTCCCGGCGACATCTGTTCCGGTATCCATTCACTCAACAAATTGAGTTCCGCTACCATGCTCACCTCCAGCATCTAGCTTCGGTTCAGTCTGAAGTTCGGTTTGTAGTGCTCCTGCTAGCCCTCGTTGCTACTTTCATCGGCCGTGCGCCTATTCACCTTTAGTCGCAAGCCGAAAACTCTTTATGACATCGCCCTGCGTTTGCTCGCCATGCTGCGAGAGTGAACGGAGAACGCTTTGGCGGATGCCGTCTTGCGTTTGGTTGGTCCCGCCTGCGTGCGGATCTCAGCGTGTATCTCGCGGACCGCATCGCTGAGGCATACTGCCAGCATCGGCTGGCGCGAGTTCTTCAGGATGTCGATGACCTCTTTGGCAGAGTTCTCCAGATAAATGCGGCGGCCGTCAGTGAGCAGGTGATAGTCAGAACCCGCAGTCACCGTCTCTGCCAGCCGTTTCCCCAACTCGCGCTGCAGGTAGCGCATGATCTTGCGCACCCGTTGGAGCGAGAATCCGCGGCGGCGAAGCTGGCAGACGACCGCAATCTCGGCCACGTCATCCATCGAGTACAGCCGGTTGCGGCCATCGCGCGCCGGAACAACGATGCCGCGCTCGTCCCACCATTGGAGTTGGCGCGGTGTGATGGCCGTCAGCGCCACCACTTGTTCAGATGTGAATTGTGCCGACATGCGCCCTGCTCCTCAATGTTTAAAACATTTACCTAGAGAAATGTTGCCAAACATTCTCTACAACAAATGTTTCAAACATTCTAAGACGCAGGTGTTGCGAGTCAAGAAGAAAGTTAGGGTAATCAAGGAAGTAATCAAGCAAGAATTGCTAAGGCAGAACAGAAGAGCTAGGAAGCGAGGCCGCCGCCGACGAAGTGCACGATCTCGAGCTTGTCCCCGTCGCGGAGTTCCGTCTCACTCCACTTCCCTCGCGGAACTATCTCGCGGTTCAGCTCCACGGCGATGCGGTCAGGTGTCAGACCCAAATGCCTTACCACCAGGTCTTGCAATCGTTCGGCGACGCCGCCTAGTTCGCGTTCTATGCCGTTGATCAACAATCGCATCATCAAAGAATAACAACCTTCGTGTGATTTATCATCGCATAACGATGCAAATGTTTTACCGTGGTGCGCAAATTGTTGCATTTGGCACGTCTCTTCGGGCCTACGTTTCTTTCTTTTCAACAGCATACGTTTGGTCACGCAACTGCACTTGCCGCAGCGGCACTGGAGGCCATTTGAATGGGGCTATGCATGAAGAAGACTGTGAACCGGTTGATTTTCGTTATTACTGCACTTCTGCTTAAGACAAGCGCATTCGCTGATGTCACTTATACGTTCACTGGTCTTCAACAGGCTCATGGTGGTTTAGTCAGCCTGACCGTGACCACGCCCAACTTCATTACTTCTGACACTACGTTCGCCGCAACCGGGACTAATAGTTCTTGCACCATCACCGGAGGTACGAACGATACCTGCCTGTCCTTTGAGTTTGTGATGCAGAGTTTCAGCAACAGCTTGATTTCTGTTGAGGCCGAAGGCGAGAGCGACAATTATTTTTTCAATCTTGGCACGTTTTCTAAGCCCGGAATTTATGGCGAAAGCTTCAATACCGGCCGTGATGCGCAGCTGACGATCACCGAGACTGCCACTCCCGAACCGGGCAGCTTGGTCCTTTTAGGATCGGGGTTGCTCGGATTGGGAGGAGCCGTTCGCCGCAAGATCATTAGCTAGAGAGCCCACGCTGCTGAGTAACAAAGCCGCCTTCGCGCGGCTTTTTCTTTTTATGTGCGCTTGATGCGGAACTTACGCGTGCAAGACTTCTCATCCGCCACCGCGCGGATGAGCACCGGCGTCTCATTGCCCATAGGCGGCACCGGTAGTTCGATCTCAATGTCTGCTTTGCCGTCGGGCTCAGACATAGATTGCGAATGAATGTGCGCATCCTGTTCGAACGAGATGCGCGCCGTGACCAGCGCTCCGTCCACCACGCCGTCGCGATTAGTGACGATAAGTTTCAATACCGCTTTATCGCCCGGGAATACCTCGGCCGCGTTCGTCCACTGAATCGCCATCCCGCCCGCGTTCACATCTTGCACCGCGCCATCAGAGCAGAACAGCGCCTCTACCCTGCTCTCGCGCACGGCTTCGAGCATCATGCGATGTTGGGCTTTCAGTAACTCGTGCATTAGTTCGATGGAAAATCCCGGCTGCACGGTGCGTTCCGCGTAAGACGATGCCCGCTTACCGATGCAGTGGCCTTTCACGAACACTTGCGTCTGCAGCAATAGGTCATTCTCACGCGCTTCGCTCTGCACGTGATACACGGTGTCGCCGACTTTGGTGTCCGTATTGAAGCCGAAGATCTGTGACACAGTGTTTCAATCACCTGCGCGTAAAGTTTTTCCGCAAAAGCTTTCGCATTGTAGCGGAGGTCACAGCGAAAACAAGTAACTTTGTTTTTCCGCTCGCCGCAAAGCTTGACACTTCTGAGAGCGGAAATCTATATTCAAATGTTCACTATAGAAGGTCGTAAGTTGCTGTTCGCTGCACCTTTATGCCTGAGAACTCCCTTACCCCATATCTTCCGATCCTGATGCAGCTGCTGGTCGCCGCCGGTATTGGTGTAGGCATGATCGTGCTATCGGCCGTGTTGGGCGCGCGCAAGTACAGCAAGATGAAGATGCAGCCTTATGAGTGCGGCATCACTCCCACCGGCGACGCGCAACATCGTTTCTCAGTCAAATTCTATCTAGTGGCCATGTTGTTCATTCTGTTCGACGTGGAAGCCATCTTTCTGATTCCCTGGGCGGTGGTCTACAAGGAATTGTTGGCTACGGGAGTTGATGGCAAGACCCGCGGTCTGTTCGGCCTCTGGGAGATGCTCATATATATAGGTATCGTTCTCGTCGGCTTCTTCTACATCTGGAAGAAGGGCGTGCTCAACTGGAACGCCGCTGATCCGCTGGAGACAGTAGATGAGTAATACTGCCGGACGCATCGAGCCCGCGATCACAGACATCGAGCAGCTGAAAGATCATCCCGCGATGGCGCGCCTGCTCTCCTGGAAACGCGACGCAATCACTGAAGCAAAGTTCGACCGTGACGAGCTCACCATCACCATCGATCGCGCGTTCATCCGCGATGCCTGCAACATCCTCAAACCGGAATTCAATTTTCTCTCTGACGTGACCTCGGTCGATTGGCTCCCTTCGGAGCCGCGTTTTCAGGTCACCTATCACCTGCTCTCGCACAAATTGAAAGAGCGCGTCCGGCTGCGTGTGATGCTGCCCGGCGGACAGCCGACAGTCGAATCCATAATTTCGGTTTGGCCAGCAGCGAATTTCTTCGAGCGCGAGATCCACGATCTGATGGGCATCCGCTTCATCGGTCATCCCAACATGACGCGCATTCTTATGCCGGATGATTGGGAAGGCCATCCGTTGCGCAAGGATTATCCCGTGGAGGGCTATCGCTAATGGCTACGCTCTCTAACATGGCTTCTGCGGAGATGACTGAAGCCGGAACGATGGTCCTGAACATGGGACCGCAGCACCCGTCCACCCACGGCGTGCTTCGTTTGCTGCTTGAGATTGATGGCGAGCGCGTTGTCCGCATGGTTCCCGATATCGGCTACCTGCATACCGGCATCGAGAAGACCTGCGAGGCGAAGTTCTACCAGCAGGTAGTGCCGATGACCGACCGCATCGACTACCTCTGCCCCATGACCAACAACCTCTGCTATGTGTTGGCCATTGAGAAGTTGCTGCAGCTTGAGATCCCTGAGCGCGCGCAATGGATCCGCGTGATGCTCAATGAACTCACGCGCATCGCCTCGCATCTTGTCTGGCTGGGCACGCATGCGCTCGATATGGGCGCGATGTCAGTCTTTCTCTATTGCTTCCGCGAGCGCGAAGACATTCTGCGCATCTTTGAGAACGTCAGCGGTCAGCGCATGATGACTTCATACTTCCGCATCGGCGGCTTGGCGCTGGAACCGCCGCTCGACTTCTTCGACAAAGTCCGTAAGTTCGCAGCAATCTTCCCCGAACGCATTGATGAATACGAGAACCTGCTCACCTCTAACCGTATCTGGGTGGAGCGCACCAAAGGCGTGGCTAAGCTCACTGCGGAAGATTGCATCTCGCTCGGCGTGACCGGGCCTCCACTCAGAGCCAGCGGTGTCGACTGGGACCTGCGCCGCGATATGCCCTACAGCGGCTACGAAAAATTCAAATTCAAGGTACCGACCTCAACCGAAGGCGATGTCTATGCGCGTTACATGCTGCGCGTGGCGGAGTTGCGGGAATCAATCGGCATGGTCAAGCAGGCGCTGGAAGGCCTGCCGTCCGGCCCCATCAAGACTGAGGACGCCCCCAAAGTAGTGCTTCCCGACCGCGAGAAGATGAAGACGCAGATGGAAGCCCTCATCTATCACTTTAAGATTGTTACGGAAGGCTTTGCAGTACCGGCAGGCGAGGTGTATCAAGCGGTTGAATCGCCACGCGGAGAGATGGGCTACTACGCCGTAAGCGACGGTACCGCAAAGCCCTATCGCGTGCACATGCGCTCACCTTCCTACGCGAACCTTCAGGCTTTAGAAAAGATGTGCGTCGGCCGCTTGCTTGCCGACGTTGTCGCCGCAATCGGCAGCATTGATATTGTGCTCGGAGAGATCGATCGATAACCCAGATTTGTCATTCCGAACGGAGTGAGGAATCTGCTTTTTGAAAATATGTTCAGCGAACAGCTATCCAAGAAGTTCGACAAGATGGTGACGAACTACCCGACGAAGCGCTCGGCCCTCGTT
>JAICLA010000186.1 GCA_025927695.1 Terriglobales bacterium | reverse complement strand
TTCCGTTGCTGCACGTCACTTAGCAAACACTCTTGGGTCGTCAACATCGACCCGCGACCATTCACATCAATACTGCCGCCCTCCAGCACGACACGCACTTGCTTGCCATTTACTTCCGCCTCCGGCTGCCAGCTCTTCACGTCGCACTCAGCAGCCATGCGAGCGCCGATCTTATCGTCCCGTTTCCAATCCGGATACTTCGCCCACGCGTTGAATCGCCAATCCGTAGCCGCAACTTCGCCCGATTTGTTCGTCACGAAGATCGCTCCGCTGTCGCGCGTCCAAACGCGGTCCGTAGGCCAAAGATGAAACTCGATGTTTTGCGAAGCAACATTCGCTTCCTTCAGCACCTTCTGCGCTTTGGCACGTGAAACCGCATCATCTACCAGAATGTGAACCCCCTCTCCCCGAGCCAGGTGTCGCACGATCTCCGCATATACCCAGGGTATCGGCTGAAATCGCCCCGGCCAGTCCGTCGGATTATGCGGCCACGCGATCCAAGTCGCCGCGTGCTGCTCCCACTCCGCAGGCATGCGGAAGCCAAGTGACGCTGGAGTGTCTAGATTGTTTTTGTTCTTCTTCGCCACGGTCAGTCGATGAACCTATGTGTGATGTTCCCGTAGCTATCAATGCGGCGGTCGCGCAAGAACGGCCAGTTGCGCCGCACATCTTCGAGCTCTTTCAGATTGATCTCGCCGACGAGTATTTCTTCTTTGTCATGCGAAGCCTCTGCGAGCACACGCCCGAACGGATCACACAAGAATGACCCGCCCCAGAATTCCAAGCCTTGTCCCGCAGGCGCCACGTTCCCGCGGATGTTCCCGTTCTCATGTCCCACGCGGTTCACAACGGCAACAAACACTCCGTTAGCTATTGCATGCGCACGCTGGATCGTGCGCCACGCATCGTGCTGCGCCACACCGTATTGCTCTTTCTCTGCTGGATGCCACCCGATAGCCGTGGGATAAAACAAAACATTAGCGCCCTGCAGCGCCGTCAATCGCGCGCCTTCGGGATACCACTGGTCCCAGCAGACCAGCGCGCCCACTTTGCCGAACTCGGTATCGAATGCCTTGTACCCTAAGTCGCCCGGCGTGAAGTAAAACTTTTCGTAATAAAGCGGGTCATCCGGGATGTGCATTTTCCTGTACATGCCCATCATCCCCCCGCTCGCGTCCAACATTACTGCCGTGTTGTGATAAAGGCCGCGCGCGCGTTTCTCAAACAGGGAAGCGACGATCACCACTTTTTTCTCACACGCTATGGCAGCCAAAGCTTCTGTGCTCGGCCCGGGGATCGGCTCCGCCAGATCGAACAATCCCGCATCTTCGCGCTGGCAAAAATATTGGGTCTTGAAAAGCTCGGGAAGGCAGATCACCTGCGCCCCCTGGCGCGCTGCGTCCCGGATCTTATCGCATGCGCGCTTCAGGTTCTCGTCTGGGTCAGCGCCACAGCTCATCTGAATGAGCCCTACTCGAAAATGGTCTTTGTCAGTCATCAGTCCTAAAAACTCGCGACGCTCTCAAATCTCGGCGCGCATTCAGAATAACAAACAACTTATGATTTTCTTCTTCCGTTTCATCAACTTCGCGCTGTTCCTGTGTTAACTTTGAAGCGCGCCGCAACTCTGCCGCGCAAATCAATCAAAGCCGTGCGTCATGCGATTCCTGAAATTATGGAAAGTCCGGATACTGCTCATCTTTGCCATCATTGGCCCCGGTTTCATCACCGCCAACGTTGACAACGATGCCGGCGGCATCTACACCTACGCACTCGCCGGCGCGAAATACGGTTACGCCCTTCTCTGGACCATCATTCCCATCGCCTTCTGCTTAGCGTTCGCGCAAGAAATCTCCGCGCGCATGGGCGTCGTAACCGGCAAAGGACTCAGCGAACTCATCCGTGAAGAGTACGGCATTCGCATCACTTTCATCTTGATGATGGGGCTGGTGCTTTGCAATTTCGGAAACGTAGTTTCGGAGTTTGCCGGAGTCGCTAGCAGCATGCAACTCTTCGGCGTGGAAAAATACATCAGCGTTCCCATCGCTGCTTTACTGGTATGGGCGGCAGTGATCCATGGCGACTACAAACAGTTGGAAAAAATATTCGTTTTCGCGTCATTCCTCTACATCGCATACATCATTACCGGAGCCCTGGCCCAACCCGCTTGGGGTACTGCCCTCAAGAGTACCGTCCGTTTACCGGCATTGTCTGATCTCAAAGATTCTTCCTATCTTTATCTGTCAGTGGGGATGATCGGCGCCACCATCGCTCCGTGGCAGCAGTTCTACTTGCAATCGTCCATTGTAGACAAGGGAACATCGTCAAAAGATCTGCGATTTGGTCAGATCGACGCCATCTCCGGTTCCATCTTCTCCGTCGTCGTAGCTGCATTCATCGTCATCGCGTGCGCAGCCACGCTCTTTGTCCATGGGCACACCGAGATCCGTGACGCCGCGGATGCGGCCGTCTCTCTTAAGCCTCTCGGCGGACCGTGGGCGTATCAGCTGTTCGCAATTGGTTTGCTGAATGCCTCTTTGTTTGCGGCTTCGATTCTTCCACTCTCCACTGCGTACACCGTTTGCGAGGCCATGGGCTTCGAATCCGGTCTGAACAAGAGATTCAAAGAGGCACCGGTCTTCTACTGGCTCTACACGTCATTGCTAGGGCTAGGAGCCATCCTGGTGTTGATGCCGCGTTTTCCGCTGATCAAGATGGCAGTACTTTCCCAAGTGCTCAACGGCATCTTGCTACCGTTCGTTCTGGTCTTCATGTTGTTGCTCGTGAATAAGCGCGACTTGATGGGAAAATTCGTGAACTCGCGCAACTACAACGCTCTGGCATGGTTGGCAACGGTCCTGATCATCGCGCTTACAGTCGTGATGCTCTTCACGATTTGGGGCTAGACGCGAAACGGTTCTAAACGATCTTTCCCGCAGCTATCTCTTTCACCAGCTTCACATCGGCTTCCAGAAAATCCAGTGTCGGTAGATGCTTGCGCTCCACCCAGCGGACATCCTTAAAGATTTTGTTGGTGATCTCGCCCGTAAAACTCTTCACCCGGAAGAACGTCAACTCCACGCCGCCGCCATTTTTGTATTTATGCGTGATGTGAGCCACCTCTTCGCCGATCTCGGCTGCCACTCCCAACTCTTCATCCAGCTCACGGCGCAATGCGTCCACCGGTTCTTCACCCGGTTCGATTTTTCCGCCGGGGAACTCCCACTTGAGTGGTAGCGGCTGGTCTTTCTTTCGCTGGCACACCAGTATCTTCGAATCTTCGTCGCGTACGAATATGGCCGCTACTACTTGTCTCATATTTTGGCTGCCATCGCCGGTGATCCTGCGGTCGCTATCCGTCTTAACCCCGCACTCGTAGGGAAAATCTCCGGGTGTATCGCCGCCGCCAGTGCATACAGCCCTTGGATCAGCGTCGGCCCCGGCGTGTTCAGGTATTCATCATTGATGCAGAACACGCGACCGTTCTTTGCAGCGTCGGTCTCTTGCCATCCGCGTTCGGACACGATCTTTTCTAGCGGCACCCGGTCACCCGCTCCGCACCACGCGGCAATGATGACTTCCGGATTTGCAGCGCGAATGGTATCTACGTCCGTGTGCGCTCCCGGAGCACCAATGAACTCTCCGCCCACGATGCGTGTCATCTCTGCCACCCATCCTTGCGCATGGATCAGCGGCTTGCCCCACTCTTCGCAATAGACGCGCTTCGGAGCGGTCCCTTTATCTGCGGCCTTCGCTGCCTGTGTGGCCACGTGGTGGAATTCGCTTTGCATCTCCTCTATCAGCCTGCGACCGCGTTCCGGCGCTCCCAGAATGTTCGCGATGCTGCTGATGTCGGCAAATACATCTTCGAGTGAATGGGGCGCAAACCCAAGAAATGGGATGCCCGCCTTTAGTATCTCAGCCACAGAATCCAATTGGTAAGGAACAGAAGCGATCACCAGATCCGGATTCGCCTCCAGGATATGCGCAGCTTTCGATGACCACGAATCCGCGACGATCACTTTGTCGCTACCCTTGAGCGACGGACAAACATCCACGCAATATTTGGTGCAAGCTACTAGACGGTCGAGCAGCCCAAGGTGCTCGATGGTCGAGGTCACACTCGGCTGTAATGACACAACGCGTTGGGGTAAATGGTTCATCGGCTTACTAGGCTATGTAGTGTATGACTGATTGCCGCGCACACAAAGAATCTTCTGAGGGAACGTCCCAAAGGCATAAATATGCACTTCCGATAGAATCCCATCATGTACTCGCCTCAGGTGCTAAACCACTTCGAACACCCGCGCAACACCGGTGAGCTGCCCGATGCCACCGCGCGAGGACAAGTCGAAAACCCCGTCTGCGGAGATGTATTGGAATTGGCTCTAAAGGTGGAGAACGGCATCATCATCGCCGCCCGTTTTCGCGCTCGCGGATGCGTGGCCTCAGTCGCCTGCTCCTCGCGCCTTACTGAAATATTAGTTGGAAGATCGTTGACTGAAACTGCGGAAATAAGTCGCGAGAACCTGGTCGAGTCTCTCGGAGGCTTGCCCCAAGGTTCGACTCACGCGGCTGAGCTAGCGCTAGAAGCTCTGGCCGAAACGCTCAAGCCGAAAGTGGATAGCTGACAGCCGAAAGCTAAGATCCAACCGCCGCCCGCGTTGCCTCCGGCCAATACACCGGCCAGTTGTTCTTCTTGGCGATGATCTCCAGATCAAAGTTCGGATTCACTGCATAAGGCTGCTTGGCCAACCGTAACATCGCCAAGTCATGGATGGAATTGCCGAACACCGCATCCACTGGGCGCGCAATGACGTCGCGAATCGCGACCGCCTTGCCTTCACCGCTCGGCATGCGAGTGAGCTTTTCCCGCACGGTGCCCGCAGTGCACTCCGCTGTTCCCGCCAAAACATTCTGCGCGGGAATGCCAAAATCACGAATCCCTTCGCGAATCACCCACTCATTCGTTGACGATACCGCCCACAACTCGCATCCTTGTTTCGCCAGTGAATTCGTGAGTTCGCGCATCTCAGCGAAGTAGTGCGGCCTCACGTATTCGTGGAAGAACTTCACCGCTGCCTTTTCCATGTCAGCAACGGTCACGCCCGCATACATCGTCGTCATCTCGCCGCACATGTCCTCTTCGCTTACGTTGCCTTCACGATAGTCTTCATATCGCTGCTTCATCTTCGCCATCATGTCCGCCGATACCGCTCCGTGCTCCATGCTCCAGTAGAAGAACTGTTCGCCGGAGTTGTTGGGCCAAAGTGTTCCGTCGCAATCGAACACCGCAATGCGCGGCTTCGAATCCAAAACGGTTTTCAAGAATTCAGAGGAAAGGGACCTGCGATCCGTACTAGGAAGATTGTTCAAGCGCTTGATAGTCCTCAGGAGAATTGATATTCGCAGTCACATTCGCATCGCTTACGCTGACATAAGCGATGTGATCTTGGTTCGCATGCTCCACATCGCGCGCGGTGGAAGCGGGGTCCGCGCGCAGGAACGCCTCGATCATCTCGCGCCCGATCACGATGGGATGGCCATGCCTTCCGCCGTTCTCCGGCACGACAGCCCA
>JAICLA010000040.1 GCA_025927695.1 Terriglobales bacterium | reverse complement strand
GAACAGCGGCGATTGATTGAAACGCCAGCTCGACTTGCGGTTCGACAAGATCGCGCGAAACAAACGACGCGTGCGGGCGCGACCCAAGAAGTGCTGCTGGTCGGGCGCTTTGTCGTAGGAGTAGCCCGGCGAGAGCATCATGCTCTCAACGCCCGCGTCCATCATCTCGTCAAAAAATTGCCGGACGGAGTTGGGATCGGCGCCGTCGAACAGTGTGGTGTTGGTGGTGACGCGGAAGCCTTTGGCCACGGCTTCGCGGATGCCTTCGATAGCGATGTCATATCCACCTTCGCGGCAGACGGAGAAATCGTGGTGCTCTTTTTGACCGTCCATGTGGACAGAGAAGGTGAGGTACTTGCTTGGCTTGAAAAGGTGAAGTTTTTCTTTAAGGAGTAGCGCGTTGGTGCAGAGGTAGATGTACTTCTTGCGAGCGACCAAACCCTCCACAATCTCGGCAATTTGCGGATGCATCAGCGGTTCACCGCCGGGGATGGACACCATCGGGGTGCCGCACTCTTCCACCGCGGCGAAGCATTGCTCTGGCGTTAGGTTCTTCTTGAGGATATGCGGCGGATATTGGATCTTGCCGCATCCGGCGCAGGCCAGGTTGCAGCGGAAGAGCGGCTCGAGCATGAGGACGAGCGGATAGCGCTTGCGTCCGGCGAGCTTCTGCTTGAGCACGTAGCTCGCGACGGTCCACATCTGGGATACAGGAACTGCCATTCTTTTGCTTCCTTTCGAACCCCTAGGCTCTTGCCTCGAACGCCCGCTCATAGGCAGTCAGCGCCATCAGCGGGAAATAAACACGATAAAGATGATACGCAAGGTAGAAGACGCGGGGGAAGCCTGTACCTGTGTACTCGGGCTCGTCCCACCCACCGGCATTCTTCGAACCCACTGGTTTTTGCGTGCGAAGTAAATACGTGATGCCGCGGTGCGTGGATTCGCTCTGCGTATCTCCGGCAGCGATGAGACCAAGCACAGCCCACGCGGTCTGTGACGGAGTGCTATCACCAGTTCCCTTGAGGTTGGGATCATCGTAAGAGCTGAGAGTCTCGCCCCAACCGTCGTCAGCGTTCTGCACCATGCGCAGCCACTCGGCGGCTTGCTGGATCATGGGATCGTTCTTGTCCACGCCAATGGCATCAAGTCCGCGCAGCACTTGCATGGTTCCGTAAATGTAATTTACGCCCCAGCGACCGAACCATGAGCCGTCCTGTTCCTGCTCCTGGCGGATGAACTGCAACGCGCGTTGCACGCAGCTATCTTTCTGCGTGAAGCCGTGCGCAGCCAGCATCTCGAGAACGCGCCCGGTGATGTCCACGGTGGCGGGGTCGAGCATGGCGTTGTGGTCAGCGAACGGGATGTGCTGGAAGACCATCTTGTTGTTGTCTTTGTCGAACGACGCCCAGCCGCCGTTGCTGCATTGCATTGCCAGGATCCAATCGATAGCGCGCTTCACCGACTCATGCTGGTAGCGCTCGTCACGCGTGTTGGCTTTCGTGAGGCCGAGCATGACCATGGCGGAGTCGTCCACGTCGGGATAGAACTCATTGTTGAACTCGAAGTACCATCCCGCGGGCGCGACGTTCTTCACCTTCACCGCCCAATCGCCCGTGTGGGTGACCTGTTTCCTGAGCATCCACTCGGCGGCGCGGGTCATACGTTCATCAGTAGATGAGACGCCGGCTTCGCCGAGCGCGAAGAGTGCGTATGCGGTGTCCCATACAGGGGACATGCAGGGCTGCATGCGGAATCGGTCGCCTTCTTCGATGCCGAGCTTTTCGAACTCGTCGATGGCGCGGATGAGATGCGGATCGTCCAGCGAATAGCCCAGGCAGCGCATGGCGATGATGCAATTCATGATGGCCGGATAGATCGCGCCTAGCCCGTCAGACATCTCCGTGCGCTCCAGGATCCACTTCTCCGCTTTCTTGATGGCGATGCTGCGCAGCGGGCGGATATGAACGCGCTCGAACCAATGCGTGAGGTGGTTCATCACCAGGAAGAAATTGCGCCAGCTGAAGATGTTCTTTGACCAGGGCAAGTGCAGGTCAGCGTTCTCGCGTCCGCCAAGAAAGAGTTCGCTCACGCCGAGCTCGTCTGGGATCTTCTTGAATGGTTTCTTAGCGTACGCGATGGAAAGCGGCACCAAGATGGCGCGTGACCATGACGAGATCTCGTAGATGTTGAACCAGAACCAATTCGGAAACAGGATCATCTCCGGCGGAATGGCGGGCACTGCGTCGTAGTCATACTGGCCGAGAAAGCAGAGATAGATCTTGGTGAATGTATTGACCTGCGTGACGCCGCCCATAGCGAGAATGCGTTCGCGCGCCGCGACCAGGGCCGGATGATCAGGCTTGTAGCCTGCGAGCTTCAGTCCGAAATAAGCTTTGACGCTAGCGCTGATGTTGGACGGGCCACCGTGGAAGATGGGCCATCCGCCGTCGGCGTTCTGATGGGCGAGTATCTCACGCGCACATTTGGCCTGGCGTTCTTCGTCAACAGTACCAAGCAGGACGCGCAGCAGGATGTAATCGGATTCGAGGGTGGTGTCAGCTTCCAGTTCGCCGCACCAGTAACCGTCTTCATGCTGGGTGGAGAAGAGATGGTCTGTGGCGGAACGCACGGCGGCGGCGACGCGTTGCGCCGCGTTGCCGACTTTGCCGAACAGCATCTCTCCGCCGAAGTCGTTTGCCATTTAGTTTCTTGCCGCAGGAGCAGCGGCGATGGCTTGCACGATCTCAGCGGGAAGTCCGAAGCGGACGTTCTCCGGCATGACTTCTACTTCTTCCACGTCAGTGAAACCTTCGTTGGCCAGGAACTCGATGACCTCTTGCACCAGCACTTCCGGCGCGGATGCTCCGGCGGTAAGCGAAACCGTATTCACGCCTTTGAGCCAATCGTGCTGGATGTCTTCGTAAGAATCGATGAGGTGTGAGGAACGACCGAGATTGCGCGCGACCTCAACCAAACGATTCGAGTTGGAACTGTTCTCTGAGCCGACGACGAGCAGCAGATCGGTTTGCCCGGCGACTTGTTTCACTGCCACTTGACGGTTCTCGGTGGCGTAGCAGATGTCTTGCGCTGCTGGCTCATGGATGTTGGGAAACTTTTTCTTGAGCGCTTTGATGATCTGTCCGGCCTCATCGAGGGAGAGCGTGGTCTGCGTGATGTACGCGACCTTGTTCGGATCCGGCACGGTGATGTTCTCAACCTCTTCCGGGCTGCCGACGATCTGCGTGACAGTTGGCGCTTCACCCAGCGTGCCGACTACTTCTTCATGGTCGCGATGGCCGATGAGCAACAGCGAGTAACCCTGCTTGGCAAACTTCACGGCTTCCACGTGGACCTTGGTGACAAGAGGACAGGTTGCGTCGATGACGCGAAGGCCGCGGGCCTTGGAATTAGCGCGAACTTCCGGCGCCACGCCGTGCGCGGAATATATGACGCGCGCGCCCTCGGGGACCTCGTCAATCTCATTCACGAAAATGGCGCCTTTGTTAGTAAGGTCGTCAACAACGTAACGGTTGTGGACGATCTCACGGCGCACATAGATAGGTGCACCAAAGGTCTCCAGCGCGATGCGGACGATGTCAATGGCGCGGACGACGCCGGCACAGAATCCGCGGGGTTTAAGGAGCAGAAGTTTCTTACCAGTTTGGCTCATGGTCTTTATTTCTCAATATTATACGTGATGGTGCAAGGGGTTTACACGGCTATTATCAGAGGGTGGAATTCGAGAGGTGAGTGGTTGGATTGGGGGGGTGAATGGGGGTGTTCATACGCGGCAGGGTTGCAAAAGGTTCACCGTCAATAACACGCAAATGCCAGCTTTAAGAAAACCCGAGCTTTCGTCGAATCCAAACCCTGGCGCGGAAATACCACCGCCGCGGGCTTCGTTGATATTTTCTCGCCGCGATTTCAGATCTGCCTGGTGGAATTGGCTCGCCCGACAGGAAAAGCTTACTGACTTCTACCAATCTCTGTGTCGCCTGCTCGTCAGTGTAAAACGTTGGGCGATATTCCTCAGCTTCAAGAAAGAACCAGATACGCTTGTCCCAGTCATGTTTGTAGCAAACCTTCCACAATTCCTTTGCAATTGAAAGGGCCTGGTCAGGGTGAGCGATGATCTGCCTCGCAACATCTTTGAGAAGTTCGACTAACGAATCGCCCTTGCTTAGCACCGGAACGTCGAGTTCTGCCCACATCTTTTCGAGGTGCGGTTGTAGCTCCCAATGATTTGGCTTTAGAAAACCCGCAACTCTTCTCAGATTTGGGCCGTCGTAACCCGCTTCGAGCGCGTCGGCAGCGAATGATGGGAGTTTCTCGCTTGGAAAGTAGTCGAGTATCCACTTGGCACGAATAAGCCTGGGGTTCAAGTCGCTACGCATTCTCTTTGATCAACTGCTCTGCATGCTTAAGGGATGCGTCCGTGAGTTTAGCGCCGGATAGCATTCGGGCCACCTCTTCTCTGCGCTCGGTGGCGTCGAGTGGGCGGACTGTGGTCTTTACGCGTCCGGCGGACTCGCGTTTCTCGATCACATAATGATGGTCAGCGAAGCTGGCGATCTGCGGCAGGTGGGTGATGCACAGCACCTGGTTGTTGCGGGCGAGCGATTTGAGTTTCCTGCCCACCGCTTCGGCGGCGCGTCCGCCTATGCCGGTGTCGATCTCGTCGAAGACCAGGGTGCGTTGCCGCACAGCCGAGGACGGCTGTGCCACACGAGCTGGAGTCTTGCCGGGGGACTTGCCGCCTCCGATAGGCGATGTCGGGCGGCCTTCTTCTACGCTGGCTTTTAACGCCAGCATTACGCGGGAAAGTTCGCCGCCTGAAGCGATCTGCTCGATGGGCTTCTGCGGCTCGCCGACATTGGTGGAGATCATATAGGCGACGGCGTCGAATCCGTCGCGCGTCCAACTCGATTCTTCGTCTGAGCCTGAAACCTCGACCTTGAACTTGGCTTTCATGGCGAGGCCGTTGATCTCAATCTCTGCGAGCTTCTGCAGAGATTTGGCCGCGTCAAAGCGTTTCTTTGAGATGGCTCGAGCGGCGGCGAGATAAGCGGTCTTCGCAGCGGCCAGTTCTTTGTTGAGCAGTTTGAGGACTTCGTCGCGGTTCTCAACTTCGTTGAGTTTGCGTACGGCGTCTTCGCCGAAGCTGATGATCTCTGCTACGGTCTGTCCATATTTGCGCTTGAGTTTGTCGAGCAGCGCCAGGCGGTCTTCGATCTCAGCCAGCCGCTCCGGCGAGGCGTTGATACCTTCGGCGTAGTCGCGTAGCGTGGAGGCGATATCTTCTATCGTGGCGCGCGCCGATTGCAGTTGGGCACTGGCGTCTTGGAATTTTGCGTCGTAGCGTGCGAGTTCTTCAATGGATTTTTCTGCGTTGCGCAGCAGCGAAGTGGCGGAAACAGTGTCTTCATAGAGCGTGTTGTATCCGCTCATAGCTGCGGTGTAGAGCTTTTCAGAATTTGCCAGCACACGCTTTTCTGTCTCCAGCTGCTCGTCTTCGCCGGATTGCAGGCGTGCCGCTTCAATCTCTTTTTTTTGAAAGCTCCACAGATCGACCAGTCGCAGGCGGTCTTGTTCGTCTTGCTCGAGTTCAGTGATCTTGGTACGGATGCGGCGGAAGTCCGAGAAAAGTTCGCTGAGCTTTTCTGTCTCGATGCCAGCATAGGAATCTAGCAGCGTGAGGCGTGCGGCGGGATCGAAAGCTAAAACCGTTTCATTCTGCGCATGGATCGAGGCCAGTTCGGGAGCCAATTGCCTCAATACAGCCACGGTCGCGGGCTGATTGTTCACAAAAACGCGTGCCTTCCCTGTCGCGGCGATCTCGCGGCGCAGAATGATCTGCGAATCTTCGAGGCTTGAGTCAATGCCGTTGGCTTCAAGGATCTTTGCTACGCGCTTCTCGGCGGCGGCATCCATCTCGATCACACAGGAGAGCACAGCTTTTTCTGCGCCGTGGCGGACCATGTCGGTTGACGCTTTATCACCAAGCAGCAATGCTAGCGCATCAATCAGAATAGATTTGCCGGCGCCCGTCTCACCAGTGAGCAGGTTCAGTCCGGAAGCGAACTCTACGGCTACGTTGTCAATAACGGCGTAATTCTCAACGCGGAGTTCGAGGAGCATGGTTGGGTGGAGAATATCACCACGGAGGCACGGAGTTCACGGAGAAAGTCACAGGCTTACCACAGAAAAAATGAAAAGACAGACGAAAGACGATAGATGCAAACGCAAGAATTATTGTTCGGGTTCAGTGGCTGAGGTACGATATCGCGCGATGCCCGATCCAAGTCCACAATTCGCAACCTACGACGACTTCTTCGCCTACTATGTGAAGCAGCATAGCGACCCGCGTAATCGGGCAATGCATGCCGTCGGCACGACGCTCGGATTAGCGGTGGTAGTCGCGGCCTTTGTGATGGGGCATCCGTGGTACGCGTTTCTCTGGCTGCCCATCGCTTATGCATTTGCATGGACCGGACATTTTCTTCTGGAGAAGAACGTACCGGCAACGTTCGGCCATCCCTTCTGGTCTTTCATTTCAGATTTCCGAATGCTAGCGCTGATGTTCACCGGGCGGCTCAAACCCTGGCTAGAGAAGTAGTCATTCCACGAACTCCTAGAAGTTTGATCGTCTTCTATCTGCCTTTTCCTTTTTTCAGTGGTAATCCTTTGACTTTGCTGAATGCTGACGGCTGATGGCTGACGGCTGCCTTTCGATTATCATGTTTGCCTGCGAGGGATTGATTCATGCGAGTGGGAATACTTACCGGCGGCGGTGATTGTCCCGGACTGAATGCGGTGATACGCGGCGCTGTACGCAAAGGCATTTTTCATCATAAGGATGAGTTCGTTGGGTTCATGGAAGGGTGGCGCGGCGTGCTGGAGAACATCACCATGCCGTTGGATCTGAATTCGGTGGCGGGAATCTTGCCGCGCGGTGGAACCATCCTGAAGAGTTCGCGCACGAATCCTGCGAAGAAAGAAGGCGGCATCCAGCAGTGCCTTGAGACGTTGAAGAAGCAGCGGCTCGACGCGCTGATCGCCATTGGCGGCGATGACACGCTGGGAGTCGCCGTGAAACTGAATGCCGCAGGCGCAAAAGTCGTGGGCGTACCGAAGACCATCGACAACGACCTGACTGGTACTGATTTCTGTTTCGGCTTCGATACCGCCGTCACTACAGCTACTGATGCGATCGACAAACTACACTCCACCGCCGAAGCGCATAACCGCGTGATCGTAGTCGAAGTGATGGGACGCAACTCCGGATGGATCGCTATTTACAGTGGCATCGCCGGGGGCGCTGACGTGATTCTGATCCCTGAGCGGCCGTTTGATGTAGATAAGGTCGCGAAGTCACTCAAGCGGCGTCATGACTTAGGCAGATACTTCAGTATTGTTGTAGTTGCGGAAGGCGCGAAGCCTGTCGGGGGCACGGATCAAACCACCGCGGCTGATGGCAAAGATGCTTTCGGACACGTACGACTCGGCGGTGTAGGCAACATGCTGGCCAGTGAGATTGAGAAGCGCACGGGATTCGAATCGCGCGCCGTCGTCCTCGGACACATCCAACGCGGCGGGTCGCCGTCTCCATTTGATCGCATGCTGGCCACTCGCTATGGCGTGGGCGCGATTGACGCCGTACACAACAGCGACTTCGGCAAGATGGTCGCCTTGCGTGGCACAGACATCGTCACCGTCCCGCTGGAACAGGCGACCTCGCGCACTCGCATGGTGGGACAAGACCTAATCGATGTGGCCGAGTCGTTGCACGACTGAGGCGGACGGAGTTAAAAAGAAAGCCAAGTCACCAAAGTAATTGCGGCAATCATTGCTAGACTCTCAACTCGCGAGTAGCATGACAGCAAGCATCCATTCATGAAGAATGTCCTCATAGTTGACGATGATCCGCTGATCACGAATCTTCTCTCTGACCTCGTTCGAGCTGACGGAGTCGAGATCTCGACTGCCGCTAACGGAGCGCAGGCCTGGGAGAAGATCCAGCATCAGAATTTTGATGTGCTCATCACTGACGTGTGGATGCCCGAAGTGAACGGCATTGAACTGCTCGCGAAAGTCCGTACCTTGCCCACTCAGCCGAGCATCGTCGTCATGAGCGCAGATGACACGCCAGAAGTAATGCTCAAAGCGGCAAAAGAGCAAGCGCACATTTTTATCAGCAAACCTTTCCATGCCGTAGAAACGCAGAAGGTTTTACGCGAGGCGCTGGAAAAACCCACGCCCAGCCCGATAGAGATCGTCTCTGCGAAACCCGGTTGGGTAGAGATGCTGGTGCCATGCGAGCGCGCAAATGTTGACCGCATCCATGACATGATGCTGAAGCTGAAAGCCGACCTACCGCAGGAAGTGCGCGAGAACGTGAGCCAGGCTTTCCGCGAGCTACTGATGAATGCGATGGAGTGGGGCGGCAAGTTCGACCCCACGCGCAGGATTCGCATCAGCTATCTGCGCGCGAAGAAGATGTTGCTATACCGCATATCTGACCCCGGCAGCGGATTTGATTTTGCCGGACTGACCCACGCGGCGGTGAGCAATCCACCCGACAATCCCATTGAGCATATGGCGGTGCGTGAGGAAAAAGGCATCCGCCCCGGGGGCCTTGGCATTTTAATGACGATGTCACTTGTCGATGAGCTGCTCTACAACGAAGCTCAGAATGAAGTCGTATTTGTGAAGTACCTCGAATAACGCGTCTTCGACTTTACATTCCGGTTACGCACGCTTCTCCGAACCGTCTGTTTTCGTTGACATTTGCGCGGGCAGTAGGCAAACTTACTCCTTCGTTGAGCAATCATTCTGCAGCCGGTGCCACTCTCAGCGAATAATTAATTTTGAGATCGCCTTTCATTGGTGAAGATGGCAACTAGGGTGGCGTACACGCTGGACTCGACATTAGACAGCGTAAATATGGTGGAACAGACCGCCGAGCAACTGGCGATCAAGGCCGGCTTCAGCGAAGAAGACCTGCATAAGATCACAATGTCAGTGCGCGAAGCGGCGGTGAACGCTGTGCTGCACGGCAACGCCTATGATCCCGGCAAGAAGATCACCGTCGCTTATGAGACTACGCCGGACGCATTGGCCATCACCATCAGTGACGAAGGCAAAGGACTCGATCCGCAAACTGTTCCTGACCCGCTCGCGGAGGAGAATCTGTTGAAGACCTCGGGACGTGGTATCTTCCTTATTCGTTCTTTTATGGATGAAGTAAAGATACGGGAGCTGCATCCCGGCACAGAGATCAAATTGGTAAAACATATGAGCGTTCCGGAAACGGGCGCAAAGGAGCAATAAGATGAGCTTGAAGTCCAGCGCACGCCAGGTGGATGGAATCACAGTCTTAGATCTGAGCGGACGCATCACCCTCGGCGAAGGCAGCGTTGTGCTGCGTGACACTATCCGCGAAGTTCTTGGCAAAGGCGAGAAAAAGATCCTGCTCAACCTGGGCGACGTGACTTACATCGATAGCTCCGGCATCGGTGAATTGGTCAGCGCCTTCACCGCGGTCCGCAAAGAAGGCGGCGAGTTGAAACTGCTGAACCTGACCAAGAAGGTCCATGACCTGCTGCAGATCACCAAGCTGTACACCGTCTTTGACGTGAAAGACGATGAAGCGACGGCCATCTCGTCCTTCACGAAGTAAGTCCGCAGCAAGCATTTTTATTTAGGCGCGGGCCGCATACCAGAATGCGGCCCGTTTTGTTTTGCAGCCAAGATCTCATCAGCGTGTAGAATGCCGCCCATGACAATCTTCACGAAGCTTATGTCCCTGTTTTTGCTGATGGCCGCTATTCCCGCGCTCGCAGCTGATTGCATCCCTTTTACCGACGCGCCCAAAAAGATAGATGAAACCGTTTGCGTGACCGGCAAGGTCGTTAAAGTCAATTCCAGCGGACGCTCCGGCACCATGTTTATCAACTTCTGTGAGGACTACAAGAAATGCGCGTTCAGCGTGGTCGTCTTTCCCAAGGACGTGGAGAAAGTCGGCGACGTGCGTGCGCTCGAAGGCAAGAATATCGAGATCCACGGCAAGATCAAGGAGTATCGCGGAAACGCCGAGATGATATTGGAAGATCCCGCGCAACTTTCCGGCCCGGTCACGAAACTACCGCCTCTGCCGAAGAATTACGACGTGGAAAATCAAGGCAAGTACAGCCCCGGACAATACGACACGCCGAAGAAGCCGGACCCGGGAAAGAAATCGCCCGATGTGGCCCCTCCCGCGAGTACTTCCCCTCCGAAATAAATTACAAATAAAAAGCCCCGCAGTGCGCGGGGCTTTATTGTGTAAGACCAACCCAACTCTACATCGCGTCGGCTTGTTTTTCCGCCATGGGCCCAATGACCGGGATCTGCCACTTGTTATTTCCAAACGCCTTGATGGCGGCAACCACGGCAATGACGAAGATCGCCAGCGAGAAGAACGGCAGAATGATCCATCCGATGATGGGAATGATGGTCAGCACGATGTGGCCGACGATAGAGACGAGTCCAAGAAACAGTCCCTGAAACGCGTGGAAGCGGACAAACTTATTTTTGTTGTACGGCTCAACCACCAGAAAGATGATGGCGGGAATGAACAGATAGGAAAGCAAGCCGGCGATGTTGTCCTGCAAGCCGCCGGTTTGGGCGGCTGCCGGAGCCGGAGCTGCCGCCGCGCCGCCACCTACTGATTGTCCTTTACCGCACGCTGCACATATTGTTGCGCCGTCTGCCATCTGCGCCCCGCAACCTGAACAAAATGCCATCACTGCCTCCCATGGAACCGCTAAGTGACTTTCTCTATGCGCGGCAAAAATATCAAAAAATAACGCGATAGGCAAAGAGAATCTCGCCTTACTGAGCGGCAGCAGAGATTGGCGTACGCGGTCAGTCGCGTTTGCGGCACTCTTCGCATAGTCCGTAGATCTGGAAGGTGTGGCGCGTCGTGTCGTAGTGGAATTTGCGTCCGATCTCTTGCTCGAGCTTGTCCACCTCGGGTGAAAAGAACTCGACCGAACTGCCGCAATCGGTGCAGACCATATGGTGATGACTGCGCCGATTGTGCTGATGCTCGTACCGTGCCACTCCGTCATGGAACGAGACTTCGCTCGCGAGCCCACACTCTGACAAAAGTTTGAGTGTGCGATAGACGGTCGAGAATCCGATCTTCGCATCGCGCTTTTTTACGAGCTGGTGAAGCTCGTCAGTCGATAGGTGGTCACGAGTTTCGAGGAATGTGTGCAGGATGATGTCACGCTGGTCGGTATGCTTGAGACCAACTTTTTTCAGGTGCGCGTTGAAACGTTCCTGCGCCGAACGCAGAGATTCGCGGCTGATGGTGGCGTGGTCGTCAATGCGTTTCTGCAGCATGGCATAAAAAGGATAGCACCGCGGCCGCATCGGCTTTCCCCTTTCCCCGATTGCAATTGCTACAATCTGGTTTTCCATGGCCACTCCATTCTTATCTTCTTCGCAAACCCCCACTCGAAGATCCAAACCTCTGAAAATTGTTGGTTTCTCGCTGCTATCGCTAGCGCTGGTCCTGGCGATCTCGGCGGCCATCGGTGGTTATTGGTTTTACTCCACTGCGAAAGCGGCACTCCCGCAATTGGATGGCACCATTCAAGCCGTCGGTCTTTCCGCACCGGTCACGGTGCTGCGCGACCCTCAAGGCATGCCACACATCACCGCCGCAAACATAGACGACATGCTCTTCGCGCAGGGATATGTGACCGCACAAGACCGCCTGTGGCAGATGGACATGAACCGCCGCTTTGGGCGTGGAGAGCTTGCAGAGATTCTGGGGCCAAGTCTCGTCAAGCTCGATAAGCGGCACCGCATCCTGCGAATCACCGAAACCGCGGAGAAACTTGTATCCACCCTTTCGCAGTCGGAACGCGAACATCTGGATGCTTACGTCAAAGGGGTCAATACGCTCATCGACCATCAGCGCGGCCATCTGCCCATCGAGTTTCGCTTGCTGCGCTATACGCCGCGCCCGTGGACCGTAGAAGATTCAGTGATCGTTGGTATCAACATCTCGGAAAGCCTGAGCACCACATTTCCCACCGAGCATTCGCGGGAATCGGTGGCAGCAAAACTCGGCCCAGAGTTGGCCTCGGACCTCTACCCCCTGACCTCATGGCGCGATCGTCCGCCGTCTGCTCTGCCCCGCGATCAGCAGTTCACGATTCCACCTGACGAGATCCCTCCACCGGGAACGGATGAAAGCGTATTGCACTCGCAGAATATTTTCGGCGCAGATCTTTGCGATTCATGTTTTGCCGGCTCCAACAACTGGGTGATCTCCGCCGATCACACTACTACCGGCAAGCCGCTGCTTTCGAATGACATGCATTTGGATCACTCCATTCCAAACGTCTGGTATGAAGTGCATCTCCAAGCCGGCGATTACGACGTAGCCGGCGTTTCCTTCCCCGGGTTCCCTTTTGTCATCGTCGGACACAATCGCCGCATCGCCTGGGGAATGACCAACGTCATGCCAGACGTGCAGGATCTTTTCATAGAAAACTTCAACGACTCAGGTGAATATCAAACACCGACTGGCTGGCAAAAGCCTGAGCATCACCCTGAGACCATAAAAGTAAAAGGCGAGCCAGATGTGCCGCTCGATGTTCTCGTCACGCGGCACGGGCCCATCGTGTCAGAGCTCTTCCCCGGCGAAACTCGTAAGCTGGCATTGCAATGGACCATCTACGATCCTCAAGCCCTCGACTTTCATTTCTACGAACTAGGACTTGCAAACAACTGGCAAGAATTTCGCGCAGCGGTATCGCACTTCGGCGGGGCCACGCAAAATGCCGTTTACGCTGATGTGGACGGAAACATCGGCTATCAGACCGCCGGTTTCATTCCCATTCGCAAGAGCGGTGACGGCGCTTTGCCTGTGCCCGGCAATGACGATTCGCATGATTGGATCGGCTACATACCGTTCGAGAAACTGCCCAGTGTCTACAACCCACCCACGGGTATCCTGGCGACAGCAAACGGCCGCATCACGCCGGATGGTTATCCATATTCGTTAGCCACCGAATGGGGCGCGCCGTATCGCACCGAACGCATCTACCGCATGCTTGAGTCCAGCAAGAAGTTCAGCCCGGCAGACATGCTCGCGCTGCAGATGGATGACTACTCCGAATTCGATCGCCTGTGCGCGGACAAATTCGTCTACGCGGTGGACCATGCCAGGAACGCGACATCCGCAGCGAAACAAGCCGCTGATCTCATGCGCGGATGGGATGGCCACACAAAGATAGATTCCGTTGCCACCACTTTGTCAGTACTCTCGCGCCGGAACTTGTGGGAGATGATGCTGCAGCCGAAGCTCGGCGCACAGTGGAAAGACTATGCGTGGTTCAACTCGAGCACGGCACTGGAAAAGATCTTAATGAATCGTCCCCAGCGTTGGCTCCCTGCGGGCTATAGCGACTTTGACGATTTGCTTGCTGCTGCGGTAAATGCAGCAGTTACTGACAAAACAAACCTTCGCACCGGTGGCTCTGACATGTCGAAATGGCAGTGGGGGAAATTCTCACGTGTGGATATTCAGCACCCCATCTTCGGCCAAGTGACTCTCTTGAATTCCATCCCTCGTTTGCGCGAGTTAGTCGGCCCGGGAAATCTTCCCCAGGCGGGCGACGGAAGTCTCACGGTGAAAGCGGCAGGCAAGACCTTCGGTGCATCAGAGAGGATGACGGTCAACTTTGCTGACTTGGATTCTTCAACCCTGAATATCGTGGCGGGTGAATCAGGACAGGTCCTCAGCGAACATTACTTAGACCAATGGCCGGAGTGGTACGACGGCACTACATTCATCCTGCCGTTCTCTACTAAGAACGTGAATGCCGCGGCAGTTCACAGGTTGACTTTGCAACCCTGAACTTTGCGAGTGAACGCCGACTGCTGATAGCTAACATTTAGTTGTCTACTTCCTTCACGTCAGAGACTTTGCCGGAGATAAATATCTGCCCAGCTTGTGGCGTGTCAGTTGAAGAGTCATAGATTGTCAAAGTTCCGCCTTGGATGATGTACACGACCGGTCGCCCGACGATAGGCGTGATGGCCGTCACGTCACCAATGGCAGGATTTGCGGCGTTGCCAGATACGATGGCTGCGGCTCCAGAACTGGTGTTGTAGACCGATAGGCAGCTGCCGCCCGAGTTCGTGCAGGCTTTCGAGCCGATATACAGCTTATTGTTCGCCGCCAACGCCATGGTCGTGTGTAGGCCATCGCTGATGGGCGTCGCTACCGGCGTCACGGCGAGGGAGGAGAGGTTCATTACGTCAAGACGGCCCAGGTTCGTGGTGACATCTGTTCCTGCCACATAAAGATTAGTATTGTCCATCACTGCGACTGTGGCAGCACGCACGGGAACGACTGTGATTGCCATGGTTGACATGTTCAGGATGTCTATACTTGCCGGAATAGTTCCGCCGCATTCCACTCCGCAATTCAGGATGTAAGCCGTTGCATCATCGCTGCTGAACAGCGCTGTGTAAGGCCTCGAACCTGTAGGCAGCGTCACAAATGGGTTCGTGACCTTGTCAGACTGCGTGCGATCAATAAGTGCCACTTGTTCAGTGTTATCACTAAAAGCCAGGATCGTATTGCCGTTGTGTGTGATGGCCAAATGACGTACGCCGGGCAGCCCCGCTGCAGCAGGGATAGCTGTCACGGCTTGAGTCATAAGATCCATCTTCGCGATCTCACCCAGACTGGGAATAGCGGCGTAAGCGAAGAGTCCATCTTTACTTGGAACGATACTTTCTGTGGCCCCGGGAAAACTATTCACCGTGCCCACAACGCTCTCGGTCGCATCATCTATGAGCACGATCTCACCTGTAGAAGAATGCACAATGGATTTTTTGTTGGACATCACGATGATGGACGTAGGAGCGCCACCAGCTGACAGCGTATTCCCCGTCGGCATATCAGTAGCGGAATTTATGACGTCGATCACGCCGCCGAACTCATTCAACAGGAAGGCGCGTTTGGTGGCAGTGGGTTGCGTAGCCGGAGTGGTGCTGGTGCTGCCGCCGTTATAACTTCCGCACCCCAAAAATAGCGCGAATGCGCTGCCGACGGCGCAGAGAATGAGTGCCTGACGAGCCTTTTTCAACAATGACTCCTTGCTGCAATGATGACGCAATGAATAAAAAATTATAGCAGTTAAGCTATAGCGCCGATTTCGCTTCGCAGCGCTTCTGCTATTCTTGATAAATGTCCTCTACATTCCTAGAACGCCTGAAGTCCGCGCCCTTGCTGTGCGACGGCGCGATGGGGACATATCTCTACGCCAAAGGCATTTTCATCAACCGCTGCTATGACGAGTTGAACCTCTCGCAGCCGGATTTGATCCGTGGCATACATCAAGAATATTGCGCCGCTGGCGCCGAGGTGATTGAGACCAATACATTCGGCGCGAATTCCTTTCGCTTGGCGCGACACGGTTTGGCAGATAAGGTCCGCGAGATCAATGTCGCTGGCGCCAAACTAGCGCGCGAATCCCTGCGAAAAAAAGGTGAGATGCCTCTGGTCGCTGGTTCCATGGGGCCCATTGGGGTCCGCATCGAGCCGCTCGGTAAGACTTCATTGCAGGAAGCGCATGACAGTTTCCGCGAACAGGCTACCGCCTTAGCTGAAGGTGGAGTTGACCTCTTCCTGCTTGAAACCTTCGGTTATCTTGAAGAGATTCATCAAGCGATCTTAGCGTGTCGTGATGCGGCGCCGAAGATCCCGATCGTAGCCTGTGTGACGATTGACGAAGACGGCAATTGTCTCGATGGTTCAACACCGGAAACATTCGGGGCACGCTTAGACGAGTGGCCGACTGACGTCATTGGATGCAACTGTAGCGTAGGCCCGGTCGCGATGCTCGAAGCGCTTGAACAGCTGCGCGAGGTCACCACAAAGCCGCTGGCGGCACAACCCAACGCCGGCATGCCGCGCTCCATCGAAGGCCGAAACATTTATCTGTGCTCCCCGGAGTACATGGCCAGCTATGCGAAGAAATTCGTGAAGGCGGGCGTCCAGTTCGTGGGCGGCTGCTGTGGAACAACGCCTGACCACATTCACAGCATGCATTCTGCCCTGCGCACAGGTGACGCCAAGGCAGCGAGCTATGCGCCGCACAAAGTAAAAGTCACGGAATCGTCGATAGCGCCGCCACCTTTGGCGGAGCGTTCGCGGGTGGGAAAGAAAATCGCTAACGGAGAATTCCTGTCGCTGGTTGAGATCGTGCCACCGAAAGGGATTGATCCGTCGAAAGAGATTGCCGGCGCAAAGTTCTTGAAGTCGGTCGGCGTGGACGCCATCAATATCCCCGACTCGCCGCGCGCTTCCGCCCGTATGAGCAATGTGATGCTCTGCATTTTGGTACAGCAGCAAGTCGGCATCGAGACGGTTCTGCACTACACCTGCCGTGACCGCAATGTGCTGGGCATACAGTCTGACCTGCTCGGAGTATCCGCTATCGGGTTGAAGAACGTGCTGTGTATCACCGGCGATCCACCGAAGATGGGCAACTATCCTGACGCGACTGCTGTCTTTGACGT
>JAICLA010000116.1 GCA_025927695.1 Terriglobales bacterium | reverse complement strand
TCGCGAGCAGGAATGCGATTCCGGACCGAACTCGAACTCTATCAAGGTTCACACGGCTTGTGGCTAGTGGCTCATATGCCATTCGACGCGCGCGCTGAGTTCGGCTCGGGCGGAATCATTCGAGTGAAAGGAACGGTGAACGGATTTCCATTTCACTCTTCCATCTTTCCGCATCGCAGTGGGCGCCACTTCTTGATGGTCAATAAGAAGATGCGCGTCGGTGCGAAGGTATCGGAACCTGGCGACATGATCGAAGTAGAACTGCAAGTCGATCGCGCGCCGAAGACAGTCAAGCTTCCGCCGGCGCTGCGGAAAGCGATCGATGCGAATCCGACGGCGAAGAAGTTCTTTGATTCTCTTCCGCCATCCAGCCAGCGCTATCGCGCGGATATGGTCAACGATGTTAAGACGGCGGCCGGCAAAACGAGAAAGATCGCGGCCATTGTGAAGCACATGGCTGACACCGGCGCCGCGATGGCTAAGACTCCCGAGTTCATTCGCAAGGCGGTGGCGAAGAGTGCTGTTGCTCATGCGCGGTGGCTCAAGCTGGCCGCTTCACATAAGAAGGTGGCACTTATCTACATCATGGACGCGAAGACGCAAGCTACGCGGGAACGTCGGGCAGAGAAGCTGACCAAAGTGCTCGTGGAGAAGGGCCACTTTTAAGAATCAAGGCTTGGCGTACTGTGTCGTGTTCACATCAGACAGCGTGCCACGTTCTCAGCGCATCCACCTTTATATGGCACGACCCACCTTTCTAGTGGCCGAGGCTGAGCCTGGGGCCGCCCTCTCCACGCGCAAATTAGTTCTTGAGACTGCAAAGTTCAACGTTATCACCGCGCATTCACCGAAAGAGGCAAACGAATTTCTAGCCAAGGCAAGAGATCTCTACGATGCGATCATCGTTAGCACGGACCTCAAGGGCGCTGGCGAGTTCGCCAATCATTTGAAGAAGGCTGAACCAAACATGCCGCTGATCTGCGTCTCACCTAACCAATCAACGTCACTGAAAATGGCGGACCATCATGTGCCGAGCCATGAGCCGGAGACGCTAGCCGAACTTTGTCGCGAGTTGTTTGGCGACCCGCGTAAGACCGAAGCGTAATCCAGTACTTCCCGTTAGCGCCTTGAAATCGGTTTTTCTGTTGTGCAACAATGTTGTGCCTTTTCGGAGGTGCGTAATTGACCCTGCCTAGCATCATCCCGAATCTCGTACATCTGGCGCGAACCGCGGCACGGGCTGAAGGCGGCGGACTGTGGCTGCTCTCAACAACGCGGGTTGAGCAGGAGCTGGAACTCACCTACTACGAAGGCTTGCCGCTGGAGTACGTTGAGATCGTGCGGCACGCACCGCTTGGCAAGATGACCTGCGGACGGGCGGTTGCCGGACGAAAGCCGGTGATCGCGGCTGATATTCATGCCGATCCCGAATATGCGATCGCGAAAGGCAACAAGATCAACGCCTCGTTCTCTGTGCCGGTCATTGGGCACGACGGGCGCGTCCACGGCTCACTCGCTTGCCACTTCACTCGCGTGCATCGTCCCTCGACTTATGACGTGGAACGCAATGAACTGTTCGCCAGGTTGATCGCGTATTCGTTGGAAGAGAGCTCGTCCGCCGCGGCATAACCAGGTTTCGTTTCCATTCCGAACTTAGCTAAAGCGACAATTCATTCACCTAATCTGCAAGCGTTTGCAGTCTTCGTCGGTCTCCACTCCATGTAAGTGGTTCATTTTCAATGGGGCTTGGATGGAAACTGGCTTGCTTCTGACGCTTAATATTCAGTGTAAGACCAGGCCCCTTAAAAACCCAAAATCCAAAGGTAGAACAACTCAATGCAAAAGACCCTCAAGATCGCAAGCGTTCTTTGCGCGATTCTGTCCCTCACTGCATTCGCGGCAGCTGACACTTTCTCAGGCACCTTGTATTACACCAACTTTCAAGGCGCCGGCCCGAACGTCAACAGCGTGAATTACACGTTCAACAGCAACACCAATGTCGCCACATTGAGCGGCCAAACGGGAATCGCCACTGTGAATGGCGCTGACGGGATTATCTTCAACACAAACGGCAACCTGTTGGTTGGCGGCCAAGGTAACCCGGAGGTGCATGAACTTAAGACCGACGGTACGTTTGTCGCTGATCATTCCACTGGCGGCTCACAGACCTACCATCTAACGCTGGATCCCAACGGGCAGACGGTCTACACCTCCGCTTTTGAAGGCCCACTGGTCAAAGTCTCGCTCAACGGCGGTGGTACCGTGATCCAGAATCCTACGGGCAGCGACACGGGCGTGACGCAGCTCGCGTTCGCACCCGATGGCACGGCCATCTATGTGAACGGAAACCCGAACGGCTTCGGCAACATTGGTTTCTACGATCTCGCTTCGGGTGCTACCACCCGGCTCTACAGCAGCGTGACGCCAGCGCATGGCGTTGTCTATGACCCGTTCACCGGAAAGTTCACCTTTTTCGGTGATGGATTCACGGGCACGATGAACACGAACGGCACCGGTCTGGCGACGCATGGCACGGGCGTTTGCGACTTCGACCAAGGCGCTGTCGATGGCCAAGGTCATGCACTTGTCGCAGGTTGCAACGGCATCACGTTCATCTCTTATGCCATCAGCGGCGACATCAACAATCCTGACTATATCCAGTTCTTTGGCGGCTTCAACAATATCGACGATGTGGCTCCGCTGGTGGGCGCTGGATCGCAGAATCCGACTCCGGAGCCGGGCACGCTGGTGCTGATGGGATCCGGCTTACTGACCGCGGCGGGAACTTTCCGCAAGCGGTTCATGCGGTAACCCTCCGCGAGCATTACAACCCAAGCCCGCTCTTCGGAGCGGGCTTTATTCGTGAACGGAGGTGGAGGGGCGCAAAGCAAGGGCGTTCTTCTGTTGGGCATCGTTCGGGCGTATGATTAGTCCCGGTGCGGGCCCTGAACTTAAGGAGGCGATATGAATCGCTATTCCCTGCTGGCCATCCTGCTGACGCTGGTGGCGTCATGTGCGGCGCAAGATAATCACTGGACCAATCACAAAGACCAGGTTTGCGCTGCGAGTAATTTGACTGCAGTCGAACACCGCGATGGGGTCACGGTTGAGACTCTGACCTTCACCGAAATCACCCCGGGGGACGACGACAACAGCCCGCGCAACTCCGACGGCACATTCATCAAGAAGGCAGCTGTTAACGCTCACGTCTATGTGCCGGATGGGGTGGGGCCGTTCCATGTGCTGCTGTTCTCGCACTCGGCCATACACTCTTCCAAGGGAACGACAGACCTGCTGCCCTTTGCATTCGCGTTGGCGCGTTCGCGAGCTGCCTCGATCGTGTTAGACCGCGCGATCCAATGGGACAATTATTACGACAGAGCCGCGAATATTGATCACTCGGTGATGGCGTGCGCCAGCCTGTGGCTGAAAGACCACTTGAATGGCGGCGTTAAGAGCGTGGGAGTTCTGGGCAACTATTACGCGCCGCAGTGGGTGTACATGCTGCCGCGAACGAGCCAGCCCGGGGAGCGCACAAAAAATGGAGAAGGCCATACTGGTGGCGTCGGGTTTGCAACGTCAGAGGGCGGGGCGGAATTCAAGAACAACGAACTCATTCAAACGATCGACGGCCAACTCAAGCTGGCGAACAATTTCATTCTGCTGAAAGCGGACCTGCCGCCGATCCAACGTGAATGGTTGAGCGTGGAGACGAAGCCCGATAAGCCGGAAGTAGCGAAGAACTAATTTCTGCGAAGGTCATGTGCCCGCTCTCGGAGCGGGCTTTTTTTATTGTGCTACACTGCCGCTCCTCAAGAGGAGGTTTCATGCGACGACGTTCATTCTTGCAACTCAGCGCTGCTGCCCTGCCTGCCGCAATGTTCGCGCAGACGGCGAACGAGCCGGCGAAGGGCGCCTCGGCGCTCAAACATGCGGTGCGAGTGCAAGCGGGTGAAGACAGGACGGGAACGATGCATGGCATCGGCGTGAGCAAGACGGCCTACAAAGTGTTGACCGCGGATTCCGGTGGCGAACTTTTTCTTTTTCAACATGAGAACCACGTGAAAGGCGGGCCTCCTCGACACATGCACCATGTTGAAGATGAGTTCTTTTACGTGCTGGAAGGGAAATATGTTTTCGAAGTCGGCACCGAGCGGATGGAGTTGAAGGCCGGCGATTGCATCTTGGCGCCGAAGCTGGTGCCGCATGTTTGGGCGTACGTGGGCGATGGTGTTGGGCGCATCCTTGTGGCGTTCACACCTGCAGGGGACATGGAAGCTTTCTTCAACGAGCCACGCAAGCCGGGCGATTACAACTACGACGTGGAGATCCACCGCAAACATAATTTGGAACTCATGGGGCCACCGTTGAAGGTGTGAGAGACAGAGCATTTGTGATTGCCATAATCTGTAATTGCCAAAAATTTACTTGATCCGCGACAGACGATCGTAGATATGTTCAGTCTTCCGGTCGGAGGTTAGTCCGGAACGAGAATCAAGTACGAGTGGAGCGTTTTCGCAAATAAAGAGGAATCATGAAAAAAATCTTGATGCTGGTAGTATTTGTGTCTGCGTCGTTGACAACGTTCGCGCAGAAGAAAGAAGCAGAGCGACTGCAGAACGCGGCGACCGTGCTGAGCGAGATACAGGGCATGCCGGACGGCATCCCGAAAAAATATCTGGATAAGTCCGGCTGCATCGTGATCTTCCCTTCGGTGAAGAAGTTCGCGCTGGGTATCGGTGGCAGCTACGGGCGCGGCGTGATCACGTGCCGCACAGGAGCGAAGTTCAACGGACCGTGGTCAGCGCCGGCGATGTTCGCGCTGGAAGGGCTGAGCGCGGGCTTCCAACTGGGCGGCTCAGGAACGGATTTTGTTCTGCTGGTGATGAATGACAAGGGCGCGGACTCGGTGTTGAGCAGCAAGGTGAAGCTGGGTGCGGATGCGTCCGCCGCAGCGGGCCCGAAAGGGCGCGCCGCTTCGGCTGAGACCGATATCGTGCTCAAGGCGGACATTCTTTCTTACTCGCGCTCGAAGGGACTGTTCGCAGGCGTGTCACTCGAAGGCAGTACGCTACGCGCAGACGGCGACGGCAACAAGGCGCTCTACGGGAAGGAACTAAGCGCGAAAGAGATCGTTCGCGGGGGAAAAGTGGGGATACCGGCTGCGGCGCAAAACTTGATCAATGTACTGAATAAGGAGACGCCGAAGCATATTCAGTAGGGCTTGCCCAATTTGTATTGCCAACATTGCTGATCGCCAAAATTGAAATCGTTGTAGGGAGCGACGCCATTCATTCCCCTCACTCTTAATTCCTTAATCCCTACGCAACTGTTTTCATATATATCGCAAGACGATGTATATAACCAACGTTCTTCGTGCGAGTGTTTGCGTGATTTGTGAGGGAAAATCCTGATTCGTTTTTGGCTCCTAAATTGCATTGCGAATTGATGGGCAATGAGGAGGGCCTGAGATGTTTCGCAACGCATTCGTTTTACTATTGTTGATCGGACTGGCGAGCGTGACCACGTTCGCGGATACGGTGACGTTTGAAGATGCGGGCTGCAACAATTGTTATCCGATCGAAAGCGGGAACAGCTTTACCAGTGATGGCTACAACTTTCAGGTAGGAACCCTTTTAGACAGTGCTTACGTGATCCTCGACAATGGGCAGTTGTGCGGGCCAACCTGTGCCGTGAATGGCACAACGATCCTACAAGCGGTGAATCGTCCTACGATCATTATGTCGCGCACGGACGGAAAAACATTCGACGCGAGCCAGTTTGATCTAGGTGGACACGACGGCGGAGTTTTTGACACGGACTATGTGCTCGTGACCGGGACCCTGGCGGACCATACCACGGTCACTGAGGCGTTTAACCTCGCCGATACTTCGAACTTCCATACGATGTTGTTGTCGTCACAATTTGCCAACCTTGTCTCTCTTGAGTTCAGCGGTCATCTCAGAGATGGCTACGCAGCCAGCTTCGAACTAGATAACATTGGCGTCAGCACGCCGGTCGAAGTCGTTCCTACTCCGGAGCCGGCGAGCCTGGCACTGTTGGGATCGGGGATGCTGGGATTGGCGGGAATCGTTCGGCGCAAGATCAAGCGCTAGGTTTTTGCAGTCCTCCAGGACTTGCGGCCCACCGATGAGGTGGGCTTTTTTTTTGCGATCGAACAGATCAGATAAGCTTGCGGCGAATGGTGCCTGCTGCGCCAAGTAGTGCGCTTCCCAACAACACAATGCTGGATGGCTCCGGTGTTTCGGTGGTCTCGGCTGTTACGGTGACGTCGAGCGAGCCGGTGTTATCGCTGTAGAACCCGGGCGCGTCATCAAAGCCGAAGTAGAGACGCGTGGCGCCAGTGGGCACGATGAAGGTTTGGATCGCGCCGCTGCCGGTGCCGGTGAGGCCATCGCCGATGAAGAAGACGGTGCCGATGGTGGGCGCGGTGGTGAGCGCGTCGGGAGCATTGCCGAAGAAGCCTGGCTGCGCGGTCAGGGCATCATTGCCGAGAAAGATGCCGTAGAGCGGAATGCTGTTCTGCGTAAAGGTGAGGTCGCCGTCAGGACCGAACGTTGGGCAAAAGCCTCCGCAACTGGTGGTTCCGGTGGCGGTAATGTTGAGCGAATCGCCGGCGTTCACGACGACGCTTGGCGGATTGCCGCCGGTGGAGTTGTAGAAGGTAGTGTTGCCGCCGGGTTTGAAAACGTCGGCGGTGGAGACAACGGTCAGCGTGTCAGCGAATGCGAGCGAAGAGAACAGAACGACTGCGACTGCGAAGAGTTTGGATCTCACCTTTGAATCTCCGGGGCTAAGGTTCGTTCGGCCCGAAGGGATTCTAGCAAACGGATTGCCAAGGCGGTGTAGTGTGGATGTTATTGATTTATAAGGCCCCATGGTCGAGATGAGGGTCCGGGCGGGTGAAAGGGTTTGCGTAAATGTCGCAAGGCGATATGTGCAGGGGATTTTTAATTGCCAAAATCGGTAGTTGCCAAAATTGAAAGCTGTCTTGGCCACACTGATCGTGTCCAGCCCTTCCCTTTCGGTTTAACTTGAGCGGCACCCGGCTGCCGGGGTAAAAAATAAAAAATACTGGCGGGGAACCCGCGGGACTATAGTCCTATTCTATACACCCCAGCCAGAATCAAAAAGACGGAATGCCGTTCGATAAGCACATCCTCGTTTACGCCGAAGACGCTTCTGTGCGCCGCACACAGGAGCTGATGCTGGAGTCCGCCGGATTCATTGTGATGTCCGTGGGCTCGCTTCGAGAGGTAGAGTATGTGGCCTCGCGCACTGTGTTTGACCTGGTGATCATTGGGCGGGCCATTACGCCGCCGAACAAGATAAAGGTAGCGCAGATCGTGCAAGCGAAGATACCCAATGCCCTGGTGCTGGAGATCTGCGACGTTCAAACGTGCGTGGATAATCCGGATTACTTCCTGGTATCTCCCACGCCGGCGGAGCTAGAACAAAAGGTGATTGAGATCTTTCGCGCCAAAGGCAAGAAGGCGGGCGGGTAATACGGCATTTGTAATTGCCAAAATTTGTAATTGCAAAAATTTAAAAGCAATTGCGGCCAGCATCGTTCCCACAGAGACGCTTTACGAATCTATGGGGCACCCTCTGTTGGGGTGATGCGTGGGTGGGGCTCCCGCTCACTCCCCTAAACGGGGCGAGTCTAAGGTGGCATGTCTACACGAAAGATATTTCCTGATGTGATCGCTGAGGGTCTGTTTCCGCTGCTGGCGCGGGTGTTCATCTGTGCGATCTTTGTGCAGGGCGCATTCGGCAAGATGCTGGGATGGCAAGGGCAGGCGCAGTATATGGCTTCGCGCGGAATGCCACAGGCGACAATCCCCGCGTTGCTGGGCATTGCGCTGGTGATCGAGGCGGTCGGCGTGATCTGTCTGCTGGTTGGGTGGCAGGCGCGCATCGTCGCCTTTGTGATGTGTGTTTATCTAGGCGCGGTTAGCGTGATGCTGCACAACTTCTGGACGGTGACAAGCGAGATGACCCGCGGCGGGATGCAGACCCAGTTTTTGAAGAACGTGGGGATCATGGGTGGATTGCTGATGATCGCGGCATATGGGGCGGGACGGTGGGCGGTGGATAAGAGCAGTTCCTAGTTTCTCGTTTCTAGTTTCTAGAACGCGTTGTGACGAGCGTCGTTCCCACACATTCAGAAGCGGAATGTGTGGCGCACCCTCTGTCGTGGTAATGCGAGTGTGTGGGTCACCCGTCTCACCCTCATGAACTGGGGATAAGGATGGGGCAAACTTTGGGGTTATGCGAAAGGGTGGGCTACACGCCACCCTCCTCAGTGTAG
>JAICLA010000171.1 GCA_025927695.1 Terriglobales bacterium | reverse complement strand
GCGCTTACGGTGCGCGTCCTCTGCGCCGCGCTCTTCAGAAGTACATTGAAGACCCGCTCTCAGAGGCTCTCATCCAGGGCACGTTCACCACGCGTCCTGCTTTCATTGAAGTCTTCCTCGAAGGCGAGAAGCTTTTCTATCGCCCGGTGGGAGAAGAGAACGTGGAAGGCGTGTTGCTGTATAGCAATTAGCACCGAGCATTTAGCATCGAGCCGTCAATCGTGAGATTGACGGCTTTTGTTTGTCATCCTGAGCGCAGCGAAGGATCCCTATTACTCGGCAACCTGGCGGCTTGTACCCGAAACTCCTGCCCATCAATTACCATCTAATACGCATGCAACTGACCGTCTATTCCGCTCCCTGGTGCGGCGACTGCCGCGAGGCTAAGCGATTTCTCACCAAGCACAACATCCCATTCACTGAGATCAACATCGAGGCCACGCCCGGCGCAGCGGAAGAAGTCATCAAGCACACGGGCAAGCGTGCCATTCCGCAGTTCGTGATCGACGGCAAATGGGTGCAGCCCTACACACCGGGACAAGGTTTCAAGTATGAAGAGATGAGCGCACTGCTTGGTGTGAAAGAGTAAGCTGCGCAACCAGCGCGCCGGAAACTATTCGTCGGAATTTTTGCCACTACCCGGCATGAACAGCCGGATGGGTAATACGCGCTGCCGCTTAGTCTCGGCTTCCAGGTTCACCACGCGCGCGCGCAAGAGATCCGCCAGCGAGATCAATCCCACCAACTTCGCCACGGCAGGTGTAGTGCCGCGTGCACGCGCATGTTCCGCGGCGCTGCCTTCGCGAGGCTTCGCACGGCGGTCGATCACCGGCAGCCTCGTGAATCCAGACCGCGCCATGCGGTTCACGATCACCCGCAGCGGCTCATCGGGATAAGCCACCGTAAGCGTCGGCTTGAACGGTACGTGGTCGATCAGCATAAAGCTTTCTGTCCCTACTGATTCCTCCACCAGCTTGTCCAGCTCGCGACGCGTCACAATATTCAACAGCGTCCGCTCCCCATCCACCAGCGGATAAAGCCACTGCCCAGACTTCGAGTGCCCCGGCGAGAGCGATTCTTTCAGGTCTGCCAGAGGCACATCAGCCGGGAAGGCGATGATGTTGGTGCGCATCACATCGCGCACCATTGAGATCTCCAGCGGATCGATCGCATATTCGCGGCTCAAGTGATATCCACGGCGGCTAAGTTTTTCCGTCAGGATGGACCGCCGCATCAGCAGTACCGTCGTCGCGTCCGCCATCACTGCCGCAATCAATAACGGTAACAACACGTTCACATCATGAGTCAGTTCCAAACCAAAGATCACCGCAGTCAGTGGCGCGTGGATGGTTCCCGCCAACACTGCGACCATAGCGATCAGCGCCCAAAATCCCGGACCCTGCCAACCGAATATGCCCGGCAACCACAGCGCGCCCGCTGAGCCGAGAGCGCACCCGATCATCAACAGCGGCGCCAGAACGCCGCCCGATGTGCCCGAACCTAACGAAAGTGTCCAGATCAGCGACTTGACGATCAATATGCCGATCACCAACTTCACCGCGGCGCCGCCGGCGAGGAACGCGCCGATATTCTCATAACCCACACCCATCGCCTGGGGAAAGAACCACCCACCGATCCCGATGATTAGCCCGCCAAGCGTCGGCCACCACATCCAATGTACGGGCAGTTTCTCGTAGGCGTCTTCTGAGGCGTACACAAGCCTCGTCAGAACGATCGCCATCATCGCGCACACCAATCCCATCAACGCGCATGCCACCAGCGGTTCCGTGGTGTATTGCAGTGTGTGCGGATGCGTGGGGAACAACGGCCCCATTCCCAGTAGATATCGGCGCGCCGCAGCCGCGGTAGCGCTGGCCAACGCAACTGGAACCAAGCTACGCGGCTTCAACTCGAACAACAGAAGTTCGACGGCGAGCAACACCGCCGCCACCGGCGCCGCAAACGTTGCGGACATTCCCGCCGCCGCGCCCGCTACCAGTAAAGTCTTGCGCTCGCTGTCGGTCAGATGAAAGAATTGCGCGAGCAGCGAACCCACTGCCCCGCCCGTCATGATGATCGGGCCTTCCGCGCCGAACGGTCCGCCTGATCCGATCGAGATCGCCGACGACACCGGTTTCAGCACCGCCACTTTCGGCTCGATGCGCGACCCACGCAGCAATATCGACTCCAGCGCTTCCGGAATGCCGTGTCCGCGGATGCGATCCGATCCATAACGCGCCATGAAGCCGACGATGATGCCGCCCACTACCGGGACCAGGATCACCCACAGCCCCAGATGATGTTCTGCCGGGGAGACGTGCTCAAAGCTCCATCGTTGAAAGAAGAATATGTTTGTACAGAGGTCAATCAGGCGGATCAACCAGAGCGCTAGAAAACTGCTGATGATGCCCAGCACAATGGCAATGAATGAGATGGGAAGCAGCCGCGTGGTAGCGGTGAAATCGCCAAGCGGCTCAGGTAGGTCGATGGAGATGGCCGCGCGTTTTTCTGTTTTTTTCTGTTGGTCTTCCGCGTTCAAGGATTTCCTAAATGGCTGGGATCAAAGCGTAGAACTAATATATCGCATCGCGATGAAGGCGGACAGATACAGGTCTCAGCTTGGTAACGTCGGAGTTAGACGCCCCAGGTCAGTCAGATTTCCGCGCCGCAGCAGCGTGACCATTGCCATTCGCCTTTGCGTCCACCACTCCCTGTAGCGCTTGCAACATCTCGCCGAATTTAGTCTGCAATTGCTCGTAAGTGATCGTAGAAAGTTCAGCCAAGACTTTTGCGCCTTCAGGAGTCAATTGCACCAGTGTGCTCCGCCGGTCGGTTGTAGAAGGCTTTCTCTGCGCGAGTCCTTTTTCCACTACGCGGTCCACCAACTCCACCATTGTGTGATGCGCCAACTGCATGCGCTTCGCCAGGAATGCGATAGTCGGATCTTCACCTGCGGGTGCGCCCTTGATGGCGAGCAACGTCTGATGCTGCTGCGGTTCCAGTTTTCTTGACCGCGCTGCGTCCTCACTGAAGCGCATGAAGCGCCGCATCTGGAATCGCAATTCAGAAAGCTTGCGATATTCCGCAATCGTCAAGTTGCGCTTTTTGGTACGAGTTTCCGTGGACATCAGCCAAATCGCCTCGTGAAGTTTTGTAAAGCTATCGCTATGCGATACTCCCGCGTCGCAGTTCTAAAGGGAATAGGTCGCAATACGAGAAGGTCAGATATTTTCACCCGAAGTAGCCGTGCATGCAAGCAAAACCTGTACTTTTCGCAAGAATGGCGCGCTCAAAGTACAATCTAACGTCGTCGTTTGTTGTCTTCCACTCAAGGAGCGCCACCGGTGATCGCACGATATACCCGCCCGCAGATGGGCCGCATATGGAGTGACGAGAACAAGTACCGCATGTGGCTCACCGTAGAGCTGGCAGCCACGCAAACACTGGCGGAAAACGGCATTGTGCCCAAGGCCGCCGCCGACAAGCTGCTGCAAACCGCCGACTTCGAACTCGACCGTATCAAGGCCATTGAGTCGGAAGTGAAACACGACGTCATCGCTTTTACTACTGCGGTAGCAGAAAAAGTCGGCGACACAAAGATTTCCCGCTGGTTCCATTACGGCCTCACCTCGAACGACGTAGTAGACACCGCGCAAGCTCTGCAGATCTGGAACGCCTCAGAGATCATCGCCGCCCGCATGCGCGAACTCCGCGATGTTTTGCGCCAGCGCGCACTCGAGTTCAAGCACACGCCCATGATCGGCCGCACGCATGGCATTCACGCCGAGCCGATAACCTTTGGTTTGAAGCTGGCCAACTGGTACTCCGAAACGCTGCGCAACCTCGATCGCTTTCGCCGCGCCGCCGAACAGATGCGCGTGGGAAAATTCTCTGGCGCTGTTGGAACTTTCGCTCACCTGGAACCGGAGTATGAGGAAAAGATCTGCGCGCGGCTCGGCCTCTCGGCTGCGGCCATCTCCTCGCAGGTCATCCAGCGCGACCGCCACGCGTATTACATGGCGACCCTAGCGGTCATGGCCAGTACGCTGGACAAGATCGCCACCGAGATCCGCCACTTGCAGCGCACAGAAGTCCGCGAGGCAGAAGAGTTCTTCAGCGAAAAGCAAAAAGGCTCGTCGGCAATGCCGCATAAGCGCAATCCCGTGAACTGCGAGCAGATATCCGGCCTGGCGCGCGTCATCCGCAGCAACGCGCAAGCCGCGTTTGAGAACGTCGCCCTCTGGCACGAGCGCGATATCTCCCACTCCTCCGTCGAACGCATCATCATGCCGGATTCAACGATCCTGATGGACTACATGCTCGCGCGCATGACCGAGATCATCAGCAATCTCATCGTCTATCCGCAGCGCATGATGAAGAATCTGGAAAGCACCGGCGGGCTCGTCTTCAGCGGACAACTGCTGCTCGACCTCGCCGAATCCGGCATGTCGCGTGAAGACGCCTACCGTCTCGTTCAATCCAATGCCATGCGCGCCTGGAAAGAAGACTTCAACTTCCGCGACCTGATCTACAAACAGAAAGAGATCACCAAACGCTTACCCAAGAAACAGTTGGACAATGCCTTCAACATCGAGCGCCAGCTGCGCAATGTGGACAAGATCTTCGCCCGCGTCTTTGACGAGAGCAAGAATCTGGGTCGCCGGGCGTGGGATTCGAAAAGCGCAGACGCGAAATCGGCCGATGCGAGAGCCGGCAAATAACCAATGCCTTCCGCTGTCGATTCTAAGCGTCTGATACTCGCCACCACCGGCGCCAGCGGCGCCGTCTTCGCCCGCGCCATGCTGCAGGCTCTTGAGAAAGATTCGCGCGTGAAGTCGGTGGACTTTGTCGCATCCGACGGCGCATTGCGCGTCTTCGCAGAAGAGCTCGACATCACTGGACGCAGCGACCTTGCCGCTCAACTACTCGGCGCGAAGCCCAAGAAGACCGCGCAGCACTCAAACGAGAACATCGGCGCCAGCATAGCCAGCGGCTCTTATCAAATCGACGCGATGATCGTCCTTCCCTGCAGCATGGGAACGCTTGCCCGCATTGCCAATGGCATGGCCATCAACCTCATCGAACGCGCGGCCGATGTCTGCCTCAAAGAACAACGCCGCCTCATCCTCTGTACGCGCGAAACACCGCTCAACAAGATCCACATCCGCAACATGCAGTACGCCGCCGACGCTGGCGCTACGATCTTCCCCATCGTTCCTGCGTTTTACAACCGCCCGGCCGATTCCGACGAAATGGCTCGTCAGTTCGTGTACCGCGTACTGGCCCACATCGGCCTACCGCAAGAAGATGCGTATGTCTGGTCAGGGAAATCCAAGAGAAAGTAGTCTGCAATCAATTTGTAGCTTGTCATCCTGAGCGCGTTTTTTGCGCGAAGGAGCCCTATCTCTCTGCAAGGTCAGTCCCCGCTTGATGCTTGATGCTCGCTGCTAACTGCTCGCCAGCGCATCCCTGATCACCCGCTCCGTCATCTCCGCCAGCCTGTACTCCGGCAAATTTCTCTCCGCCACCCATCGCACTTCCCTAACATCATCCCCAGCGCGCAATTCTCCGCCAACAACCTTGCAAACGTGGTCTACGAGAACGTAATGATATTGCGGCTTGCCTGCACTATCCCGCAATATCCGGTCATACACACCCGCGAACCTCACCGGCTCAACCAGCAATCCTGTCTCTTCAAGGATCTCGCGCTTCATGCCCTCAATCATCGTCTCACCGGTCTCCAGCACTCCGCCGGGCAATGACCATTCGCCTTGCATGGGGATACCGCCGCGCAGCACCAGCAACACCCGTCGCTCGTCATCGAGCACCACGGCGCCCACGCCCAGGTATGGCCGGTCAGGATATTCGCGTCCCATGCCACCAGTGTCGCACGGTG
>JAICLA010000183.1 GCA_025927695.1 Terriglobales bacterium | reverse complement strand
GCCTTCGATGGTGATGTGATTGTTGTCATAGAACCAGATCAGATTTGACAGGCCCAGATGCCCTGCGACTGACGCCGCTTCAGACGATATGCCTTCCATCATGTCGCCATCGCCGCAGAAGGTATAGATCTTGTAGTCGATCAACTTCTGACCGTCTTTATTGAAATGCGCTTCGAGCCAACGCTCGGCGATGGCCATTCCAACCGAGTTCGCGCAGCCTTGCCCTAACGGGCCGGTGGTCGTTTCCACGCCCGGTACAAGATGGAATTCAGGATGGCCCGGAGTCTTGGAGTCCCACTGACGGAAATTCTTCAAATCATCCAGCGTCAGTCTGTAGCCGGTCAGGTGCAGCATCGAGTACAGCAGCATCGACGCATGGCCGTTCGACAAAATAAACCGGTCGCGGTTCGGCCATGAAGTGTTCTTTGGGTTGTGGCGAAGATGGCGGTCCCACAGCACATAGGCCAGCGGCGCCAGTGCCATGGGCGTGCCCGGATGGCCGCTGTTGGCCTTCTGCACCGCGTCCATGGATAAGGTGCGGATAGTATTGATACAGAGTTCGTCGAGTTGATTGGCGGCTTTGACTTGGGTATCCATAGAAGCCCCGTGCGCGGAAGGTTGATTGCACGGGCATTCTATCTGATTGAAACCGCTTTATGTTGAAAAGGAAAAGCCGCTAGCTGACTTTGCGCCTCTGATCAAAGTGCAGGATCTTGCCCTTGACCGCACTGTCGCTCGCAGCCGCTCTCCCGATCGCCCTCTCAGGCTCTTCGTAGAAGGGATTCTCCAGCATGATGGGGCCATCGATACGCACGTGTTTGTGCGTCGCCAGGCAATGGTCGAGCATAGCCTTAGGAAGAGTGTTGCGATTGTATTGGCATAGGCCCAATGCCTTATTGTTGGCGTAGAAGCGGTTCAAGCGAGACTCATATTCCGCCAGCTTTTCCGTTCCCGGCGCTTCGTCCAATACCCAATTCATGTCACCTGCGGCACATAGGCCGGTGAATCCGGCAGCGAGTGCATCTGCTACCGCCTGATGCAACATGTTGATCATGCTGTCAGGATCGAACAGTCCGCCGCTGAGGTGGCCTTCATGTTTTGTGATGAGGATGAGCGCTCCCCGCTTCTCTTCGGCGTCCACATCAATGCCGGCAAGTTTTAACGCGGTTCGGAAATCATCGCAGGTGTGTTCTCCGCAAACATAGAGGCACCGTTCGCCACGCTCAAGGCCGCCTTTAATGTATTCGATCGCGGCGCTCAGTTGCTCTTCCAGCGAGCTGAACAACGTGCAGATGTGGTCGCCCTGCTGATAGACCATACGGGGAGATGACATAGGGAGAAACCTCAGTTAGATACGGATTCAAATCCAACCAGAGTGGTTGCTTCTGCTCAGGTTAACGATTTCATTATTGATTTTTTGCAGCATGATTACGCCGCTCGGTCGACTTCGCTCGCCGCTTTGGCCCGCGGATGTGACGCGCGTCCGATGGAGTAATACGCGAAGCCGGCTTGGACAACGAACTCAGGCTCATACATGTTGCGCCCATCAATAAGTACGGCTTGTTTCATCACTGCGCGCAGGCGATCGAAGTCGAGCTGCCCGAATTCTTCCCAATCGGTGAGGATGAGGAGAGCGTCAGCGGAATCGGCTGTGTCGTAAAGGTCATCGCAGATCGTGATCTCGTCTTTTGAAAAGAGGGCGCGCGCGTTTGCGGCTGCTGCGGGATCGAACGCCGCCACGCTGGCGCCCTCTCTCAGCAACATACGAATGAAAGCGATGGCCGGTGATTCTCGCACATCGTCCGTGCCGCCCTTAAATGCAAGGCCAAGGACAGCCAGCCGCTTGCCTTTGAGTGTCCACAACGCATCATGCACTTTGCGCAGGAACATCTCGCGCTGATGCGCGTTGATGCGGATAACTTCTTCCAGAAGCCGGAAGTCATAGCCTGCGTCCGCCGCGGTGGAACGGAATGCCACCAGGTCTTTCGGGAAGCATGACCCGCCGTAACCCAGCCCGGGACGAAGGAACTCATTGCCGATGCGCGCGTCGCTGCCCACGCCCTCGCGAACTTGCTCTACATCTGCCCCTACGGCCTCGCAGACATTCGCCACGGCGTTGATGAAGCTGATCTTCATGGCGAGGAATGCGTTGGAGGCGTTCTTGATGACCTCAGCACTCTCGGCGCTTGTGGCTATGAAAGAAGCAGGAGTAGTGGCGCCATCCGGGATTGGGACGGCATCTTCGCGTTCCGCGTAGCTGCCGTCGACTATCGGCGCATAGATCTCCCGCAATCGCTCGCAAGATTCTGCGCTCCCGCCTGCAACGATACGGTGGGGATAGAGAAAATCTGTCACGGCGCAACCCTCGCGCAAAAACTCCGGATTGCATACCACGTCGAATAAATCCGTTCGCGCGCCCGCTTCCAGCATCACGCGGCTGATCCAGCGGCTGGTACCGACTGGCACCGTGCTTTTTTCAACGATGATCTTCTTTTCGCGCGTTGCGCCGCGCAGCTCGCGTGCGATTGCCCGCACCACTTGCTCGACCGTTGAAAGATCGGCTTTGCCGGTTTCGTCCGTGGGCGTGCCCACAGCGATGAAGATAACATCGCTCGCGCGTACGGCTTCGCCGATCGACGTAGTGAACCGCAGTCTTTGGCCGCGATGCCGGGCCAGCAGCTCGGGCAAAAACCGTTCGTGGATGAGAGATTCGCCGCGTGACAGCGCCGCCACTTTGGCGGCGTCGTTGTCCACACAGATGACTTGATGCCCGATCTCAGCGAATGCGGCCGCCGCCACCAAACCCACATAGCCCGAACCAACGATCGCGATCTCCACCTACACGGCCCTTTCCAGCGCTGCCAACTCGGCAGGCTGCTGTTCCTGAATGTCGCTGTAACCTTTTTGATCGAATTGCGAGCGGTAGCGAGCGTGCGCGCGCTCCCATGCATTGTCGTCTGGAGCGCCGAAGGTCTGCGCGTAAAGCGGGCTTCCCGGATACGCGAACATCGGCACCGGTTCGCTCACCCAAACGCCATTTGCTTTCATGCGCGATTGCCAGGCGCGGATCACGTCGCGATCGTCTTGCTCGTTGAGTATGAGATTGGCCTGCACCCAAGGGATGCGCTGCTTGGCGTAAATAAGCAGTTCGCTCAAGCGCTCAGTGTCAATGCGGCAATTCTTGTTGAGCGCATCGCGACCGGCATCGGTCACCGACTCGATGCCACACTCCATGCTGATACAGTGTGCCCGACCAAGGAGGTCGAGCGTCTCTTCGTTCCACAGGTCAATGCGTGTCTGCAGGCCAATGGTGATGTTGCGCTCGGCAATGCCTTCGAGCAGACGCAACACGTTCTTGCCTACGCCGAAGATCTCATCGATGAAATAGATGTAGTCCACGCCACGGGCGATCAAGGCATCCACTTCACCAAGGACCTCGTTCACGTCCCGTTCGCGATACTGGTTGCGGAACAACGTCTTGTTACAGAAGGTGCATGCCCACGGACACCCTCGCGCGAACTCGAGTTCAGCTCCCCGGCCGGACCCATGAAAAACATGATGCCGATGCGAATGCCGCTCAATCGGGTAGTCGCTGAGATCGAGGGTGCGCAGCTCTTTCATGTTCGCGACGCCCAGGTTCGCGCTGATGTGGTCAATGCCGTCTGAGTCGCGATAGCAACAGCCATCAATCTCGGCCCATGGCTTTGACCCCAGTTCTGCTAGCGTGAAATCCGGCTCGCCGCGCAGGGCCACGTCGCATCCCGTCTTGCGCATGGTCGTAGCAGGTGTGGCCGAAGCATGCGGGCCAATCGCCACCTTCACTGCACGTCCGCCGATCTCCGCGAACCACTCTTGCGGTACGCGCAACTCCGGCGGCGGACATCGCCAGAACAAATAGGTCGGTGCTGTGGGAATGACTAAGAAATCCGGAGAGAATGCGCAGACCGTGCGACGTGTAATCTCTGGAGAAAGACCGTTGATATGCGCGTCAATCAGTAGCGCTTCATGCCCGGCGCCGATTATCTGATCGCGCGCATACAGTAGTTCCAGCGGCACGTGCGGATCGTGGCATCCGAAATAAGTTGAGCCTTGGAACGTCCAGTTGGGATTGACCAGTGCGAACTTCATTCGCTGCGGGGCCATGAACTAGGCGGCTCCCCGCACTTCGACCAGTTCTCGCGCGGGCTGCTCGCGGCGAACGGCGAAGCATTCGCGGTTGGCATGCCAGAAGAGCTCGATGTCGCGAAGTGTGTCATCCACCGTGAAGTGCGGAGCCCATCCGGTCGCCGCGGTCAGCTTGGAGTGGTCCGTGACGTAGATCTGTTGGTCGCCCGGACGCCGCTCTGCCTTCGAATATTCCAGCCTACGAAACGTTGTCCGGCGGATCTTCTGCACCACATCCAGCAGTGACACCGCGTTCCGAACTCCGCCTCCCACGTTGTATATCTCACCCGCTGTGCGCTCGGCATTCTGCCGGGCCGCTTCAAACGCGCGCACCAGATCATGGACGTGCAGTACGTCGCGCACCTGGCGGCCGTCGCCATAGATCGTGATCGGGACATCCTGCAGCGCGGAGTACATAAAGTGCGCCACCCATCCCTGGTCTTCATTGCCCCACTGCCGAGGTCCCGCGATACACGACATGCGAAAGACGACATTGGGCAGATCATAAATGCGCGCGTAGTCGCGTACGTATTGGTCCGCCGAGCCTTTTGAGCAACCATAGGGCGAATGAAAGTCCAGCGGCTGCGTCTCGTTCACGCCCGCACCATTCGCGGCCGCATCCGCACATCCGCCGTAAACTTTATTGGTAGAGGTGAACAGAACGAATGGACGCCGTCCGCTCAACCGTGCCGCCTCAAGCACATTAAATGTGCCCAAAAGGTTCACTTCCATGTCACGGCGAGGGTCTTTGACTGAATCGGTGACGGCGACCTGTGCGGCGAACTGATAGATCTCAGTGGCGCATCTTGCCGCTTCCCGCACTGCCGCAAAATCCCGGACATCACCTATCGTGACCTCAAGGCTGCCGTAGCGCGCCTTGCGCTTCAGCCACCTGAGATTGTGCTGGGAACCGGTTCGGGAGAGATCATCAAAAATGTGGACACTGGCGCCCGCGTGCTCCAGCAGATAGTCGGCCCAGTTTGAGCCAATGAATCCGGCCCCGCCGAAGATGAGGACCCTGCGCTCCTGCAAAACGCTTCCCTCCTAAGGCAAGTCCCTGACGGCATGGGAAATCGTTCTACTTACCTTCAGCTACATAGGATGCAATCTGTGGGAAAGAGTTCTCCACAGCAGGAAAGAAGGGCTTGGGCCGACCGAAAAAAGGCCCAAAAAGCACGCAGAGGAAAGGGCCCCCCCAGGCCTCAATCCTCTGCGCGCGTCTGCGTAAAAGGTTCTTACGCCAACACGGGTGTTGCTTCAAACTGTATGGCCCTGGCGACCAACTCCTCCGGCGACCATGAGAAGGCTTTGGTGCAATGCCGGCATTTCATAGGTATCGCCTGCTTCGGATGCGTGAACGCCATCGTGACAGGGTGGTTATGTTTGTTCGCCTGTATCTCCAGGCTCTCTTTGCATGAAGAACACTTCACGCAAACTGACTCTCTCGCTTTAAGGACCACCTTGTGCACCAGCCACCGCCTTGG
>JAICLA010000057.1 GCA_025927695.1 Terriglobales bacterium | reverse complement strand
GCAGGCGAGCCGTTGTCCTGCAGGCCGCCGAGAATCGTTCCGGGATCAGTAGGGTGCTGAGAGAACGAAACGAACTCACTGAGCGAGCCCATGGTGCGGTTGAGATTTTCGAACGGATTCGACGCGCCGCAGGCACCTGACGTAAGAGTGGTCTCATCTCGCGCGCGCCAAACACCGCCGTCATTCCCGAAATAGATGTGAATTGGCAACGCAGTCCTGGAGAAATCGATCGCGTGTTGATCAGGATGTACATGCGAGATCGAGCCAAGATTCGGTGCGCATCCGTACGCATGCGTGAGATTCAGCCAGCCAGGATTCGTGCAATTGGCATTGTTTGCATTGCGAACACACTTATAGACATTCACGGCGCCGACGTAAACATCAGTGTTCGTGCCATTAGGAACAGCTTTTATGTAGAGGTTGTAAGTCCCTTGAACAGTCCCGCATCCGCTTAGGTCACCGCAGATGTCAATTCCAGTTTGACTAAGTTGCGACCACGTACCACCGTCTTGCGACAGTACAAAGATGCCGCCGCCCACTGCAGCCGTCTGACTGTCGCTGTCCACAAAGATGGTGTAGAGCTCTCCCGTGTCTTCACGCAGGCTGAGTGAACCCCGATATTCAGGACACGCATTGCTGGTCGGGTCGGTGGTGCAGAGCCCATTTGAATCGATCGCACCCGGTTGATGTGCGAGACGCGTCCAACTGGCGCCGTCAACAGAAGAGTAGTAACCGTGCCATCGTACGACCGCATAAAACTTTCCGAACACCGGATCGTAGATTAAGTCACTGACGCTTTCCGGCTGCGTCGGACCGCTGGGATCGTTCACGGTGGCATAAGACCAGGTAATGCCTGCGTCAGTCGAGTAGTAGATGCCGCGCCCGTTCGCGCCTTGAATGTCCCCGCCGTTGTTTGTCGCGTTGCTCGATGTTAGGGCTGCGACCACCAGGTTGGTATTGGCAGTACTGAACGCGATACTCGAAAATCCTAATCCGCGAAACGGACGCGTGCCGCCATTCGCTGAAGAGATGTTCATCCAGGTATGGCCACCGTCAGTCGAACGCAAGATGCCTTGTCCGTAATAGGAATCGCTGGAGCCGTTTGATTCGCCGGTACCAACGAGGATCACATTGCCTCGAGGCTGCAGCGCGATGGCTCCGACGGCCAAAGACGGCTGATCATCCGTGAGTGGCGTCCAGGTGACAGCATTTGAATCTGAGCTCGCGGCATTTGTGCTCTTCCAGACGCCGCCGGAAGCGCCTCCGATATATACGGTGTTCCCGGTCGTGTCATTCTGGTCGACGGCAATAGCGGTGACTCTACCGGTCACGTTTCCATACGTGCTGAGATTTGTGGGATCAAATACAGCGGGAGCCGGGCCTAGGCTTTGCCAAACGAGATTGGAGAAGTCCGGGGAGCCGCTGGAATCTGGAAAACCGCGAGCGCCTTCGCGATGAGCTCTCGCCGCTTCCGCAGATTTTACGGCCTCCCGCATCGCCGCCTTCTGCTGAAATCCACGATGTAGCAGGTTCGCAGAGTTTTCGCCTTTGGCTGTGCGGCCACTTTGCTGATAAGCAGCGCGTGCGGCGGCATTGTCCCGACCGGCAGAATCCTGTTCCTGAGCAAATAGCGCAGGTGCGCAGGCGAGCAGACACACGAATCCGGGGAGCAGGGCCGTCGGGGGGCGCAGCATTCAATGATCCTTAAATGTGGTTCCGCTCTCACCAGTAAGAGCAGGCAGGCAGTATGCGGTCAGACCTCGCCAGTGTCAAGATTAACGCGTTGGAGGCTCTAGTCCGCCTTCGACGTATCGCTCAGGATGACCGCGTCACGGGGCGTGTGAGTGCGCGTCATGATGATGCGCTTGCCGTCCGCTGACCACGAGTATGCAATAACGAAATCGGTGGTGAAGTTCGTCTTCTGCACGGGTGCTCCGCCAGACAGGCTCTGCACAAAGATGTTTGATACGGCCCCTTTCTGTGCCACAAAAGACACCCCACTGGCATCCGGCAACCACTCGAAGTTGCTGATGCCTTCAAAGTTCAAGGGGAACGTTCTTAGCTGGGTGCCATCTGCTGCAGTAATGATGTGTAGGCCATCTTTGGCGAACACGGCGATTTTGGATCCGTCCGGCGAGAAGTGCGCTTGGGCACGGCCATCGTCGAGCAACGTACGCGGAGTTCCACCATCAAGGGCGCGCATCATCAGCCTTATCTTGCCGTTCTCACTGGTGAAGTAAATGAACTGCTTGCCGTCGGGCGAGCAATCAGGGCTCGCATTCAGGTGGCCTTCGGTAAGCTTCTTCTTGCCTGATCCATCAATGCCCATGCGGAAGACGTTCACGTCCCCGGTGTCACTGCTGAGTGCGTCATAAAGAAAAGTCTTGCCGTCACCGCAGACACCACCGAGATCGCCCGAGGGTTCGCGACGAATCGTCGTAGTGCGCCCGTCATGTTCCGGATCGAGCAACATGAACTCGTGCCGCGCATTCTGCGTCAGCACCTTGCCGTCCGGAAGCCAGAAAAGGTGTACGCCATTACTGCCTTCACGCGTCACGGGCGTAGTCTTGTCCGGCGTAGCGGCGGGCGATAGGGAGATGAGGTTCTCGCCGTGGCTCTGCGTGGTGGCCAGCTGTTTTCCGTCAGCGGTGACCGTCAGATAAAAGTAGTTATTGAGGTCATGCACGATCCTCTTGAGCGCACCGCTCGGATACGGCTGGTACCAGATCTGCGTCTGCGGATGATCGCGATCTTCTGCGCCGGTCAGCAGGACGCCGTTGCCATTCGGCATCCATAATGCGACGTCAGCCAATATCGGCTCCGGTATCGTCGTCATCTTGCCATCGGCGCGCGAGATAAAAACCAGTTGACTTGGGCCTGATTGCGCATCACTTCCACCGATGGTCTTTACCAACATCTTCCCATCTGGAGACCAGCTCGGAGCTGAGTCAGTGAATGTCTCCGGCGACTTGCGCGTAGCCAATATTTTTTCGTCAGAACCGTCGGCCTTGACGATGACCAGCTCGGTCGTGTCAAAGTCCTTCTGCCGGATATAAGCGATCTCTTTCCCATCCGGCGAGAGTGCCACTCCAAAGACGGAATCAGTCAAGATCTGTGTGGTCGCGCCCCCTAACGACGGCACAGAAAATACTTGGCCTACATACGGATTGTCCGGGTCTTGGTGTTCGTAATAAAGGTAGTTCCCATCGGGCGAGAACGTGATCTGGCCATACTGCCCGGGCGCATTGGGGACAAGTTCCACGTCGCTGCCCGTCGCCAGTTGCTTGAGCCGAAGGCTGCGGCCACCGCCTTCGCGCAGAACGTAAGCCAGAAATCTTCCATCAGGTGAAATGGCCGCATGAATCGCCTGACCACTTTCAGTCACAGCGGTGATGTTGAAATCCTGGAAGGGATACGTGCGCTGCTTGGCAGCATATTTATAAATCCCGAAACCCAACGCGATAAGCGCCGCACTCAGTAGGAAGACAGCCGCCACCACCGGAGTTTTGTGCTGCTTCACTTCGCCAAGGATCACGGAGCCACTTGAAGTTCTGACAGCTCCTGAGGGGACACGCGCCGCTTCCCCGCTTCCGCTCGTGGTGGCAACGGCTGTGCGTCCGGATTCGGAGTCACGCTTCAGCCGCTTGAGCTCAGATTTCATCTCTTTCGCGCTTTGGAAACGGAGGTCGCGGTCCTTTTCCAGCGCGCGGTTCACCAGCGTCTCAAGTCCGGGCGGCAGGTCAGGATTCAATCGCACCGGCGACATGGGCTCGCGATTGAGTATGGCGTCGAAGACAACTGCCGAAGTCTCGCCGGGAAATGGAACTTTGCCCGTAGCCATCTGGTAGATGACGGTTCCGAAGCTGAACAGGTCAGAGCGCGGGTCGAGGTCTTTGCCGCGCGCCTGTTCGGGCGACATGTACGCGATGGTACCCATGGCTACGCCGGGACTGGTCATCATCTGCGGATCAAGTGTGGACTCCCCGGTGCTCGAAGCGCGAACGTCGCCTTCGAGTTTGGCGAGGCCGAAGTCGAGTACTTTCGCATGACCGCGGTCGGTGCGGAACATGTTCGCAGGCTTTAGGTCGCGATGAACGATGCCGTGCGTGTGCGCGGCGTCGAGCGCGTCCGCGATCTGGATTGAGAACTCCAGCATTGGCAGCAGGTCCATGGGCTGCTTGGCGATCAGCTTGTCGAGCGATTCGCCTTGCAGAAGCTCCATGGCGATGAACATCTCGCGCTTTCCGGCGTCGGTATCGAATTCGTCGATCTCGTAGATGGTGCAGATGTTGGGATGATTCAGCGCCGACGCTGCGCGTGCTTCCCGCTGGAAGCGTTCGAGCGCAAGCGCGTTCTCCGCCATGTCCGCCGCGAGAAACTTCAGTGCAACGCGGCGATGCAACTTGATGTCTTCTGCCTCATAGACCACACCCATGCCACCGCTACCTAAGCGGGAGATGACGCGGTAATGCGAGATGGTCTGGTCGATCATGCGTTCAAGCGCAAGGTTCTGCGTGCGATTTTAGACTGCGGACGAATGGGATGGTCACCAATCGCCGCGGACGCAGTATTCAATGCTAGTGATCAGTCTGTTGCAGGAACTCCTGCAGATACTGCTTCCAGAACTCCGCATACGTGTGTGTGCCGTGCCCGTGCGTCTTGTCCGTCTCAGGGATCAGGATGGCGCGGCCCTTCGGCACTTTCTTTACTGCGGGTTCGAAGATGCCGAGGTCGGGCGGATTGATAAGATCGTCAGCAGAATTGATGGCCAGCACGGGCGGCTTGATCTGCGACAGTCCCGGCTCCGGGTTGTAGTCGAGCGAAGAGTCGAGAGCGTAGGCGAGATCATTGCCGTCGATGTGCGCCATGGCATTGGTCGCGGTCTCGTCCATGAATTTCATGGCTGCTTCGCCGGTGGGATATTTCAACTGGCGCTCATGCGGGTTGCTGCCTACCAACTGCAGGATCTGCTCCGCGGTGCCGAGGCCATGCACCGGATGCGCGTAATCGCCGTTGTTGTATTCGGGGTCTTTGGTGATGGCATCATGCGCGGTCTTGCGCCACATGCGATTGCGTCCTGCGATCTCTACGGGCAAACAAGCTAACGGCATGACACCGTCCATCATCGTGCCGTATTGCTCCGCCCACATCCATGCGTGCATGCAGCCCATGCTCATGCCCATGACCAGGCGCAGGTGATCGACTTTGAGATGGTCCGCCACCAGCATGTGCTGTGTCTTCACCATGTCGGTGTAGCGATATGCGGGGAACCTGGCGTGCATGCCATCGCTGGGCTTTGACGATTTTCCGTGGCCGATCGAGTCCGGCATGATGATGTAGTACGTCGTTACGTCGAGGACCTGTCCCGGATTGAACAGCGCGCCGGCAAAATATTCTCGCAGGAATTGTCCGCTGCTTCCGCCGGTGGAGTGGAGGATCAAAACGGCGTTGGTCACATGACCTTGCGCGTCGCGTTTCGGTTCGCCCCAAGTCAGATAATGAAGCTTGAGTTCGGGAAGCTTGTCGCCATTGGCAAACTGAAAATCCTTGATGGTGTAATCGGCTTCGTTCGGCTTCGGCCAATCAAAAGCGAAACACGAAGTGGCGACAAGAAAGAAAATCAGGGTAAGGAATGCAGTGCGGAGTCTCATGGGTTCACTCCTCAAAAGATAGCGTTGTTCTGGCGGGAGAAGTGTACGCCTGCAGGCGGAGTTACGCCAATGTTTTCAGGAGTTTACGAAGAAATCCGTGAATAGATACTTGTCTTTTAATGCCAGACGCGGCTAAGGAAGTCGGTCATAGTCAATGTGAGCAGGATGCAAAGCCAGAAGATTCCGCCGGCGACGACGGTCTTGGTCAGTCGGCTCGAATCTTTCACGTGCATGAAGAACAGGATCACAAGAAACGCTTTCGTGGTGGCAATGATCAATGCGACAGGTGCGTTGAACGCTCCCATGTCGACTTTAGCGGCAAGGTAAGTCCCAAGGGTGCCTACAACCAGCGCAAAGAATACGATCACATAGGTGATGACGTGGCCTACGTGGTGGACGGTATCGTGGTGATCAGTGTGCTGGTCGTGTTGGTGATCGTGTTGATGATCAGACATGAGTATCCTCAGGGCTTCACTGCGTGTAAGTCGATCAAGTAGAACAATGGGAACAGATAGATCCACACAATATCGACGAAGTGCCAATACAGTCCAAAATTCTCAATGGGCGTGTAATAGGTCTCGTTGTAGACGCCGTTCTTAGCGTTCTTAAACAGCCAGAACATGATGCCCATGCCCACGATCATGTGCAGCGCGTGTGTGCCGGTCAGAGCAAAGTAAAGCGAGAAATATATCTCTGCCCCCGGCAGCGAGCGTTCTCGTTCGCTGCTTTCAGGAAGCTGGATGTTTGAGCCGGCCTGTGTGCCGTGGCTTTCACTGCCGGTGGCCCCCGCGTTTGGCTGAGAGTCAGGCGCGGCTACTTCAGGATTCGGCGACGGCGGGTGCCCGAAGTTGCCACCTGCCCAACGCTTGAGCATTGGGAATAAATCTTCTTTCGCACCGACGTTGCTGCAAGGCGTGCCCGTAGGCTCAAAGCAGAAGTTCGCCCCTGGGACTTCACGGCGTTCGTACTTTTCTGAGTACTCGATGGTCTTGATGCCAAGGAAGACGGCGCCCAGCAACCAGGTAGCGACAATGAATCGCATCAGGCTCTTGCGATGTCCGCGTTGTGCTGCGTTGACAGCCAGCGCCATGGTCAAGCTGCTGCAGATGAGCACGAGCGTATTGCACGCCCCGAGAAAAGTGCGCAGCGCTTCTTCGCTGGCATATCCAAAAGTGCCGAAGTAGCGGTTGCGATAGACCAGGTAGGCGATGAACATCCCGCCGAAGAACATGATCTCCTGGATAAGGAAGACCCACATGCCCAGGCCAGAAGCGTCCTTCTGCTGGTCCATGGTGTCGAACTGGCTCTGGTGGCGCGGGTGCTCAAGATGAGCATGATGTCCGCCGTGCCCCGGTTCCCCCGAGTGATCGTGATGGATGGTCTCAGTCTCTATTGCCAACTTAAACCTCCCCTTCCTTCGGGCCGTAGTTGTACGGCTCGCTGGTGACAATAGGCTGCTCCAGGAAATTGTGGGTGGGCGGCGGAGACGAAGTCTCCCACTCAAGGCCAGTGGCCTGCCAAGGATTAGGTCCGGCTATCTTGCCGTATTTTAATGACCATACAAGATAGATCATGGGCATAAGGAATCCGATGGCAAGGATAGATGCACCGGCAGAAGATAGCACGTTGAATACTTGCCATTCCGGCGGATACGCGTGATAGCGACGCGGCATGCCCAGATAGCCAAGTATGAATTGCGGCATGAATGTCAGGTTGAATCCTACGAAGACCAGCAGTGCGGAAAGTTTCGCCGGCAACTCCGGATACATGCGCCCTGTCATCTTAGGCCACCAGAAGTGGATGCCGCAGAGATACGCGAGCACCATTCCGCCTACCATTACGTAGTGGAAGTGCGCCACGATGAAATAAGTCTCGGTGAGATGAACGTCTAAGCCGAGCGAGGCTAGGAACAATCCGGTAAGGCCGCCGATGGTGAACAGGCCGATAAAACCGAAGGCGTAGAGCATCGGCGTGTTCCACCGGATGGAACCTTTATATAAGGTGGCGGACCAGTTAAAGACTTTGATGGCCGATGGTATGGCCACGATGAAGCTGACCAGTGAGAACACCAGTGCGGCGTAAATGGAGATGCCGGCAATGAACATGTGGTGCGCCCAGACAAGGAAGCCGAAGACCGCAATAGCGATACTGGAGTACGCGACTGCCTTGTATCCGAAGATGCGCTTGTGCGCGAATGCGGGAATGACTTCAGAGATCACGCCCATGCCCGGCAGGATCATGATGTACACCGCCGGATGCGAGTAGAACCAGAACATGTGCTGGAACAGGATCGGATCGCCGCCTAGTTTAGGGTCGAAGATGCCGATATGGAACCCGCGTTCAAGGGCAACCAGCGCCAGCGTGATAGCGATTACCGGCGTGCCCAGAACCATGATGAGACTGGCTGCATACTGTGACCAGATGAAGAGCGGCAAGCGGAACCAGCTCATACCCGGTGCGCGCATGCGATGCACGGTAACTATGAAGTTCAGTCCGGTGAAGATAGAAGCAAAGCCGGCGATCAGGATGCCGACGGCGGTCAAGATGACGTTGGAGTTCGAGAACGTTGTGCTGAAGGGAGTGTAGAAAGTCCAGCCGGTATCTACACCGCCCAGCACCATGGCCGAGACCGCAAAACTTGCGCCCACCAGGAAGATGTACCAGCTCAGCAGGTTGATCCTGGGGAAGGCAAGATCCCTGGCGCCCACCATCAACGGAACAAGGAAGTTGCCGAGCGTGGCCGGGACTGAAGGAACAAGGAAGAAAAAGATCATCATCACGCCATGCATGCTGAAGGCGCGATTGTAGGTATCAGATTCGAGCAGGTCGCCTGCAGGCGTCAACAACTCGAGACGGACCAGCGACGCCATGAATCCGCCGATGAAGAAGAAGAACGTGATAGTGAGCATGTAGAGGATGGCTATCCGTTTATGATCAACGGTCAGCAGCCAACTCTTCAAACTGGTATCACTGTTGATGTAATGCTCTTCCGGCATTACATACTGTTCTGTTACGACGACATCTGATACTGCGGGGCTCATTGTGTTTTCCCTTGTTTCGCCGGCGCTGCTGCGGGAACTGCGGTCGATCCGGCGGGCTGCAGTCCCTTTACATAGGCTACTAACGCGATCAAACTCTCTTCACTCACCTGCCCACTGAACGTGGGCATGATGGGCCCGAATCCAGCCACGATCTTGGCCTGCGGTGTCAGGATGGATTCGCGTATATAGTTCTCGTCCATCACGACGGTCGTTCCATCAGAGAGCTTTTGCGGGTGGCCGAACTGCCCGTTCAGGTTCGGACCGCGCGCGCCTGATTCGCCGGAGTGACAGGTGATGCATCCCAGACTGGTGAATAACTTCTCGCCGGTCGATGCCAGCGAACCGCCCTCGGTCCCGCCGCTCAGCCAGACTTCATATGCGTTGGGGTCCATGGCAATCACTTCGCCGATCATGCCCGAGTGTTTTGTGCCGCAATACTGCGTACAGAATAAATGATACGTGCCGGGCTTGGTCGCCTGGAACCAAAGTTCGGTATAACGGCCGGGAATGACCTCATGCTTCACGCGGAACTCAGGCACGGAGAAGCTGTGCAACACGTCCTGCGAGATCATGGTGAGACGCACGTTGCGGCCCACAGGAATATGCAATTGGTTGATCTCGCGCTGGCCAGTGGGATGCTGCACCTTCCACATCCACTGTTTGCCCACCACGTAGATCTGCATCGATTCTTTCGGCGGGCGCTCCATGTGGAAGTACAGCGTCGCCGCCCACACGTAGATCAAAAGCGAGATGCCGAGGGGCACTACCGTCCAGAAGATCTCAAGCGGAACGGAACCTTCGATCTGCGTGGCTACCGGGTTCTTCTCTTTGCGGTACTTGATAGAGAAGCCGATGACCATGGCCGACACCAGCACGGTGAAGAAGATGGTGAGCGCCACCAGGAAAAAGTAAAGCGCGTCCACCTGCCACGCGACCGTGGAAGCCTGCTCCGGGAAGAACGGGAAGTGCGGAGAGAACAAGTGGTCAGGGATCACGCGTTCGCTCCCCCGTCATGATTTTCTTTGCGAATCGATATGAACATGAATCCTAAAAGGAGTACCACCGTGAACGCACCCGTGATGCGCACGATGCGCATGGCCATGGCGCCATATTTTCCCGTAGTGGGATCATAGTGATAACAGAACAGGATCACCTGATCTGCGAGGTTGCCGATGTGGTCCTTGGACGCCTCGATCATGCCGAGGCGAATGTCTTTGGGTGAGTACTCGATGCCGTAATAGTACTGTGAAACCCGCCCATCCGGCGTTACGAGAATCAGCGCGCTCTGGTGCGCAAACTGCTGAGTCTTTTCGTCCCACACATAGCGGAAGCCGGCGGCTTTCGTCACAGCCGCGATCGCGGGCTGCTGGCCGGTAAGGAAGTGGAACGCCTGCTCGGCGCCCGGCCTGCGATAACGTTCGACGTATGTCTTCTTCTTGGCGGCAGCGATCTCCGGCGTCTCGCGTGGATCGATGCTGATAGCCACCACGTCAAATTCTTTTCCCGCATCGAACTTCAACACACCAAGAGCTGACGTCATGCCGTTCAGCACCTGCGTGCACAGCATAGGGCAATCGTAATAAACGATGGCCAGCAACACGGGACGCTTGGACTGGAAGTAATCGCCGAGAACGACGTCTTTGCCGGTTTCGTCTTTGAATCTGGCATCGAGCGGAAGCTGCTGGCCAAGGTTCTGGTCAATGCCGACTTGCGAAAATATGGACGGCCGCGCGTTCTGCTGCGTGTCCGCCGACGACGCGATAGTGCCTGTCATTTGCGCAAAGCCTGGTGAACTCAGCGCCAACAACATCAAACCCCGGATTGTGTTCCGCAACATCATTTGATTCTCTACTTCTTCGCCGGTGGCGGATTCGTTTGCGCATTCGCCGTCGGCGCGTTCGCTCCCGGGGCTTTCGCAGCATTGGCTGCAGCTTTTCCGGCAGGCATGGCGGGCACATTCGGCAACCCGCGCTCTACTAAGAGATCGATGGCGCGCTCCACCGGAATGCTCACGCTTCCCGTGTCTTTGTTGAGCCAGTGGTATTGATTGATCTGCGCATCCTGCGACTTCCGCATGATGTCCATATCGCGTACATCATCCACTTGCAGCATCGGATTCAGGGCGTTGCCACCGAACGTGCGGTTCAACCGCTTGGCCGTCTCTTCTGAAGTCTCCGCGTCCATTGTCTTACCGCCCGGAGCGACTTCCGATTGCATCATCGGATTCGGAGCGGCGTTCAATTTTTCCATCTGGGTGTCGAGGATCTTGTAGAAACCAAACAGCACCACGTGCACGATGATGCCGCAGACCACGAGGAAGATCCCAGAGCCGACGATGATCTTGATATTGACGTCGCTGGTCTCATGCTGCGCTTCGCCGGCATGAGCTGTGTGTCCGCCGCTCTGCGGTCTAATGCGCTCCATGCGATTTCTCCAGTACTTGCGGTGTCAAGTGGTGATAAATGGGAATCATCGGACGCTTGGCGTATTGATAGAAGAATGCCGCCACCCAAATGGCGATCATGGTCAACGGGACCACGATGTCAAACAGGTTCACATTGATGTGCCCGATCATGCCGTTGGTGTCAGGGTACATCGGATTCACCTGCCAGTAGACCTCGCCAAGGCGCGCGATCATGACCATGAGCATTACCGCCGCCAAGCGGTTCGGGTGCTTCTTCACGCCGCGATTGAGCAGGAGCAGGAAGGGGATACAGAAATGGATGAGAACGAGAACGATCATCAGCGGCTTCCATCCGCCCTCTGAACGAGCGAGATAAAAACGGATCTCTTCCGGCAAGTTTCCTGACCAGATGATGATGAACTGAGAGAACGAGAGATAGCAGAACAGCATGACGAACGCGAGACACAGGTTGCCGTTCTCATGTAGTTCGCGCACGCGCAGTATCGAACGCATGGGCTCGATCTTCGAGAGGAAATAGATCACCATGGCCATCAACGCCAGCGCCGTGAGCGCCTGGCCGACCATGTAGATCATTCCGAAGATGGTTGAGAACCAGAGCGGGTCGAGTGACATCACCCAATCGACAGCCGCCAGTTCGAGCGTTGCCGCCCAGAACACCAGGCCGCCGCCGCCGAGGCGCATAAAGCGCAAGCGTTGCTGGTTGTATTCGTATTCAGAGGGGGCAGGCGAGTCGAGTCGATACGACCACTTGTTCTGGAAGTAGATGAAGATCCCCCACCCGAACATGATCGCGAATTCGCGGACCAGGAACCACTTCTGCGTGAGGTAACCACCGCGCACTGTGACTGCATGTTGTCCATGTAAACCCACGTCAAAAGCGCCGGCCCATGGATAAATGTGGCTCAGTCCGAACGCGATGGGAAGGAACGCCACCACCATCAGCCACCAGTTGCGCATGCCCGCCTCATAGATGCGCATCACGGGAATGCCCCACTTGCCGCCGACTACGTGGTAGAGGCTAAGCATCGCGAAGCAGCCCATGGTCAAGCCCGCGACCATGATGAAGCCGACAAGATAGGCACGAAGGAAATGTTGCAGGCCGTCTTCCGCGCGGAAATACAGGAGCAGCAAGCCGAGGCTCGCGATGATACCGATGCCAGAAACGCCGAACCAACGGCGGCGCCATGCGTCTACCGCAGGCGGGGCCATTACTTGCTGCGGAGTCAGCTGGGGCGCGTGCGTATCAACAGACATATATCACTTGCCCCCTTTCGGTGCGTCTGACGGATTCACGCCACTGTGCTCACTTGGTTTATGTCCTTGCGGTGGCCCGACTGGATTCATCGCCGGCGGCGCCTGCAGGTTGGTGATATTGCCTCGCTCGTTCTCGGGCACGTCAGAAAGTTTTGCGTCCTGACTCAGTTGCAGCGCGCGTATGTAAGCCGCGATCGCCCAGCGGTCTTCCGGCTTGACTTGCGACGAATAATCTTTCATCGCGCCGAAGCCGCGGGTCATAACATCGTAGAAATATCCGATGGGCTCTTTTTTCAAACGCTCTTCATGGAACGATGGCGGATGCTTCAATCCGCGGCTCACGATCATGCCGTTGCCGTCACCCACGCGCGAGTGACAAGGCACGCAATAGATCATGAAGCGCTCATGTCCGCGCTCAAGCACGGCCTTGGTAACGGGCAGCGGGAACTTATCGCCCGGCTGTCCGTTCACTTTGCCGGTGAGGAAGTATTCATCTTCCCAGACATTTCCACCTTTATAGAACTGAGT
>JAICLA010000106.1 GCA_025927695.1 Terriglobales bacterium | reverse complement strand
GTCACGTTTGTTTGGATGGTTCCCATACTTTTGCGATGCAATATTTCTCGCGTAAATGCCGCGGGTTGGTTACTTTATAAAGTACGAAGCCGGCGCCAAAATGGTTTCCCGGCCCCATGACTATGCCGAATCGAAGATTTAAACAGCTATTGTACGTGGTTATCTCAGCGATTGCACTTAGCCCAGTCGCGCTTTTCACCGTGGGATGCGCCAAACAAGCAAAAGCACCTCGCCAGATATTAGTGACGATGAAGAAATATGAGATTCAACCCGCGGAGATCCAGATCAAGCAGGGTGAGACCGTGGAATTCCATGTTTCGACCGCTGACGTTCAGCATGGTTTTGACGTGCCCGACTTGGGAATCAAAGAATCTGTGCAGCCCAAGACGCCGGCCGTGTTTACTTACACCGCCGACCGGAAGGGCGAATTTGAGATCAAATGCGGCATCCTGTGTGGCTCCGGACACGACCGCATGCGTGCCAAATTGGTCGTCAACTGACCACTTAGCGTTCTCGATTCTATGTGATAGAGTTTTCGCGCATACTCAAGACCCTTAATGGCAGACACACCAGACATTTCCCAGGTCGTAGAAAGCGCAGTCGCCGAATCGCTGGAGGCGCATTTAGCAGAACTACGCACCGTTTTGCGCGCGGAGATAGTTGAGAAGATCAACGCAGCAATGGCGCCGCTGATTGAAGAGGCGGCAAAGTCGTCAAAAGGCGCGCAGAAAGAAGAGCATGCCCCCGGCACCGGTCCGACCGACCTCCTGAATGCCGCCGTTGCCAGCATCTACGACGCACCCGGACAGGGTGACATTCTCAAAGCCTTGCTCGATGGCTTGGCGCAGTTCACCTCTCGCGCAGCGTTGTTCGTCGTGAAAGGTGGAAGCATCGCCGCATGGCAGGCGCGCGGTTTTGAAAAAGATATCAAGGGCTTTACGGCTGACTCCTCTTCAGGTCTCGCTGGCCGTGCCATTCGCGACAAAGAGCCGGTCAATGCCGCAGCTGCCGAATTCGATGCAAAGTTTATTTCTACGCACGGCAATCCGTCAGACGGCAACGCGTGTGTGCTTCCAATAGTCGTCCGCGAAAAGGTCGCCGCTGTGGTTTACATCGACGCCGGCACCGAGGCTGAAGGGAAGTCGGACGAGTCCGCGGCGCGGGTTCTAGTTCGTTCTACGGCAAGCTGGCTTGAATTGCTGGCGCTCCGCAAAGCCGGGGGTGGAGCTTCTGCAACCGAAGCGCCCGAAGCGCCCGTCTCCGCGGCTCCTCCAGCTGAAGCTGGTCCGCCGCCCCAAGCCGCCGAATCAGAGCCACCGCCGGCGCCGGAACCGCCCAAACCTGCGGCTGCCCCGGCTTCTTCTGGTCCAGACCTATCTTCGTTGTCCAAGGAAGACCAGGAAGTGCATAAGAAAGCCAAACGTTTCGCCAAACTCTTGGTGGACGAGATCAAGCTCTACAACAAGGGCAAGGTGGAAGAAGGCCGCGCCAACAAAGACATCTATAAGCGCTTGCAGGAAGATATCGATAAGAGCCGTTCCACATACGAGAAGCGCTACAACAACAGCGTGGCCGGCCCCGCGAATTATTTTCAAGCGGAGATCATACGCATCCTCGCCGACAACGATGTCTCTCTTCTAGGCGCAGACTTTCCGCAGTAAACTAATGTTGTGTTGTCTATCCGGAAAGTCGTAGCCTCGTCAGCTCTATTCGCAATCGTTTTTTCTCTTCTTCCCGCCGCTGCGCAATCTTCAAAGAAAAAAAAGAAGGCTCCCGCAAAGTCACCGGCGTCTACTCGCGCCGCTGCGCAGAAAAAAGCTGCTGACGCTGCACGCGCGCGCCGCATGAAGCAGGCTTTCGTCTCGTCCTCTGATCTGAAGCCAATGGCCCGCCAGCTTTTTGACACGCACTCGAAAGCTGCTTACGCAGGCGTGGAAAGATATGCCAAAGCCCACAAAGATAGCGACGCTGGTGCGCTTGCTTATTTGGTTCTTGGATACGCGCGTTCGCAAGACCGCGATTACACGAAATCGATCGACGCGCTGAAAAACGCCAAACCGCACGCGCGCGATCTCAGCGATTACGTCGATTACATCCTTGGTCAGGCTTATCGCGCGGACGGCCAGCCGAAAGAAGCGCTACTGGTTTTGAGCGGCTTTACGAAGTCTTATCCCGATTCCATCTTCGTGCGCGACGCCGCGCTCGCCTATGCCGACACGTTGATGGCGACAAACGCCTTCGATCAGGCCGCAGATGTCCTCGCCGAATGGCGCAAGCCTTTGCGCGCTGATATCGAACACGCGCTAGGCAAAGCCTATCTCGGGGCAGGAAACAACGACAAAGCCATTGATGTCTTCCGCCATCTTTATTTCGAGATGCCGCTAAGTCCTGAGGCAAATGACGCGGGCAATGAACTTCGACGCTTAGTCTCAGGCGAGAATTTCGGAACGTTTGAGATGCGCAAGACCCGTGCCGATCTCCTGGCGCGGAGCAAGCGATATTCTGAAGCCGCTTCTGAGTATCGATCGCTCACCACGGCAGCGCCCCAAGACGCTGCTCTGCAAGTCGCGCTGGCGAACTCACTGATGCGCAGTGACCGGGCCGGCGAGGCGCGCCAAGTGCTAGGCGCGGTCTCCAATGCGATCGGCGATGCGAACGCGCAGCGTCTCTTCTTACTCACCGAACTCTCTCGCGATGATGATGCCGCAACCGCCGCATACCTCGACGAGATGCGCAAGTCCACGCCCGACAGTGGATGGCTGCAGGAAGCACTGCTCAATGCCGGCAATCGATATTTGCTGCGCAAAGATTTCGAACGCGCTGCCGCCCTTTATCAAGAACTAGCCGACCGCTTTCCGACGGGTCGCTACGGAGCGTACTCACACTGGAAGGCGGCGTGGCTCGATTATCGTCTAGGAAAGATTGACGAGGCCAAAAAACGCTTTGAAGAGCAGATCACTGACTATCCACGCTCGAATGAGGTGCCCAATGCGCTCTATTGGCGTGGGCGGATCGCCGAAGATAGCCATGATCTCGGGAAAGCCCGCGCGTATTATCTGAAGCTCTCTTCGCGCTATCGCAACTATTACTATGCGCTGCTGGCGCGCGAACGACTGCCCGAACTCAATAAAGTGGGTGCGCCCGAAGAAGATCCCATCCTTGCGAAAGTTCCTGAACTGCCAGACAAGTTCACATTGCAGGAATCCGCTGACGGTGTGACCGACGTTCACTTGCAGAAATCGCGATTGCTTTCCAACGGCGCGCTGTTTGATTTCGCATTGAAAGAACTGCAGCCTTCGATAAGCGATCCTTCGAAGCCGTGGGTGGTGGGTGAAATTGTGCGCCTGCAGCAAGATGCTGGACGCCCGTACAGTGCGCTAGAAACCCTGAAGCGTGCGCTGCCCAACTATTTCGCTGTCGATACCAACGCAATCCCGCGCTCCTTCTTGCAGGTCTTGTTCCCGCGGTCGTATTGGCAGGCGCTTAAACAGGATTCTCAAGCGAATGGACTCGATCCTTATCTTGTGGCTTCGCTCATCCGACAGGAATCGGAATTTAACCCGGGGGCAATCTCTCCCGCGAATGCTTACGGCCTGATGCAGATACTTCCGTCTGTAGGGAAGGGCTTAGCGAAAGAAACGAAGTTGCGCCCCTTCTCAGCTGCCCGGTTGCTTGAGCCCGAATCTAACATCAAGCTGGGCACGCGCTATTTCAAGGAGATGGTCGATTCCAACGGCGGGGTGGAGTACGCGCTCGCTGCCTACAACGCCGGTTCGAACCGCGTGAGCGATTGGCGCTCAGCCGGGCAATTCCGCGACGTTGCTGAGTGGGTAGAGTCTATCCCGTTCACTGAGACACGCGAATATGTGCAGGCCATTGTTCGCAACTGTGCGGTCTATAAAAAGATCTATGAGAACGACTGATTGTCGATCGAGGGCTGTTTGTGAAAGAACAATTCCGCGATCAATAGCAGCGAGCCCACCACGATCGCGCTGTCGGCTACGTTAAAGTCTGGATAGTAATAGCTACCGAACTTGAACATCAGGAAATCGATCACGCTGCCAATGCGCAGCCGGTCCAGTAGATTTCCCATCGCGCCGCCCATGATGAGCGCCAGCGCAAGATTGCTCAACGCGAAACCTTTGCCCGATCGCCACAGCACCACAAAGATGGCGACGAGCACGACGCAGGCGAACGTGATCAAAAGTCTTGGCGCATAACGGGAAGATGAGTCGGCGAACAGGCTGAACGCTGCGCCCGGATTCAAAACGTGACTCAAACCAAAGAACCCAGGAATGACCGCGACGCTGCGATTCAGCGGAATGTTGCGAACGATCGCCAGCTTAGTGGCTTGGTCCAGAGCGAAAATGAGCGCGGCAATAAGGTAGTAATATCCGCGATAAGACCTGCGCTCCGCGACCATCAGGCCTTCACGATCTGCTTAAGAGCATCAGAGCAGCGCTCGCAGATCGTCGGGTATTGCTTGTCTTCGCCAACGTGGACTGAATAATTCCAGCAGCGTTCACACTTCTCTCCGGCTGCTCGGGCAACTTCCACGTGCACTGGCGAATTGCCATTCGTGGCAGCTGCTTCTTTTAGCTTGACTTGCGACACGATAAACAATGCACGCAGCTGGCTTTCGTTGCGCTGGAGAAGTTGATGAACTTCCGGCGATGCAGCGATCATCACCTGTGCCTCAAGGCTTGTGCCGATCTCTTTGCTCTGCCGCTTCGGCTCGAGCGCCTTGAGCACCTCGTCGCGGACCGTCATCAGCGTCGTCCAGTCGGCGCGCAGCGTATCTAGCGTTTTTGCATCGATGTCACCGCCATAGATCTCAGCCGCCGAAGGGAAGAGAGTAAGGTGCACACTTTCTGCGCGGCCGCTGACCTTCGGCATGAATTGCCAAATCTCGTCGGCTGTAAAGCTGAACATCGGCGCAATCAACCGCACCAACGCCTCAGAGATATGCCACAACGCTGTTTGAGCTGAACGACGAGATTTAGAATCCGGCGCGAAGGTGTACAGCCGGTCTTTCAGTACGTCGAAATAGATTTTGCTTAGGTCCACGCTACAGAAGTCGTGAACATCGTGATACACACGATGAAAATAGAATTCTTCATACCACTGCTTCACGCGCTCCGTCAGTTCTGCCGTTCGCAACAACATGTATTGGTCCAGCGGCTCCATCTCCGCGAATGGCACCGCGTGTGCCGGATCAAAGTCGAACAGGTTCCCCAACATATTCCTGAAGGTGTTGCGTACCTTGCGGTAGTTCTCCGCCACGCGCTGCATCAATTCTTCAGAAGCCGATACGTCTTCACGGAAGTCCACCGACGCCACCCATAGTCGAACGATCTCTCCACCGAGACGTTTCGCAATATCGATCGGATCGACGACATTACCCAACGACTTGGACATGGCTTTGCCTGAAGGATCAAGAGTCCATCCGCTGGTGGCAACGTGCTTGTAGGGAGCGTGTCCGCGCGTGCCCACTGCACAAAGCAAGGAAGAATGGAACCACCCGCGATGCTGATCTCCCCCTTCGGTATAAAACTCGGCAGGGAAGCGCAGCCCGTTCGGCTCGAGCGTGGCCGCCCAGCTACAGCCGGACTCGAACCAGACGTCGATGATGTCCATCTCTTTGCGGAACTCAGTGCTGCCGCACTTCGCACACTTGATACCGGAGGGCAGAATGTCTTTCGCTTCGCGCAGGTACCATGCATCGGCGCCTTCTTTAGCGAACAACTCAACCACTTTTGCGTTCACTTCTTTCGAGCGCAGTAATGTGTTGCAGGATTCACTTGAGCAGAAAAACACAGCGATAGGCGTTCCCCAGATGCGTTGGCGGCTGATGCACCAGTCTGGTCGCGTAGCGATCATGTTGGAGATGCGGTCTTCGCCCCAAGCGGGATCCCACTTCACGTTCTTGATCTCATCGAGCGAGCGCTGACGAAGGGTGCTGTCTTCTACTTGGCCTTCCATGCTGATGAACCACTGCTCGGTCGCGCGGAAGATGACGGGATTGTGGCAACGCCAGCAATGCGGATACGAATGTTCGATCTTTCCACCACCCAGCAGCACACCGCGTGACTTCAGCAGCTCAATGATGGGCTCATTGGCTTTGAACACCGTCTTACCGTCGTATTCAGGAAGTCCGTTGCGCAGGCGACCAGCCTCATCGACATTGCAAGTCTGGTCGAGCTTGTACTTCGCGCCGGTATAGAAGTCATCAGCTCCGTGCGATGGCGCCGTGTGCACCGCGCCCGTCCCTTGCTCGGTCGTCACATAATTCGCGAGCACACCTACGATCGAGCGTTCCAAGAATGGATGCGCAAATGTCACATACTCCATTTGCGCGCCCGGGAATCGCGCCACAACGTTCGCACCTTCCAGGGAGCAAGCCTTCTTCGTCGCTTCGGCTAAAGCTTCGGCGACGATGTACACCTCGCCGCCCGACTCCAGCGCCACATACTCAAATTCCGGATGAAACGCCACCGCCATCGACGCTGGCAGCGTCCAAGGTGTAGTAGTCCAGATAATGGTGTTTACTCTTCTTCCGGCAAGGGCAGCATCGATCTTTGCCGCCTCGCTGGTCAGCGCATATTTCACATACACGCTGGGGCTGGTGTGCATCTCGTACTCGACTTCCGCCTCCGCAAGCGCGGTCTTATCGTGGATGCACCAATAGACAGGCCGCAGTCCCTTGTAAACAAACTCCTCACCCTTCTCGAGAAAATCGTAGAAGGTTCGCACGATGACCGACTCATACGTCTTGCTCATCGTCGAATACGGATCTTCCCAACGCCCAAACACGCCGATGCGCTTGAATTGCTCGCGCTGCAGATCAACGTATTTGTTGGCGTAATCGCGGCAGGCCTTGCGCACGTCGATGGCTGCCATCTCCAACTTCTTGCGGCCCAGCGCCTCGTCCACTTTGATCTCGATGGGCAAGCCGTGACAGTCCCAGCCGGGGATGTAAGGCGAGTCGAAGCCCGCCATGGTCTTCGTCTTCACCACAAAATCTTTCAGGCATTTATTGAGCGCGTGACCCAGATGGATAGGCCCATTCGCATAAGGAGGCCCATCATGCAGCACGTACATTGGCGCGCCTTTGCGCGCTTCACGGATGCGTCCATACAGACCTAGCCCCTCCCACCGCTCGAGCCATTTGGGCTCGTTCAGCGGCAAGTTTGCCTTCATAGAAAAGTCAGTCTTTGGCAGGTTCAGTGTCGCTTTTAGCTCTGGGGGCGCGCCCATTCCATCTCCGGTTTTTTGTGTAAAGAATCTTTAAGCCGTCATCAGGCAGAAAGGATTTCGTGTCCAAACATTATAGAGGAGCACTCATGGGCAACGACTCGTCACACTGCGTCCCAGAAACTAGGGCGCGGGTTCCGGGTTTGATCCAGGCAACCTCAAAATAAAAAATTGCGCGAAGGATGCATGCATGATGAGAAATATCTTTTCGTAGCTAAGGTATTAAGACATGCAACAGAGCTGCTGGATTTCGCGTCAAACTCAGCCATATGCAGTTGTTGTAACAAACAGTTGCAAGTCTCAAATACAACTTGGTAACGGCGGAAAACATCTCCTAACAGGTCAGCAAGTCCAACAGGTTGAAGCAGACACGGGGTCCCTCAAGAAGTAACATGGCAAACCAGGCATTCGTTCCCAATTTCAGAACTCCAGCGAATAACGTTCCTTTCCCGCAGTTGCTCCGTCCAAAGGAACCTTCTCTCTTCGAGTCACTCGGCCAGAACATTAAAGACGCGCTCTTCCCGGAAAAACTTCCGCCGTTGAAGCTAACGTCGCGGCCCGTGGCGGTGCGTGACATCTGGGAGCGCAAAGATCGTAAGCGCTCCGCCGGAACCTCACTTGCCATTCACAGCGCAGTCATCGCCGCCTTGATCGTTGGCAGCATCTGGGGCGGCAAGAAAGTCCAGCAGATGAAGAAGGACAGCGTCACCCTGGTCGCGCCGGACGTCAGCGAGTACATGCCAATGACCAAGCCTGGTCCCACGATGGGCGGCGGCGGTGGCGGTGGCGATGTCAGCAAGATCCAGGCACCCAAGGGACATCTGCCGAAAGTCGCACTTACCCCGCAGATCACTCCTCCGGCCATTGTCATCAAGAATGACAATCCGAAACTCACGGCTGAGCCCACCATCATGGCTCCAACGAACATCAAGCTGCCGGATAACAACATGCCTGTCGTCGGCAATCCTATGACGAAAGTGGTTGGACCGGCTTCAAACGGAACCGGCGTAGGCGGCGGCATTGGTGAAGGTGGCGGTGGCGGACTCGGTGTAGGCACCGGTCGCGGTCTGGGACCCGGACAGGGAATGGGCTTTGGCGGCGGCGTCTACAAAGTCGGCGGCGGTATCGGAGCTCCGAAACCGATCTCTACGCCTGACCCTGAGTATTCAGAAGAAGCACGTAAGGCAAAGTATCAAGGCGTGGTCGTTCTCTGGTTGATCGTGGACCAGAACGGCAACCCGAAGCAGATCAAAGTAGAACGTCCGCTGGGCATGGGCCTCGATCAGAAAGCGATCGAAGCCGTACGCAAGTGGAAGTTCGAGCCGGCCACCAAAGACGGACAGCCCGTAGCCGTGCAGATCAATGTTGAGGTCAACTTCAGGCTCTATTAAGGGACTGCCGCGATTCGCGGAAATAAGTTGAGATCAAGCGATGGAGAGGAGAACCTGCCTCTCCATTTTGTTTTTGCGCGCCGTCGCTCCTCCGGAGTAAGCTCTAGTGAATTCGGAAGGAGCGCAATCTTATGGCCCCCCGCCGCGTCCTGGTTATTTTCATCGTATTGTTGCTCACGGCAACTTTCTTCGTCGCCCGCAATCATCGCTACGTTCATGCTCAAACTCAGCCTCAGACGCCGAGTATTTACACCTCAACGAATTTAAAAGGTGCCGAGCTCAAGAAAGTTGTCACTGAGCATCCCGAGATATTGACGCAGCTCAATCCTGAAGGCCGAAACTTGCTTTCCCTGATTTTTTCCTACCAGCACCCTTCCGCAGAAGACGT
>JAICLA010000304.1 GCA_025927695.1 Terriglobales bacterium | reverse complement strand
TTGGCATCCGACGTTTTGTCCGATGATCCATTGCCAAAGGCGACGGCTATGGCTGCAGCGGTAAGTCCCAGTAGGAGTTTCATGTTTATTTCCTCGACTGCACGGTAACAGAAACGAGCCCTACAAATGGCGATTTTTGGACATCATCATGCAGTTGCGAGGTGCAGTCCATCGCCCACATCTTTGGAAGAGGCGTATTCGACGTGCAGGACGCGGCGCGGAACTTTGTTCTTCGATTTGGAAGAAGCGTGAATAAGCAGTGGTCGCATGACCAGCACCGATCCGCTTGCGCCTATGCAATCGAAGGCATCGCGATTTGCCGCGATCCGCGAAACTTCCTCGTCGCTGAGTAGGCCAAGGTTATGACTTCCTGGAATTACTCGGAGAGGGCCATTGAATTCAGTGGAGTCATCCAGGTGCAACCGTAACGCAACAATCTTCTCCAATGCACATTGTGGAGCGTGAGCGTAGTGGATTCCCTCTTTCAACGACCATGGTCCCCAACCCTGCGCATCGATTCTTTCTTGCAGCGGCAGAGCTGTGTCCTGATGCCAAGTTACTCTCCAGTTCGAATCGGGGGATTTGTCGAAGAGAGTTGCACGAAACGGAAAGGCGGATTGACCAAGGGCTTGCGTCGCTAGCGAGATGAGTCGCGGGTCGTTCGCTACAAACACTACGTTTGGATCCGACATCAGGTGGCGTATACCCGCGCGACTGCGTGCCACTTGAGTTCGCTGCACGGAAGAGAGAATGCACACGACGTCTTCTTGCCTAAAAACGCCGTGCGCAATGTGGAAACCGTTTTGTTCTACGTTAGCGCCGAGCACGCTGTAATTCTAAACATAGTCCCTTCCCATTCCCTGCCCTGATTCGCCATTCAGTGCCCTATTTGCACCATTCATGGGTAACCTGTTCGGGTACTGCCTTTTCGCAAATATCCTAGAGTAGATTTACTGTATCTGCTTAGCAGGCAAGGGTTTGAGCAACTCTGAATGCGAGCGGGCCGGACGAGAGACCGGCGCAGTTAGAAGATGCAAGAGGCAACACACTTCAGGAGAAATGAAAAAGAATGCATAAACCAGTGAAATATGTTGAGAAGGCTTTGGCGGTTGCCGCCAATGGCGCCTGGCATGTTTTTGACTCCCTCAACCAGATCAACCAGAAGCCGTCATTCACTCCGAAGTGGTCTGACAAGCCGCTGCTGAAATCTTATGAGAAGCAGAAGCCGCCACTTGGCTGGCCGCGCACCACTGACTCTCTGTGCCCGCGCTGCGTGCCGGAGATCCGCCAGCAGATCCTCGACGGCAAATTGCCGCACGAAGTTTTGCTCAACGAAAAGGTGGGCGAGATCAAAGCGCAGATCATCGAGCGCGACGGCAAGATCCTGATGGTGAAGGACTGCCCCAAGCACGGCCATTTTGAAGACATCATGGCGATGGACACCGCTTTCTTCAAGCATCTTGAAGAAGTGTTCCCCGGCCGCGACATCAAAGCCCACAACGATGAAAAGCTGCACAACCACGGCACATCGACCGTGACGCACGGCCGCGGCTCCGTCCTCACCATCGACCTGACGAACCGATGCAACATGATGTGCGATCCCTGCTTCATGGACGCTAACCAGGTGGGCTTTGTCCACGAACTTACGTGGGTCGAGATCAAGACCATGTTGGACAATGCCATCACCATCAAGCCGCGCCGTCAGATGTCAGTGCAGTTCTCCGGCGGCGAGCCTACGTTGTCACCGTACTTCTTGGACGCTGTCCGTTACGCCCGCAAGGTGGGTTACAACTCGGTGCAGGCTGCGACGAACGGCATTGAATTCGCGAAGAGCCCTGAGTTCTGCAAACAGGCTGCGGAAGCGGGCCTGCGTTATGCATACCTGCAATTTGACGGTATCGGCAACGCGGCCAATGCGCACCGCAAAGTCGGCAACATGTTTGACGTGAAGGTGCGCGCGATCCAGAACCTGCACGCAGCGGGTGTGGACATCGTTCCTGTCACCACCATCGTGAACGGCATCAACAACGAGCAGGTGGGCAAGATCATCCAGTTCGCGCTGGATAATCCGAAGGTCATCAGCTTCCTCAGCTTCCAGCCGGTCAGCTTCACGGGCCGCGACGAAGAAGTGACGGACGAACGCCGCGAAGCACAGCGCTACACGCTAAGCCACCTCGCGCATGATGTGAAGAACCAAGTCGGACTCGGCGAGCCAGTCCGCGACTGGTTCCCGATCAGCTTCATGTCCACCTTCTCTGATTGGGCCGACCTGGTACACGGGCCCAATGCAGATTGGGGACAACTGAGCTGCGGATGCCACCCGAATTGCGGTATCGGCATGGCGCTGATGATCGACAAAGACACGAAAGAAGCTGCGCCAGTCACTGCGTTCTTGAACGCAGACCGCCTGGCGAAAGACGTGGCCCGCATCAATGACGCGGCCCGAGGACGGTTCTTGAGCGTGGTCGGCGTGACGCTGGCGCTGCTGCGTAACTACAATTCATTCAACGCGCCTTCGCGCTTCAGCATCTTCTCGCTGCTGAAGAAGTTCGATAAGTGCTTCGGCGCAACCAAGATCAACTACGGCTCTGTGACCGGCGAACGCACGATGGCAGACATCGAAAAACGCCGCGCAGACCGCTGGAACTTCCTGTTCATCGCAGGCATGTGGTTCCAGGACCTGTTCAACTACGACTTCCG
>JAICLA010000104.1 GCA_025927695.1 Terriglobales bacterium | reverse complement strand
TAGCCAGTGGCCCGAACCGGAAGACCTCGATTCCTTCGCGACTGAGAGTGCGTTGCGCCGCCATAGCCGTCAGTGCGGAGTTTCCTTTGGCGGAGTTTGCTGCTTTTTAGTCGCCGAGTCAGCAGGAGCGCTGTTGCCCTTTTTCGTTTCGTTCGTTGTTGCAGGCACACTTTCGTTTTTCTTGGAAGGTGTCTCTGCAGTGCTCACGCTGCTCTTCTTTGCATCCGGCGGCGAGTACTTGTCGGGCACAGCCGGGGGCCGGGTCTTCGGCGTCGCGACCTGAGGTACGGCAGCAGGTTCTGCGTTCATCGCCGGCGTCTCACCACCGGGCGCTGCTTCCGCCGCCGCAGTCTGTTTGGCTACTTCATCAGCAGTCTTCTTCTTAGCAGATGGCAGCCTCTGGGCGAGAATGTCAGCCGCGCGCTCCGGGGCGCTTGAATCCACTACTTGTTGTTCCAAGACTTTGGTGACGATCAATACCTCTTCGAGCCGGCCCAGATTCACGGTGGGCTTCACGCGGATCGCGAGGAACGGATCGCGTTCGCGATCGGGAAAAACACTCGTCACTGTACCCACCGAAAGTCCTTTAGGAAAAACTCTATCGCCCCCGGTGGTTACAATGCTGTCGCCGACTTGCACTTTCTCGTCAGCCATCACATCCAGCACTTCGGGATATCCCCCCTGTGTGCCTTTCAACACGCCATTCAGCCGCAATCGCTCCAGCAAAACACCGGCGCCGCTCATCGGGTCGGTGATCAACAACACTTGAGATGTCGTTTTATCCGCGCGACTTACTTTGCCCACAATGCCATCCGGAGTGATGACGGCCATGCCAGGTTGAACACCGTCGCGCGTTCCGCGGTCCACATAGATCACACGAGAAAGATCGGTGCCACTAGTGCCGATCACCTGCGCCGCAACGGTCTGATCAAGAAATTGTTCTTTAAACCCGAGCAGGGCTTGTAGACGTTGCCCTTGTTCCGCGTCTTGCTGCAGCCTTATCTTCTCCAGCCGCAGATGATCGATCTCCTGCTTCATCTCTATGTTCTGTTGGCGAACATGGATGAGGTCAATGTAGTTGCGCCAAATTCCTCGAATGCCTTCGCCCGAATGGACGGTCAATTTCTGGAATGGAGAGATAAGCCCCGTGGCCCATACACGGATCAATCGCGGCCCAGGCTGCGACGGCTGCACTGCAGCCGTCACACTGCCAAGCGCCGGCTGCGGCACGCGCACCTGTACCGCCAGCAAGATGACCTGTATGAACACGACGCCGAACAGCACCGTCTCATTGCGATATCGGCTAAAAAAATTTTCCATGCGTTAAAACAAATTCTTAAACAAAATGAGGTGAGGCGTGATGCCCCACCTCTTTGTTATCTCTTCAATGCGGGCGATCACGCGTAATCAATCGATATCTTACGCAGCAGCTTGAAGTCACTGAGCATCTTTCCTGTGCCCAGCACCACGCTCGCCAACGGATCGTCCGCGATGGAAACCGGCAATCCGGTCTCTTCGCGGATTCGCTTGTCCAGATTCTTCAGCAATGCCCCGCCACCGGTGAGGACAATACCGCGGTCGCTGATGTCGGCGGAAAGCTCCGGCGGAGTCCGCTCCAGCGCCACGCGAATCGCATTCATGATCGTCCCAACGCACTCGCCCAGCGCTTCGCGAATTTCGCTGTCATCTACCGTGATTGTTTTGGGCACGCCTTCGATAAGGTTGCGGCCTTTGATCTCCATCGTGAGAGGCTTGTCCAGCGGGAACGCGGAACCGATCTCCATCTTGATCTGCTCAGCGGTACGTTCGCCAATGAGCAAGTTATATTTGCGCTTCAGGTAGTTCATGATGGCTTCGTCCGCTTGGTTGCCGGCCATGCGCACGGAGCGCGAATACACGATGCCGCTGAGCGAGATGACCGCGATGTCAGTCGTACCGCCACCGATATCGACGACCATGTTGCCGCTCGGCTCCGTGATAGGAAGTCCGGCGCCGATGGCCGCGACCATCGCCTGTTCCACCAAGTAAACTTCGCTGGCCTTCGCGCGATACGCAGAGTCCATGACCGCGCGCTTCTCTACCTGAGTGATCTCTGAAGGCACGCCGATGACGATGCGCGGATGCACCAGCATCTTTCTGTTGTGCGCCTTCTGGATGAAGTAGTTCAGCATCCGCTCGGTCTGGCGAAAGTCGGCGATCACGCCATCCTTCATCGGCTTTACCGCCACAATGTTGCCTGGTGTGCGGCCGAGCATCTCTTTGGCCTCTTTGCCTACCGCTTCCACCTCATTGGTGTTCTTGTTCACGGCAATGATGGAAGGCTCGTTCACCACGATGCCTTTGCCCTTCGCGTATACAAGCGTATTGGCTGTCCCCAGATCGATGGCAAGATCGCTGGAGAACATGCTGAACAATGAGCGGAAGCTAAAATTACTCTGGTTCCCGTTCGACGACATAATTTAAGAGCTTCTCTTCCTTAGTAACAAAATCTGCAACCGAAACAGCCAGGCTCGACACCTGAGATTGACTTCAAAGTGGATAACGCCGGGCTAACTCAAATCCCGGCCAGAGGAATGAACTCGATGCACGGCTCGCGATGCGAACCGCGCGCTTCATCTACTGTATTACTACCTTCTTGGTCTGCGTGTTCACACCGCCGTGTGAATTTTGTGCCGTTATGGTGATCACGTTCTCGCCGTTCGGCAAAGGCGGCGTGAGGTATTGGAAGTGTCCGTCGCTGCTGATGACTGGCACTTCTCCGCCGTTCACCATCACGCGTGCGCTGGCTTCAGTCTTGCCTCGAACCTCAATGATACGCCCATGTTGAACGAATGGCTCCAGCTCCAAACTCAGGCCCGAATCGGTGCTGCGTGGAATGATAGTGAAGCGGTTGGTCTCGCTGTCAGAAGATTCCTTCCCGCGTCCGTCCACTGTTTGCACTGACCAGTAGTAGGCGCCCTCAGGCAGGTTCGCCATCTGCAGATCGGACCCCGTCGCTTTCTTCTCCGCCACCATCTGTGTGAAGTAAGGGTTCTTCGCTATGCGGACGTGATAACCCTTCGCGCCATCGATCGGTGTCCAAGAAAAGTTGATCGTTGAGGTTCCGTTCTGTGAGAACACCGGCATCATGTTCGAAGGCTCGATCAAGGTCGGCGGCCCCACTTCATGGTCCTTGGCCATCTTCGTGGAGTCAGACTTAAAACTTACCTTGTCATAATTGGACAAGCTCACGGTCTCGCCGTTGCGCGTCACTTCAGAAGTACCGCGCGTCATCACGATCTCATGCGTGTCGCTCTTTGGATCATTGCGGACTTGCGCGCTGCTGTCAGGAGCGAGGGCAGCTTTGCTGCCGGCCATGATGACTTCAGACTTTGAACCGCTCGAATATGTGGCGGTGGAAAGATCGACCGTACCGGTCGTAACCTCGACTGCCACTCGCGTCTGCTGTTCAGCATTGGTAGAGTTCTCCTCTACCACGATGAGCGAATCCGGCTTCAGCGTGTAATTGGTCAAGTCAGCGAACACGATCTTCGCCATGCCTTCCGGGCCGGTCTGCACTACGTCGCCTTTTTCCAGCGGCACGTCATATGCAGCATTCACCCAGGTATTGCTGCTCTGCTTCTTAACTTTTACGCTGCCATCAAGGAGTGTGAAGCTGGCTTTCTTTTCGCCGGCTTCCTTTGTCGGTTTGTTGTCTGAACCTGTGCCAGATATCTTTCCCGCCAGCGAGGCAAGGAAACTTGTTCCGGAAGCGAATGCTTTTGACGTAGCTTCAGGAAAGGCAAAGTAAAGTACGACGCCGACCAACAGGATCACGCCGATGATAGAGAGGATGACGCTCCGGTAGGAGACTGTCACCCATCCGATCACATGTTCGCCGGTTTTGCGCGGTTTACTCGGAGGCACGCTTACTCACTGACTTTGCAAGTCGTTGATGGTGAGAGATTACCATAGCTTTTAAACGCTGCAAAATAAGCATTTTACTCACCTTGTTCGTCTCCTTCTGCCTTAATACTCCGTAGTTGTGGGTGCCCTGTTTGTGAGGCTGCGTGAGATGAAATCTGCTGCAACTTCCTGTACGATAAATAGTTTGTTACCTCTTCAAGGAAGCCTCCAGTCAGCATGTCTGCGGTGAAAACCTATAAGAACCTTATCGGCGGTGAATGGGTCGCGTCCCGTTCCGGCAAGACTTTTGAGAACCTCAACCCCGCGAACACTGATGATGTAGTCGGAATCTTTCAGGCTTCCGATCAGAACGACGTGAATGATGCCGTTGCCGCCGCGCAAAAGGCCTTTGAGACCTGGCGGCTGGTGCCTGCACCGCGGCGCGCTGAGATCATCTTTCGTGCCGGCGAACTCCTTACCCAGCGCAAAGAGCAATATGCGAAAGACATGACGCGCGAGATGGGCAAGGTACTAAAAGAGACCCGCGGAGACGTGCAAGAAGCCATTGATACCGCTTACTTCATGGCTGGGGAAGGTCGTCGCCTCTTCGGTGCGACTGTTCCATCAGAATTGCCGAACAAATTCGCAATGGCCATCCGCGTTCCGCTCGGCGTCGTCGGCATGATCGCGCCATGGAACTTTCCCATGGCCATCCCCTCATGGAAGTTGTTCCCTGCTCTTGTCTGCGGAAACACCTGCGTCATCAAACCTGCTGAAGACACTCCGCTCTCTACTTTCAACCTTGTTCAAACTTTGATCGACGCCGGCCTGCCGAAGGGCGTGATCAACATCGTCACCGGGTTTGGCCCCGAAGCCGGCGCGCCGATCGTCAATCATCCTGATGTGCGTGCAATCTCGTTCACCGGCTCATCAGAAGTCGGACGCATAGTCGGCGAAGCCGCTGCGAAAAGTTTCAAGCCGTGCTCGCTTGAGATGGGCGGCAAGAACGCCATCATCGTTCTTGACGATGCCAACATCTCGCTCGCTATTGATGGCGCGGTGTGGGGTGCATTCGGAACGACGGGACAACGCTGCACCGCGGCCAGCCGCATGATCGTGCAGAAAGGCGCTTACAACGAGTTCGTTGACAAATTCGTTGCCAAGGCAAAGTCCCTCAAGGTTGGGGATGGACTCGACGAGAAGAATGAGATGGGTCCGCAGATCAACGAGCAACAGATCAACACCAGCATTAAATACGTTGATATCGGCAAGAAAGAAGGCGCGAAAGTCCTTGCCGGCGGAAATCGCTTGGAAGGTGCACACAAGAAAGGGTGGTTCTTCGAACCCACCATCTTCGGCGATGGCAATGCAAAGATGCGCATCGCTCAGGAAGAAATCTTTGGGCCGGTCGCAACCGTGATTCCCGTGAGTTCCGTAGAGGAAGCCGTCGAGATTGCGAACGGCACACCTTACGGCCTCTCATCCTCTTTATATACGCGCGACGTAAATAAGGCCTTTCGCGCCATCCGCGACATCTATGCCGGCATTACCTATATCAATGCTCCCACGATCGGCGCAGAAGTTCATCTTCCCTTCGGCGGAGTGAAAGCCACAGGCAACGGACACCGCGAAGGCGGACTCGGAGCCGTTGATTTCTATACTCAGTGGAAGTCGGTCTACATCGACTACTCTGACAAGTTGCAACGCGCCCAGATCGACACCGGCGAATAGATTTTCGTATCGCCGGCGTCTCGCCGGCTGTCGTGGCGGCATCTTGCCGCCACACGCAACGGCACGACCGCTTTTGACGTTTCTAGAAACTAGAAACGAGAAACTAGAAACTAACTTACGAAGGAAGAAAAATGATCATCGGAGTTCCCAAAGAAGTTAAAGACCATGAAGCCCGCGTAGGCATCGTGCCCAGCGGCGTAAAAGAGCTGGTCGACGCCGGCCACAAAGTCATCGTTGAGACCAATGCCGGCAAACTTTCCTCCATGCCGGATGAAGATTACAAAGCCGCTGGCGCTGAGATCCTCGGCTCCGCGGAGGAAGTCTGGAAAAAGGCCGACATGGTGGTGAAGGTGAAAGAACCTATCGCCAAAGAGATTCCCTACTTCCGCGATGACCTCGTGCTCTTCACCTACCTGCATCTGGCCCCGATTCCAGATCTCACCGATGAACTCCTGAAGAAAAAAGTCCTCGGCATCGCGTACGAGACCGTTACCGACAAGAACCGCACGCTTCCGCTCCTCACGCCGATGTCAGAAGTCGCCGGACGCATGTCCGTACAAGTAGGCGCAACTTACCTCGAACACGAAAAAGGCGGACGGGGTGTTCTTCTCGGCGGCGTCCCGGGCGTTCCACCTGCAACAGTCGTCGTCATCGGCGGCGGAATCGTCGGCACTCACGCTGCCAAGATCGCGATGGGAATGGGCGCGGATGTCACCATCATTGACCTGAATCTGAATCGTCTGCGCGAACTCGATGACATTTTCGGCGGACGCGTTCACACTCTTGCTTCGAATTCCTACAGCATCGCTGACTCCACGCGCAAAGCTGATCTCGTGATCGGTGGCGTGCTCATCCCCGGCGCAGCTGCTCCGAAGCTCGTAACCCGCAAAATGGTCTCGCAAATGAAGAAGGGCGCCGTGATCGTTGATGTCGCCATCGACCAGGGTGGCTGCATTGAGACAGCCAAGCCCACCACACATAGCGATCCTGCCTACACCGTTGACGGCGTGGTTCACTACTGCGTTACCAACATGCCCGGCGCGGTGCCGCACACCTCGACGCTCGCCCTCACGAACGCCACGTTCCCATACGTGATGCGACTGGCGAAAAACGGCGCAATCAACGCGCTGAAGGCTGACCCGGGCCTCAAGGAAGGCGTTAACACATATAAAGGACAGCTAACTTACGCCGCCGTCGCCGAAGCGCAAAAGAAGCAATTCAAAGACGTGTCGAGCCTGCTCTAGAACTAGCAAACCGGTATCGCACCAGCTATAGCGGCGGCATCTTGCCGCCGCTTTCTTTTTTACCGCGGACAGCCTTTTCCCACCATAGTTGCGTGGGTTTTCGGGAAACGGGAAACCGGAAACGGGAATCACATCTATAATTAGCCACAAAACGTGGCTATTCCTCCACAGGAACCTAAGAAGTCAACTTCAGCTGATCCCATCAGCCGAACGTCGTTAGGCTTTCTCATCGCCGGCACGATCGTGCTGGCGCTGCTGCTTTTCTCGCAGACATCGCTCGACCTCTCGTTCTTCACTCCTGAAGGCTTCGCCGGCACCCTCGTCCTCATCGGCCTCTCCGCCCTGATCTTTCTCTTGTTCGTTGCGCTGAGCTTCATGCTCGCGCGCAACCTGCTCAAGCTCTTTGCCGAGCGCCGCCTCGGCGTGATGGGCTCGCGCTTTCGCACGCGCATGGTCATGGGCGGCCTGGTGCTGTCATTCATTCCCGTCATCTTCATGTTCGCCTTCTCTTACGTGCTGATGAACCGCTCCATCGACAAATGGTTCTCACGTCCGGTCGAAGAATTAAAGGACGACTCCGCTCAAGTGGCCAGCCTGCTCACCGATTACGCCGCTGCCAACGCGCATGGCGAGGCGCTCACTCTTTCCCGCGGACGCACGATCCACCAAGCCCTGATTTCCAATGAAATTGGGGACATCGACGGCATACTCCAACGCACGCAAGCCAACTTTCAAGGTGGATTCGCCGCCGTGCTCAAAGATGGTCAGCCCATCGGCTCTTTTGAACTTCCCGCGCCATGGGCTCAATTAAAATCTCAGCTCGACCCCCTGATCACCCGCTTTCAGTCGCAGAGCAAATCAACAGATGCTTCCGTAAAGACCACGAGTACTCGTGAACAGGATGCTTTTCCGCTCGACCTCGCCGGACGCCATTACCTCGTATCAGTTCTCGATGTTCCACCACGCGGCCGCATCATCGTCGCACTGCCGCTACCTGTTGCGCTCAGCCAGACTATCGACCGCATCGGGGCGAACCAGAAGCGCTATTTCGATCTCAGCACGCAGCGCCGTCAGGTCCGTCGCTTTTACATGCAACTGCTGATGCTGATCACGGTGCTGGTGCTCTTCGCTGCGTCCTGGCTCTCCATCTTCATGGCACGATTGGTGACACGACCTGTCTCTGCGCTGGCAGAAGCTACCACCGAGATCTCAAGCGGCAACCTCGATTACCGGGTGCAGGTTTCCGCTGCCGACGAACTCGGCGAGCTGATTCAATCTTTTAACAAGATGGCTGATGAACTACAGCAGAACCGGCGCCAGATCGATTCCACCAACACCGCGCTCTCCGCGGCCAATGCTGATGTGGAACAACGCCGCGGACAGATCGCCACCATTCTCGAGAACATTCCTACCGGCGTCTTGTCCCTCGATTCCTCGCGCCGCGTCACCAGCGCCAACCGCGCATTCGAATCCATGTTTCGGTATCAAGAGACCCATGACGGGGCCGACACTCTGCGCACCATCTTCGAAGCCAACGTCGCCGCCGAACTCGAACACGTGCTGCGCCGCTCAGACCGCATGGGCTCTGCGTCACGGGAGATGATCATCGGAAGCAAGTCACAGCGCGCGGAACTGAACGTCGAAGTCACGGTTGCTCCGCTACAGCACGACGGAAAGCATCTCGGTTACGTCATGGTGTTCGAAGATCTGAGCGACCTGCTCAAAGCGCAGAAGCAAGTGGCATGGCGTGAAGTAGCGCGCCGCGTAGCACATGAGATAAAGAACCCGCTTACGCCGATCGCTCTTTCCGCCGAGCGCATCCAGAAACACTTAAACAAAGTCGCGCCGGGTGCCGCGCCAGATCGCGATTCCCTCAGCGTCATCTCATCCTGCGCTGAGACCATCACCGGCGCCGTGGAAACCATGCGGACGCTCGTGGACGAATTCTCCACGCTCGCGCGTTTCCCAACGGCTCAGCCGCAACCAGCGGACATCAATCACATCGTCGAATCTGCCCTCGCCATGTTCAACGGACGCATGGACGGCCTCGCCGTGCACACGGCACTTGCTCCCAACTTGCCACCAGTCATGGCCGACGCTGAATCAATGAAACGCGTCATAGCCAACCTCGTCGATAACGCCGCTGAAGCCACGCGTGACTCATTACTTCGCGAGCTGCATATATCCACGTCCCTCGTCTCGCAGGAAGACCCCGCGAACGATCT
>JAICLA010000095.1 GCA_025927695.1 Terriglobales bacterium | reverse complement strand
GTCCTGAACGTGGGCATGATGCTGGACACAGGCACGAACATGCGGTGGATCCTCAACGCTGAAGCGGATGCCGCTAATCTTTTTATGAAATATGTGGTGCGTCCTCAGGATTTGGGATTCGTATTGAGCTACGCGTCGCGGGTAGAGACCGTCCAGGTGCCGACTCCGGACATCGGCGCGTTGAAAGAAAGCGTGGACGCGATTCGGGACCAAGCCACTGCGCTGGGCTCGTCCAACACTCCCCGCGCCGCTGCCCCCCCACCTTGGAGCATCCCGGGATCGCGAAGAGGCAGCCCAGGAACCGGCCCCACGGGTACGCCCTATAACGAAAAGAGAGAAGCCCATTTATACGACGCCTTACGCGTAGGCACGAACCGCTATCTGAAACATGAGGTCGGAAGGAAAGCAGTCGTAGTTGTTGCTTTATCGGGCGATTCTAAGAGCGAATCCACGCTGGAAGAGGCGCTTGATGTCTTGCTGACGAATGACGTGATCGCTTATGTCTTGCAGATATATGACCCACCGCGCGAACGCGAAGACATAGACCACTGCGACGTCAGGCACACTTACGAAAAAGATGATCATGGTGAGCAGGTGCTGAAGAAACTGGCGGAGTCAACCGGAGGCAGGATGTTGGAAGTGTACGGCGCGAATCAAATGTCGGCGGCGCTGGACCAGATCGCGGATGAGCTTCATCAGCAGTACAGCCTGGGTTACTATCCAGTAAACCAAAACAGGGACGGCAAGTTTAGAAAAATAAAGATAGATGAGCTGCCCGAGGGGTACAAGATTTACGCGCGGAAGGGGTATTATCCGCCGAAGCCACCTGACACCACTGGAGCTGGCACGACATCGCAGTAGCGAGATTGGTGCGAAAGCATCCCGCACAAAAGCGCAACCTTTTGCAACAATCGGCGAGCATGTTTATCAATAAGGTTCCTAAGTCATTGATTTAATTGCCTGTGGAATTTTCAGAATTTTGGCAATGGACTTGCACTAGATAGGCCGAATTCCACATTCTCGTTCTACAGGCGAATAAAACAAAATGGCTAAAGTAAATAAAGCGTTATTGGCGATCCTCCTAGGTACTCTGTTGTTGAGTGCCTCCGCGTTCGCAGACACCATCAAACTGGTTGGAATCGGCGACAACAAAGACAGTGCGGGCGTCTCCACCGTTCCGTATTTCATCACGGTGAACGGCTCGGACCCGATAACTGCAATGTGCGACGATTTCTCCCACGAAGTGACGGTTGGTGAGAGCTGGGCGGGCCGCGTGTTCACTTATGCGGATCTGACTGCGAACTATACTTCGACGCGTGCATTCAACGCGACTCCGTCGATTACTGACTTGGCATCTGTACAGACCGCTTACAAAGAACTGTTCTGGCTGTTCTCGCAGTTCCAGGCCAACCAGAATGACCCGACTGCCAGCGACATCAATGTTGCTGCTTGGGCGCTTTTGGACCAAGCCATTGTCGGCAACGCCAGCTTAGGTTGGGATGCAGGTGCGGCCAGCTGGTATGCCGCCGCGCAGGTTGCCACCAACTACAACAGCGTGAACACGGCTCAGTTTGAAATCGTGACGCCGTCTGACTTGGCGGACGCCAACGGACCGCAGGAGTACATCATCTACACTCCGGAGCCGGCTGGGTTGTTCTTGCTGGGCAGCGGTTTGATCGGCATGGGCTCGTTTATTCGCCGCAAGATCGCATAACAACGATCTTTGCAAGCAAAAGGCACGGCTTACGCCGTGCCTTTTGATTTGCTCTCAAATCTGCCTAGAAGGCTTCCTGTGCCTGTCCCTGCCTGCTCTTGGATTTGGATTCGCCAGACTGGGGTTTATTCCGCGCCTCATCTGCCTCCAAGAGAAGTACGCCATCCTCGATAAATGTGATGACCACGACCACCGCGGAGCCTATTAGGCCGAGCAGGAACAAGCCGATCAATACTTTCGTTAGCCAATAAAGCAGAAGTGCGCCCATATGAAAATGTTATGGCCCAGTTCCGTAAAGGAGTTGTCAGGACTTCGCAAATTGTATGTAGTGAGCAACCGGGCGCTAGAACTTCACCAGGATGGCGCCGGTGATGCGGTTTTCGCGCTTGCGCAGGTCGGGCGTAAATCCTGCTACCAGCGACCCAGGACCTCCTGTATTGCCTCCCTGAGGCGTTATGCCTGCCGGACCCGAAAAGTACGGAACGTTGGCCGCCCGATGGTCATATTCCCAGCGGAAAGTCATGTACTGGCTGGGCATGAAATCGAGTGTCGTGGAGAAATCCCAAGCTTTGTAAGGATCGCCAGGGTTTTCAGTAAAGTACGGCGTACCGGAGGCTGCGGTGGCGCCATTGATCGGAGGCAGCAGCACGAGGTAACGTCCGGGATTGTTGATGGCTCCGCCACCTAGCGTGGCCCCCCAACGATCATGATCAAACCATAGGCGGTTATAAAGCATGGCGCCCAAGAAGCTCTGCTTCGGGCCGCCTGCAGTGTTACCAAAGCAACTTACGCCGCCGCCCGATTCGCATCCCGCGTCAAAGGTGAAGCTGAAGGCAGCCTTGTCGAAAGTGTTCGAGGGATTGTCGTAATACTTGTACTGGACGCTGTCATCCGTATGGAACCGAGTGCGGCCGGCCACGCCGAAGGTATCGCGCCCGAAAACGTATTGATTCCCCAAGATGGACCACTTCGCATTCGGCCGCCAAAGTACCTGTGCGCCAACGCCCGGCCGCTTGTTGAACTTGCCATACGACTGCCATCCATTAACGAGCCATGCTTCAATCTTGAGCTTGTCCGTGGGAAACACCTGCACGCGAAGTCCGTTGAAGAACCAGGGCGTGTTCGATGACACGTAAGAAGGCTGGTAAGCCCAGTTGTCGAAGTTGTAGTAACTGAACAGCCCAACATAGGACATGAAGATACCAGCATCTACATTGATTCCGTGCAGTCTGTTGATGTGATATCCGCCGTAGGCCTCCGAGAGATAGCGATAGGCATCCGCTAGGTTCCACTGTCCACGGGATGGGCTGGCATCGTTACGTGGCGTGGTTTGCGAATACATGCCGAACTGCGTCATGACGCGTGCGCGAACATTGTCGCGGTGGAAGTCGCCTCCGACGCCGAGTTGTGTGACTTGAAATTCGTTGGCGCGAAATATCTCGCTGGAGCCACCGATGGTATTGTCGGCCGGATGATTGAACGAATAGGTGTATTCAACGTCTGCGCGGACTTCAGGGGTGAAGAACGCGGAATCAAACGCAGCATCTTTTGTCCGCGGGTTGCCGTTCAGCCAAGTCCAGTCAGCGAAGGCGAAAGGTGTTGTGCTCGGCGACGCATGCGCGTCAGTCGTGGGAGAAGTGGGATTCGGAACAACCGGCAAAATCTCCCGCTTTTGCAATTCAGCTTCGAGTTGATCAATGCGTGAGCGCATAGACGCCAATTCTTTTAGAAGTTCTTCGTTGGACGGTTGTTGGGCGGGGGATGTGGTGGCGAAAAATAAAACTGACAGAAGCGCTGCGAACTTTAGCATGACAGCAGCTTAGAAACACTCGTGGTAAAGATGGTGTAACGAAAGCGTAAGGAAGTAGTTGGTCAGAGGCCGACTTGGAACCGGTATCCGATCCACGGCTCGGTCTTTAGATATTGCGGGCGGTTAGGATTGGGCTCGATCTTTTTGCGTAGTTGACCTACGAACACCCGCAAATACTCGCCCTGCGACACGCTGTTGGGTCCCCAGATCGCTGTCAGGATGGTTTTATGTGTCAGCACCCGATCACGATGCGCAATGAAATAGAGAAGAAGATCGTATTCCTTCGGCGTTAAGTGGACTTCCTGGCCGCGAACCAGGATGCGATGCTGTTTTGGGCGAACTTGGAAATCACCGGCGACGAAATCTTCTTCAGAAGCAGGCTGCGACGGCTCGACACGGCGTAACAGGGCACGTACTCGAGCGAGTAGCTCGTCCATGCCGAAGGGCTTGGTTACGTAATCGTCTGCGCCTGCATCGAGAGCTTCGACCTTGGTCTTCTCCTCGCCTTTCACGGAGAGGACGATGATGGGCACGGCGGAGGATTTACGGATGCGCGTGCACAGCGTTAAACCATCTACATTCGGCATTGCCAGATCGGAAATAACCAGTTGCGGCTGCCAGGAACGAAAAGAGTCGAGGGCGCTTTCGCCATCAGGCGCGACGCGAACGTCAAATCCGCGCGACTCCAGAGCGCGGCGCACGACTTTGCCGATCTGCGGCTCATCGTCTACAACGAGAATCCTGTCTCTTGAATCTGTCATGCGGTACGTACTCTTGCTGATCCTATAGGGATTGAGACTAGCACTGAAGTGCCACCTCCGGCTGCGTCTTCAATCCAGATTCTGCCGGAGTGGGCCTCAACGATGCCTTTGGCAATAGACAATCCTAACCCGAACCCAGCGCGCTTTGTGCTGCCGAGATTGCCGCGAAAAAATTTGTCAAAGACCCTTTCCCGCAATTCTTTGGGGATGCCGGATCCCGCGTCGTGCACCGAAACGATGAGTAGTGAGTCCTGAAGTCGTGCCGAGACGGAGACCAGGGAACCTGGCTGCGAATACTTGGAAGCGTTATCCAAGAGGGAGTAGAGCACTTGCGAGAAGGCAACCGCATCGACGGCCATGGTAGGAAGCAGTGGATCGATGTTGACTTCTACCTGATGATTTACAAGAAGCGGAGCCGCGCGGTCGAGCGCGGTTTCCACTATCTCAGAGACAGTGGTCTCTGAACGACGAATATCCAGCCCGCCATTCTCAAGACGGGCAAGGTCCATCATCTCCTCGATGAAGCGGTTCAGCCGGTCTGACTCTTCATCGATGACCTGAAGAAGTTCGCGCTGGTAGTCGTCCTCTTTTGGTAGCTCGGAAAGGATAGTAGTGACAGCGGCCTTGATAGAGGTGAGGGGAGTACGAAGGTCGTGGGTGACAGCATCGAGCAATGCGGATTTTAATTTTTCGCTGCGGCGAAGAAGCTCAGCTTCTGCGGCTTCCTCAGTCGCGAGCCGAAGTTTGTCATACAGCATCTCAATCTCAATCCGGCGTGCTTCCGCCTGTATGGCACGCGCCTCTACGCGCGCTGAGAGCTGCCCCATGATGATGGAGATGGCGGTGAACGCTATGAACGCGACCACATCCTCGCGAGCTTCGATGTTTAGCGTTCCGTAGGGAACAATAAAGTAATAGTTGTAACAAAGTGTGCAAATAACTGATGCCCAAAGGGCTGGACCGCTCTTCCAGAGTAAGGCGATGGCCATGATAGCCAGGACCATGACCAAGGCGGCAGTAGTGTCGTCAAAATAATGACGCGTTAGAACGAGAATGCCAATCGTGGCATCCGCCAACAGAGTAGCAAAGGCGTAAGGCTTTAATCGTTTGATCACTTCATGCCTAGTTGCCAGAATAAGAACGTGTAGATATCAGCCCACTCGTCAATCTGCTTGCTGATAGGTTTGCCGACGCCGTGTCCGGCTTTGGTCTCAATGCGCATCAGGATAGGACGATCAGGGCCGTTGGCGGCGTCATGCTGCATTTCCGCGGTCATCTTGCGTGTGTGAAGAGGATCAACGCGCGTGTCGCCTTCCGAAGCGAAGAACAATGTGGCGGGATAGGTCGTGCCAGGCTTTACATGGTGATAGGGCGAGTAGGCATAGAGCCACTTGAATTGTTCGGGATCATCCGAACTGCCGTACTCTGGTATCCACAGTTTGGCGATCTGAAACTTCTGGTAGCGCAACATGTCGAGCAAGCCGACGCCGCAAACCACTGCGCGGAACATCTCAGGGTGTTGTGTCTCCGTTGCGCCCACGAGCAGGCCGCCGTTGCTGCGTCCGTAGATGGCGAGGTGCGGAGTAGAGGTATATTTTTGTGCGATTAAGTATTTTGCGGCGTAAGTGAAATCGTCAAAGACGTTCTGCTTCTTGTCGAGCATGCCGGCGCGATGCCAATCTTCACCGTATTCACTGCCACCGCGTAGATTAGCGTCAGCATAGACACCGCCGCTCTCCAGCCAAAGGTGCAGCCATCCACTGAAGGAGGGGGTGCGACTGAGATTGAAGCCACCATAGCCGGTGAGCATGGTGGGATTTTGTCCGTTCAGCACCAGGCCTTTTTTGGCGACGATGAACATGGGGATTTTTGTGCCGTCTTTCGAAGCATAGAAGACTTGCTTCACGTCATAATCAGAACTGTTGACCGGCGCATCGACCTTGGCCCATACGGTGGACTTCGCTGTGGCGAGATCATAGCGGTAAATGGACGGGGGAATGGTGAAAGAGGTGAATCCGTAAAAGGCTTCTTTGCCTGCGACCTCACCGTTCACCGCGGTCACGCTTCCGATGGCAGGAAGAGCAATAGATGAAAGCGGTTTGCCATCGAGCGAGAAGATCTTGAGTTGCGAGCTGGCATCTTTCTCATAGCTGGCGAAAAGCTTACCCCCGATGACATCAAGATTGGTCAACACCGCATTTGTCTGGGGAATGATCTCTTTCCAGTCGGGTTTCTTTGGATTAGCCGCTTTCACCTTATAAACGCGGAAGCGCGGCGCGCCTTCGTTGGTCACTATATAGAGTTCGTCTTTGTAGACCTGACCGGTGTAAATGATGTCTTCACTCTTCGCGACGGTCTTTACTTCATTCCCAGGCTTGCTGGTATCGAGCAGATAGATGTCTGTGTGCCCGGCGGACCCCTTGGTCATCAGAATGACCATCCAGCGGCCATCGTCAGACATGACAAGATTTGGCCAAGTTTGAGGATCTTGACCTTCACCGAAGACGGCTGCGTCGCCATCTCCATTGTCATTCTCACCGATCTTGTGGAAGAACACGTGACGGTTGTACATCTCCTGTCCTTTGGGGACGGAGCCGGGCTTGGGGAATCTGGTGTAGTAGAACGCGGAATCATCAGCAAGCCAGCCGATACTAGCGGCTCGAGTCTGCGGGATTTTTTCGTCTAACAATTTTCCGGTGGCCGTTTCGAGAACATATAGCGTGCTGATCTCTGAACCGCCGGGCGAGGTGCCGTAGGCTACGTACTTGCCACCATGAGAAGGATGCCACCAGTCGAGCGCGACGGTGCCGTCGGCGGAAAGGGAATTCGGATCGAGCAAAACGCGGTCTTTGCCGCTCACGCCTTCACGCACATAGAGGATAGGCTGATTCTGATTGCCGTCGCGCTGGGTGTGGAAGTAGTAGTTGCCGCGAACCGTGGGCGTGCCGATGCTGCCAATGGTGAGCAGCTTTTCGAGCCGATCTTTGATGTGCTGCATCTGAGGTTGCTTGTCTAGCAGGGCGCGCGTGTAGGCCATTTCGTCGCGGACGAAGGCTTCAGTCTCCGGCGAGTTGCCGTCCTCCAGCCAACGATATTGATCAACGATCTTCACGCCGTGAAGTGTTTCTTCCACGGGTTCGCGCTTCGCTTGTGGCGGTCGAGGAGTGGATTGATCTGAGCTTGAAGATTGGTCACCTGGAGTGGCGAAAGCGAGCGTGGCTAAGAGGGCCAAGGCGAAACAAAGCAGTAGACGGAAGCAAGCAGACATGGCGGAATCCTCAGCAGGAAATGGTAAATGCGGGGCGCGAGAATGGCTAGTGCGGCTGAGACCTGAGACCAAAGCCGGCGGTCGAGCATCTATTACGCTTTATCCGATAGAATCTCGCGTTGGAGAAAGAAGCCTGATGAGCACTGCGCCACAGCCGATCACTCGAGAACAATTGCGTGACCTGGGATTTGGCACCGTTGTTTCAGAACAACAACAGATTCGGCTGCTGAATCGAGACGGCAGCTTCAATGTGGAGCGTACGGGATACAGCTTTTGGAGTGCACTGAGTGGATACCACGAGCTGATCACGATGGGCTGGGTGAAGTTCTACCTGCTAACGACCGGCGCTTATGTGGTAGTGAATCTTGTGTTCGGATGGCTTTACTTAATGTGTGGCGAAGGCGCTGTGGTCAATCAGCAGACCCACGCACCGGCACACTGGACAGACATCTTCTTTTACAGTGTGGAGACGATGTCCACGATCGGAAGCAATACTTTTGTGGCGATTACAACACCGGCCAACACCGTGCAGGCGATCGAGTTGCTGGTGGGATTGATGGGATTTGCCGTGATTGCCGGTCTAGTGTTCGCACGGTTCTCACGCCCGACGGCGCGCATCCTTTATTCGGACTATGCGGTGATCGCGCCATACCGCGGCATCACTGCGTTTGAATTTCGCGTGGCTAACGGACGCAACAATCAGATGATTGAAGTGAACGCTAAGGTGCTGTTTACACGATTCGAGAACGTGGACGGGCGGCCACTGAGGAAGTATTACCAGCTCAATCTCGAAAGGGATAACGTAGTTTTCTTTCCGCTTTCTTGGACAGTGGTGCATCCCATTGATGACAGCAGCCCCCTAAAAGGATTGTCGAAAGAGGAATTGGTGGCTTCGAATGCGGAATTCCTAGTGCTGATGCAGGGGATCGATGAGACGTTCGCGACGAATGTGCATAGCCGATCTTCTTACAGGATGGACGAAGTCATCTGCAATGCGAAGTTTGCTGATGTGTTCAGCGGAATGAAAGAGAAGAACCTCACCGTGGATATGAGGAAGTTCAGCAAGATCGTGAAAGTCGGAGACTAGACAGCAGCCGTTTGCTTAACTTCCGACCGGGTCTTCACGCTGGCCAGCTCCGGTTCGAAGCATCGGCGACATCTAGCTTCATACATTCCCGCTGCACCGACCACAATCAAGTCTTCACTCGCGACCAAGCGCTGCGTATGCTTTGCAGGGTTACCGCACTGTACGCAAATGGCTAGCGTCTTGGTGATCTCGTCGGCCACGGCCAGTAGCTCCGGCATGGGGTGGAACGGGCGGCCGAGGTAGTCGGTATCGAGGCCGGCGATGATGACGCGCTTGCCCATGTCGGCAAGTTTAACCACCGTCTCAACCAGTTCCATGCCGAGGAATTGCGCTTCGTCTATGCCGATGATCTCGGTGCGAAGGTCGAGACGTTCCATCACATCGGCCGCGTTCTTCACGTTGGTGGAACGGATCTTTACCTCGGAATGCGAAACGATGTGGTCATCAGCATAGCGCTGGTCGATGCCGGGCTTGAATATCTGCACACGTTGGCGCGCGATCTCTGCGCGGCGCAAGCGGCGGATGAGCTCTTCACTTTTTCCGCTGAACATAGGACCGCAAACTACTTCGATCCATCCGAGTCCACCCTTGGCAAAATTCATTGTATTTGCGGCCCTCTAATCGGTTGCTGCTTGCGAGTTGGCGTTCGTGGCGGCGAGCGGCGCGCGCTGCGCGACCAAGAACGATTGTAATTCTTCAAAGCTCGAAAAAATCTCGGTGCTACACCCGAGTATCCATCCACTGATGCGTTCCACGGGCACACCGGTGACGAGGTATACAGGAATGCCTAGGTGATATGCGAGGGTGAGTTCGCCTTGTGTGCCGGCGCCTTTGCCCGCGTGTTCGTCCCAAAAGCAGATGATGTAGTCGGTGCGATCCGCGATCCATTCGAGGTCCCACGCGATGATCTTGCGGATAGTCTGCTGGAAGCGGGGAAGATCCGCGGTCTTCCATGCGCGAAAGTTGGCGCGCTCTTCGTCAGTCAGGTTCTTTTTTTCATCATGCGCAGGATCGTAGAAGTCATGTCCGAGTGATTCCAGGAACGGCATTAGGGCGGCGCGCCACGGGCGTCCGTGGTCAGGTGCGTACTCAATGGCGCCGGAAAGGTAAGCTCGCATGCGTTCTAACAGTATTCAGGAGTGTGCGATAGCGGGCAAGAGATAGATTTCAACAGGTCTGTGGGAAAGTAGTGCGGAATTGTTAGGCGAGGCGAGCGAGAGCGCGCTGCACATGTTGCGGAGTTGTGGGGTCTGCGTTTTCTGACCAGCCCGTGGAGGAGTCAGCGAAGCGCTCGGTCTCTACTTTTTGGCGGATGTGCTTCCACGTTGCATCGTTTACATCACAGAAGGCGCGACTGATCTCTGGGTCAAACTGCTTTCCGCTGCAGCGCAGGACTTCTGCGCGGGCAGCGTCCAGCCCCGGGGCGCGGCGATAGCAGCGGTCAGAGGTCATG
>JAICLA010000070.1 GCA_025927695.1 Terriglobales bacterium | reverse complement strand
TTGCTGGTGACGCGAGCAAAGTCATAGCCCGGCGCGATCACCGGTGGAGTCACGCCCGGTTCGCTGTAATCCAGCAACGCTGGGCCGCCGTATTTCTTATCTTCAGCCATGGGTCTCCGTCTGCTTTGGCTGTAACTGCGGGTTCGGGTTGCGCACTTCCGCGATGGATGTGGTTCGCGGACGCGTATTCAGTTCGCCCAGAAGCGCATAATTGCGCGACTGCGCCTTGATCTTGCTCACGCGGCTGTTCGGGTCTGCCACGTTGCCGAAGACGATCGCATCCGTCGGGCAAGTCTGCTGGCACGCGGTCTGCAAGTTGTCTTCTTCGCGAACCCGGCCGTCATACGGCTTGCCGTTCGGATCGAGCTGACCGTCGCGCTTCTCGGCTTTGATCTTCGCCGCGTTGATGCGCTGCACGCAGTAGGTGCATTTTTCCATGACGCCGCGGCTGCGCACGGTGACATCCGGATTGCGCAATGGATACAAGCTCTGCGTATCCCAATCAGAGAACAACAGGAAGTTGAATCTACGGACTTTGTATGGGCAGTTGTTGGAGCAGTAGCGGGTGCCAACGCAGCGGTTGTAGACCATGTCATTCAGGCCTTCCGTGCTGTGTACCGTAGCGCCCACCGGACAGACGGGTTCGCAAGGCGCATTCTCGCACTGCTGGCACGGAATGGGCTGGAAGAACGCGCGCGGATTCGCGACGTCGCCGCCAAAGCTGCCGTTGCTGGAGAAATAGGTGTCGATACGAATCCAGTGCATCGCGCGTCCGGCGAGCACCTGCTCTTTACCTACGACGGCGATGTTGTTCTCTGCGACGCACGCCATCACGCAGGCATTGCAGCCGACGCACGAGTTGAGGTCAATGGCCATGCCCCACTGGTGCATGCCGACCTTCGTCGGGTCTTCTGTCCAGTTGGGATAGAGCGTTACATCTTTCGATTCGCGCTCTAGAAGGCCTTCGTTGGCGAAGTCAGGATTCTTGCGGAATTCGTCTAAGCTGGCTTCACGGATGATAGCGCGCTCTTCCATCGCGCGACCTTCTTCGGTCTGGCCCTCGTTCTTGCCGGCTTCGATCGGATATTGATACTGCGTAACGGCGAGACGAATCTTTTCGTCTGTACCTTGCACGCTCGACGCAAACGCTACGTTTGGATTGGTGCTGGTGCGCGCAACATACGCGTTGTACCCAGTGCCAGTACCCACACGGCCAGTGAAGTCGCGGCCATAGCCGAGCGTGAGCGTGATGGAATTATCAGGATGTCCCGGGGTTACTTTGACCGGCGCCTTGATCTCAACACCATTCACATTGATCTTGGCTACATACTGGTCTTGCAATTTATTGTCGGCGGCCGTCTTCGGGCTGACCATGGCAGCATTGTCCCAAGTGAGCTTGGTGACTTGCTTCGGCAACTCTTGCAGCCAGCCATTATTGTTGAAGCGTCCGTCGTAGATGGTTGGGTCCGGACGGAAGACCACTTCCATCGCGGAATTGCCTTGCAATGTGCTGGCCGGCGCGGATTTCGCGGTTACTGTCTTCGGAGTAAATGCGGTACCGGCGATGAATCCATCATGCAGAGCTTTCTTCCAAGCAGCTTCGAAATCTGTGCCTTTTTTCTGCGCTTGCCAGTAGGCGCGAACGCCGTCATAAGCCGTGGTGCCGGTGGCTTCAGTAAAAACAGCCAGCAGTTCGAAGTATCCTTTGCCGCCATACAGAGGCTCGATGGTGGGCTGCTGAATGCTCACGGTTCCATCGTAAGAACGCGCGTCACTCCAGCACTCCATGTAATGCGCGAGCGGCGCATTCCAGTGACTGTGGCGCGAAGTCTCATTCACGTTCGAAGTGATGTGCGCACGTAGAGGAACTTTTTCGTAAGCGTCAAGGAATTTGAGGTCGGCAGGCGCGTCATAGACCGGATTGCCGCCGATAACCACCAGCAGCTTCACCTTGCCCGCATTCATGTCGGCAACGAGTTCTTTCAATCCGGCGACTTGCTCGGTGGGAACGATCTCTACCGTGTCGGTATAGACAACTGTCTTGCCCACATTTCCGAGAGTCGAGTTCATGGCGGCTGCCAGAGCGTGAACCGCCGGCGATTGTTGCTCGCCCGGAATCACCACGCACTTGCCGCGATTAGCCTGCAAATCGGCTGCGACCGTCTTCAGGAAATTGTTGGCGTCCGGATTGTTGAGAGTTCCGCCACCGCCGGCACCCACAGAAGACGCAAGTGCAGACGCGAACATTTCAATATGCGACGCCGTCAGCGGCAGACGATGTTCAGCTTTTCCGCCGGTGGTCGTCATCTGGCTCTCGACCACATACATGCGGCTCATGCCGGCTTTTTCGTCTTCTAGTTTGCGCTTCTTGGCGTAATCAGAGGCCAGCTTTAAGAAGCCGGGGAAGGTTCCGCCGGAGAGGAAATCGGCATCCAGAGAAACGATCACATCGGCGTTCTCCAACTGATACTGCGCGTCAACGTATTGCCCAAAAACCTGTCTTGACGCGGCGCGCGCGGAATCGCGATTCACAGCCTCGTACTGATACCACTTAGCTTGCGGATACGACTTCAGAACATTCTTGAACTGGTCAGCAACCGTTGGAGAGATGACGGTTTCCGTCAAGAAACGGATGCCTGCGCCGCCGCTGGATTTGTCGCCGAGTGCGGCGTCGCGCATCTCGCCGTTGAAATCGCTCCAGGTATGCGTGTTGCCGACCTTGGTGACGTTCTGCAGACGGTCAGGATCGTACAGATCAAGGATAGAAGCTTGCGTATACGCATCCGCCGAGCCCTTGCCGAACACATGGTCGGGATTGCCTTCAACCTTCGTCGGACGGAACATTTGTGTCTCGACCAAGATGGGCTGCGCACCGAAAGCGGTCGGACGAACGCTGGCGTAATAGATCGGCTTGCCGGGAATCAACTCTTCCGGCTGCTGCACGTAAGGAACAATCGATTCTTCCGGCTGCTTTGTGCAGGCGGAAAGTCCGGCCAGCGCCAATGAAGCCGACATCAACTTGAGGAATCCGCGGCGCGAGACAGGGTCAAGCCATTCCGACGCCTGGCGCGGGAACTCGCGCTGCATCATGGCATCGAACCCTGGCTCCTCACTCAATTCTTCGAGACTCTGCCAGTAGCGGCGGCCATTGTGTCCAGCTAGCTTGTTGCGGACATCCGACAGGTCAAGCTTCGTCGCAGGTGTGTCTTTCGCCGGAGCAATGCTTACCAGCGTCTCGCCGTTCAAACTTTCGTGATTATGCTTTTCGTCAGCCATTGTTTAGCGGTGGCACGTGTCGCAAGTGGTCAATTCGTACCCACTCTTAATGTGATAGGTCTTTTGGATCTCTTCACCCAGCAAGTCCTGGTCAAAGAACTTCTTGCCGTTGAATACCACCGGGTCCCAGCGGCTGGGCTGCTTGTAGGTCATATTGAAGACTTCTTCGCGCGGCCGCAGGTTTTTCTTCGTATCGCGATGGCAGTCCAGGCACCATTCCATCTGCAAGCTCACATTCATATAAGTGAGCGGCATCTCGTCGATGGGGCCGTGACAGCTCTTACAGCCAATACCTTTATTGATATGGATCTCGTGGCTGAAATATACGTAATCCGGCAGGTCATGCACGCGCGTCCAAACCAGCGACTTGTCATCCTTAAAGCTGGCGCGCACCGGCTCAAGCAACGGCGCGTTCGTCCAGATCATGGAGTGGCAGTTCATGCAGGTCTTGGTGGGCGGGATGCCGGCGAATCCTGATGTCTCAACCGATGTGTGGCAGAAACGGCAATCAATGCCCAAGCCGGAGACGTGGTGCTGATGGCTGAACGGCACCGGCTGTTCGGGACGGATACCTTCGCGCGTGACCCACGGCGAGCTTTGTAACTTATAAGCTGTAAGACCGAGTGCGCTTATCGCGACGATCAGAAAGATGATGCTGGTACGTGCGTAATTGTTAGCACTCGGTGGAAAGAATGGCGGCATTTAACCGTTTATCCCGTTCCTACGGAGATTTCTCAATCTACAGGTTAAGGATGAATACGACACTGTTTATATTGCGCGACTTAAGGACTGGAAATTATAACAGCACAAATCAAAAATATATTTTGCAACTTGCTAGCATCGCCCGCATCAGGCGCGACATGAAACAATAAATGGTGAAAGCCACTTGTGGCAAATTTTTTTAAGAAAAATTATTTCCGCGACACCAACACTTTCATCTCCATCATCTCTTCCATCGCGTAGCGCACGCCTTCACGACCCAGCCCTGAATCTTTTATGCCTCCGTAGGGCATCTGGTCGCTGCGATAGGTAGGTACGTCATTGACGATCACCCCGCCGACTTCGAGTTCCTCAAACGCTCGCGCGATGTACTTTTCTGACTTAGTGAAAATGCCCGCCTGCAGGCCATAGCGTGAGTCATTCACGCGCTGGAGAACTTCATCGAATGTGCCGTAAGGCTCGACTGTCACAACGGGGCCAAAGATCTCTTCGCAGTTCACGCGCTGTTGCGGTGAAGTATTCGTCAGAACCGTAGGCTCGATGCCGCGTCCGTTCATGATGCGCTTGCCACCGCACAGCAACTGGGCTCCGCCACGTGCAGCTTCGTTGATCCACTCCTCCACACGCTTCGCGTCTGACTCGCGGATAAGCGGACCAACATCTGTCGCTTCGTCCATTGGATCGCCACATTTCAACGCGCGCACTTTCGGCAGCAATTCGTCAACAAACTGCGCGAACACTCTTTCCTGAACGAAGATGCGCTGGACGGAGATACAACTTTGTCCGGCATAGCTGAACCCACCGGCGGCGCAGCGAGTCGCCGCTTCGTTCACGTCGCCATCTTCGCAGACGATGCATCCAGCATTGCCGCCCAGCTCCAGCATCACGCGCTTCTTCCCTGCTTGCGACTTCAACTGCCATCCAACGGTTGAACTGCCCGTGAAGCTCAACATCTTCAGCCGGTCATCGCTGATTAGCTTCACGGCCACCGCATTCGACATGGGCAGAACGTTTAGCGCGCCCGCCGGCCATCCTAGCGCCTGGATCAAGACCGCTAGTTTCAGTGCGGTGAGTGGAGTCTGCGGCGCGGGTTTCAGAACTACCGGACATCCCACTGCCATGGCAGGTGCCAGCTTGTGCGCCACCAGGTTCAGCGGAAAATTGAATGGCGTGATGGCCGCAATCGGGCCGATAGGAAACCGCCGCACCACTCCGGTGCGCACGGGTGACCCGGGATTCAGGTCCGTATGCAGCCGTAAGACCTCATCCTTATTATGGACGGCGACGGCCTCCTCTGCCGCCAACGTAAAGGTGAAGATCGCGCGATCCACTTCCACTCGCGCCGTGCGGATTGGTTTACCGGCTTCTAACACCATCAGCTGGGCGAATGCTTCCTTGCGTTCCTGTATCCCATGCGCCACCGCCAGCAATATCTCTCTTCGCTGTTCGGGCGGCATGCACCGCAATTCGCCGAATGCCTGAACCGCGCCGGCAATAGCTTCCTCAAGTTGCTCAGAGCTCGCCTCGTAGGTCTTTCCCGCCGCCGAACCGTCAAACGGCGAATGGATCGTCACCTCTTCTCCATCGGTCGCCCATCGACCATTCAGCAAAAGTCCTTGACCTGCCATGTCACTGTTTTTACGCCTTTTGGCTCGCGCAAGGCAAAGCGACCACGCACGGCACGCTCCCAGCAACTTGCATCCAACCCTCTGCCACTTCGTCTATGGAACGCTACATCTGTATCCACGCCCACTTTTATCAGCCGCCGCGCGAGAACCCTTGGCTCGAGGCGGTTGAAGCTCAGCCATCCGCGTATCCGTTTCACGATTGGAACGAGCGGATCACTGCCGAGTGCTACGCGCCCAATGGCGCCTCTCGTATCGTCGACGACAAGGGGCGCATCCTCGAGATCGTCAATAATTATTCCAAGATCAGTTTCAATTTTGGTCCCACGCTTCTGAGCTGGATGAAAGAGAAGCAGCCCGAGGTCTACGAAAGCATCCTCGAAGCGGACCGCCGGTCCGTGGAGCAGTTCTCGGGGCACGGTTCTGCCATGGCGCAGGGCTACAACCACATGATCCTGCCTCTGGCCAATCGCGCGGACAAAGAGACGCAGATCATCTGGGGCATCCGCGACTTCGAATCACGATTCGGCCGAATGCCCGAAGGTATGTGGCTGCCTGAGACTGCGGTCGATCTGGAGTCGCTCGACATCATGGCCGAGCAGGGGCTTAAGTTTGCTATTCTCGCCCCTTCACAGGCCGGCGCGGTACGCCGCTTCAACGCAAAGAATTGGAAAGACGTCTCCGGCGCCAAGATCGATCCCACTCAGGCGTACGAAGTGCGTCTATCCTCCGGACGCAAGCTAGCGCTCTTCTTTTATGACGGCCCCATCTCGCGCGCAGTTGCGTTTGAAAAGCTTCTCGATTCCGGCGAGCAATTCGCGCAGCGCTTGGCATCCGGATTCTCTGACGCCCGCAAGTGGCCGCAGCTGATGCACATCGCGACCGACGGCGAATCCTACGGTCACCATCATGCTCACGGCGACATGGCACTCGCCTACACACTGCGATACATCGAAGAGAAGAACATCGCCCGTCTCACGAACTATGGCGAGTACCTGGAAAAACATCCGCCTAAGTTGGAAGTTCAGATCATCGAACGGACTGCGTGGAGTTGTTCTCATGGCGTAGAGCGTTGGAACAGCGACTGCGGCTGCTGTGCCGGTGGACACGATTGGAACCAGCAATGGCGCGGCCCCCTGCGCGCCGCGCTTGATTGGTTGCGTAATTCCGTCCATGCGCTATATGAGCAGGAAGCTCAGCATCTTTTTCGCGAACCGTGGCAGGCGCGCAATGACTATATAAAGGTGGTGCTAGACCGCGCTACGGAGAACGTGAACGCGTTCTTCGCGCGGCATCGCCTAGAAGAGCGCGACTTCTCCCACGACGAGCGGGTGCGCGCGCTACAACTTCTTGAACTCCAGCGCCATGCCATGCTGATGTTCACCAGTTGCGGATGGTTTTTTGACGAACTGTCAGGCATCGAGACTGTAAAAGTGATCGAGTACGCGGGGCGTGTAGTGCAACTTTCGCACGTCCTGTTCCCGAATGAAGCTGACGCACTTGAGGCTGGATTCCTCGATCGTCTTTCGCAAGCCAAGAGCAATCTGCCGGAACACGGCGACGGCGCGCAGATCTATGCCAAGTGGGTAAAGCCCGCCATGGCCACCATCCGAGACGTCGCCGCGCATTACGCCATTAGTTCCATGTTCGAGGTCGCCGGGAGAGACGTGCCCATCTATTGCTACACCGCTGAGCGCGAACAGTTTTTGCCCATTGAGCGCGGAGATAATCGCGCGCTTCTCGGCCGCGTGCGCGTGACTTCGACAATAACGGAAGCTTGCGGAGCAGAAGACTTCGCCGTACTTCACCTGAAAGGCGATCAACTCTTCGCCGGCGTGACCAATGCCTCAGAAAATGGCGAACTGCAAGCGCTGGCCGGCGAGATCGAGCAAGCTTTCAAAAGCAAGGATTCCTCCTCGGCTTTTGCTTCGGTAGAGAACCACTTCCAAGGCGCCGATTACACATTGAAGTCGCTCTTCTTTGATGAGCGGCGTCGCATCCTGGACCTTTTGCTGGAAACGACGTTGCGCAAATCTGAAGACGATTACCGTGCAATCTACAAAGAACATGAACCGACGCTACGGATGCTATCGGCCGCGGGCGTAGAAGCTCCGCGGGTGCTGCTGCGCACCGGCGAATTCGTGGTGAACGCCGAACTACGCCGTGAACTCGGCAGGAGTGACCTGGACGTTGAGCACGTCGTCAGAGTTGCCGCGCAAGCCATGGGGGACGGACTGTCCCTCGATGTTGCTGGCTTGTCCTTCACCCTACAAAAAACATTGGAACGCCTGATGGAGGAACTCTGCCATCGGATGGAAGACATCGAGCGCATCCGTAGTGTCTCCCGAATCTTGGAGCTTCCCGCGAAACTCGGTCTAGCTGTGAATCTCTGGCGTGTGCAGAACATTTATTTCAAGATCGCGCACGAATACGTTTTCGGCGCCAAGAAGCTATCTCCGGAGTGGCCGGACGCTTTCATACGACTGGGCGAGCAGCTCTCGATTCGCACCTATCGGACAGACCGGTTGGGGCAACCACAGGAAGCGGCTTGACCGTCTTTCTATGAATGAAACGTTCAAAGACCTCAGCCGCTAAAAAGCTGTCATCCAAAGAAGATTCGCCGAAAACGCACTCTAAACAATCCTCCACCGTCAGTAAGCGAGTGTTAGAGATGCCGCGCAGCGGCAACCGCAAGCCCAAGGCGCCCATGCCGGCTCAGCATCAGGAGAAACCGGGCATCGAGTCAGAGATCCGTCCGCGACCCAAGTACCTTGCACCGACATATAAAGGTTCAGAAAAATTGAAAGACAAAGTGGCCATAGTGACCGGCGGCGACTCTGGCATCGGCCGCGCTACCGCCGTTCTCTTCGCGCGGGAAGGCGCAGATGTCACTATCGTTTATTTGAAGCAGGAGCAGTCTGACGCGGAAGAAACGCGGGCTGCCATCGAAGCCGAAGGGCGGCGGGCGCTGCTCATCCCAGGGGACGTGACCGATTCCGCATTCTGCAAACGCGCGGTTGAAAAAGTTGTGAAGGAATTCGGCAAGCTCGATGTGCTGGTGAACAATGCTGCCTTCCAGCAAAGCCAGGAAGATATCGCCGACCTCAGCGAAGAGCAGTTCGACAAAACGTTCAAGACGAATATCTACGGATACTTCTACATGGCGAAAGCCGCGCTAGCGCACATGAAGAAAGGTGCGGCCATTGTGAACACGGGATCCATCACCGGCCTGGAGGGCGAAAAAGAATTACTGGATTACTCGTCCACGAAGGGCGCAATACACGCGTTCACGAAGTCGCTGGCGAAGAACCTTGTTGAGAAAGGCATTCGCGTGAACTGCGTTGCGCCCGGCCCCGTATGGACGCCGCTAAACGTTGCCGACGGTACTGCTGAAGACGTTAAAGAATTCGGCTCGGAGGTCGCAGCAAAACGTCCGGCGCAACCAGAAGAACTGGCGCCGGCGTTCGTGTTTCTCGCGTCAGAGATATGCTCCAGCTACATCTCCGGCGAAGTTTTGCCGGTATTGGGATGGGAGCAGGTCGCGGGATGACATTCGAGATGAAACAAAAGCCAGACGTTGATCCAGACCTGCCTACCCCGCCAGATCAACAACCTCATGTTCCCATCGACGAGCCGCCGGGGCGCCCGCATACTTCGCCGGATGCGCCCGTGGACGAGCCGGGGCCGAAGGGGCCGGTGCGCCAATAAATCAGCGATAGAGTTTGCCGTCGCGAAGAGTAAAGGTCTCGCCGCGCCAAACGATCTTGTCACCGAAATTGCTGCGCAGCCAAATGATCGGCGTCATGATCTCGCGTAGTGGCAGCAGCCACAAGTGGCGCTTGAATTCGTCATCGCCGATCACGCGCACGCTCACTGCGAAAGCGACCGCGGTCTTGCCAGCAAGCACCGCAACCAGTAGCGCCCAAGTCCACCATTCATGCGGCCTGCACACAATAGCCAACAACGCCCAGATCATTCCGAAAGTAATCGCCATGCCGAAATATCCTGCTCGCCGCGAGCTGCGCACGGTGCGTCCCCAGCGCAGTTGGTGGTCCATAAAGGTCACGTAATCGTAATCTGGCAGGAAAGTCTCGACGACCGAATGCGACACCACCACTCGATATCCGGCGTCGGAGATTCGCTTGCCCAACTCATAGTCGTCAGCGAGGTAATCGACTAGAGTTTCCAATCCGCCGATTGCAGCAATCGCCTGTCGCGTCGTACACAGGGTTGAACCGAGTGCAAACTTCACTTCGCCGTCGAGGTACTTCGCGACGAGAACTCCAGCCATGAAATCAATATTTATCCCGTAGCCTTCCAGCTTTGACCAAATAGTTTTGCCAGAGACGCCGCGATACAGGCACGTCACCATGCCCACGGGCTTTTCTCCGGGCGTCGCGAAGCCAGACACCACCTCGCGAAAATAATCTTTGGGCGCGCGAATATCACCATCATTGATCAGCACGTGTTCATGCTTCACCAAGCGCAGCATCTGCACCAAGTTGCTGACTTTGCGGTTCGCGCCGAGCACCTGTTGCGAAACCGCCAGCTTGATCGGAATATTGGGAAATTCCTTTTGCAGCCGCTCGATGTAAGGTATGGCCACGTCCTGCGCGTCGTTCACGCCAAAGATGATCTCGAACTCGGGATAATCCTGCGTGCAGTGGCTGCGCAGGCATTCGTACATCTCAGGGTCGCAACCTTTGACCGGCTTCAGGATGGAAAGAGGCGGATAACTCGACGTCGCAGCCCGAGGCTCACTACGAAATCGTGCAGCGGCCAGCAGACACAGAATGTAATAAGCAAGCGAACAGCACGCAAGCAGCCCCGCTACTGCGGCGATCACACCTGTGATGGATATGGAAATAGTCATGCGGCAGGAAGAATCTTACACGCATGATTCCTGGCAGGAGTCACTCGATGCTAGATGCTCGGTGCTCGCTGCTGCTTATTCGTACCGCAGCGCCACGATGGGATCCAGGTTCGCGGCCTTCCAGGCAGGATAAATGCCGAACAGCAGGCCGATGGCACAAGAGATGCTGAACGCTATGCTGACCCAGAATGTCGTCATAGTGGCTGGCAGTGGCGAGAGCCATGCGATCAATGCCGTGATCACGCCGCCGAAAAGAATGCCAATCACGCCGCCCACCGATGTGAGCATGATGGCTTCGAGAGTGAATTGCAAAAGAACATCATGCCGAGTGGCACCGATTGCTTTGCGCACCCCGATCTCTCTCGTTCTTTCAGTGACCGAAACGAGCATAATGTTCATTACGCCCACGCCACCCACCAACAACGCCACGCTAGCGACGGCAAACATGAAAACGAAGATGCCACCGGTGAGTTGGTTCCAGAGGTCAGAGAGAGCGTCCTGACTGAAGACGGCGAAATTGTCCGGCTGGTTGAACGCCACATGCCGGCGTCGACGCAACAGTTCCGTCATCTCATCCATCACTACAGGTAGATAGTCGTGCTGCGTGACCTTCACGCTGATCCACACGTCGCGTATCTCAGGATGCAGCTTATGGAACGTGTGATACGGGAAGAAGACGATATTGTCTTCCGGATTGTCACCCGCGCCGATGCCGCCCTTGCGCTTCTCATTCACGCCGATCACCTGGAACGCCTGTCCCTCGATGGTGATCTCTTTGCCGACGCCCGACTCATCACCGAACAAAAACTGCGCCGTATCGAAGCCAAGCACTACTACGTTCGAACGGTTGTCATCGTCGGTATCAGTGAATGAGCGGCCTTCTTTCAAGTCGAGGTCATACACGTCTTTCACTGAAGCGGTGTCGCCTTCGAGGATCGTGTTCTTTGCTTTCTTGTCTTTGTACTTCACCGCGTAAGTTCCTACTCCGAATTGCGGAAGGAAAAGCCGCTGCCCGGCGGTCACCGCCTGCACGTGGGGCAAGTCTTTCATTGCCATGGCGTCGTCGTATGTCAGCTCTTTACGCGTAAGGAT
>JAICLA010000296.1 GCA_025927695.1 Terriglobales bacterium | reverse complement strand
TCATCATTATTCATCATGTTGGCCAGCGTAGGCGTGTTGCTTAATATCACCAAACAGACGGACTAACTATGCGCGTGATCATTGCCGGCGGAGGAACAGGAGGTCACATTATTCCGGGCCTGGCGATCGCGCGCGCGTTGCAGGCCAAGTACTCGGCCGAGATCCTGTTCATCGGTACGGCGCGAGGGCTGGAGACGAAACTCATTCCGCAGGCGGGATTCGAACTGAGGCTGGTGACGGTGGGCGCTCTGAAGGGTGTGAGTTTAGCTAAGCGAGCGCAGACAATCTTAGATCTGCCGCGAGCAATCTTTGCTGCCGGAAAAATAATCAGCGAATTCAGGGCAGATGTAGTGGTTGGCGTAGGCGGATATGTATCGGGACCGGCAATGATCGCCGCGATTCTGCGCCGAGTCCCAACGCTGGCGTTTGAGATGAATGCGGTGCCCGGGCTCGCGAATCGTTTGGTAGCAAAATTCGTAACAGCTTCCGCAGTGCATTTTGATGACACGAAAAAATACTTCCGCAATCCCACGGTCACGGGTGTCCCGGTGCGGAAGGAGTTCCTTACGGCGCCCGCAAAACACGAGCGCGAACGGCCAACCATTCTGGTTACGGGCGGGAGTCAAGGGGCGAAAGCGCTGAACCGAGCTTTTCGCGAAGCTGCTCCCGAACTATTGAAGCGCGTGCCAGGCCTCCGTATCGTGCACCAGACAGGCGACCGAGATTTTACTGAGACGAAGGCGGTCTATGAACAGACAGGAACCGAGGCAGAGGTTTCACCGTTCATTGCCGATATGCCGGCAACTTTCAGCCGTGCCGACTTATTAATGTGTCGTGCTGGAGCAAGCACCGTGGCCGAGGTTGCGGCATCCGGCAAGGCGGCCATCTTTGTCCCTTTTCCGTTTGCGACAGACGACCATCAAAAAAGAAATGCCCAAGTTCTCACCGCAAACGGTGCGGCATTGCTCATTGACGAATCTGAGCTAACGCCCGAACGCGTGGCCAATGAAGTGTCGTCGCTCATCACGAACCAGAAACGTCTGATCGAGATGGGCGCTGCCGCGAAGGGTTTCTCGCATCCGGGTGCGGCGGAAGAGATTGCGGAAATCGTTGCGAGAATGGCGCAGAGGAAGAAGAACTGACATGTTCGCGAAGATACAACGCGTGCACTTCGTGGGAATCGGCGGCGTTGGCATGAGTGGCATCGCCGAGGTTCTCCTGAACATGGGATTTCCCGTCTCCGGCTCGGACCTGAAGGGGTCGGCGGTCACGGATCGGCTGGCGAAGTTAGGCGCGAAGATATTCATTGGACATCGTGCGGAGAACGTGGCCGGTGCGGAAGTGGTCGTCACAAGTTCTGCTATCTCGCGTGATAACCCCGAAGTGAAAGAAGCACATTCGCAACGCATCGCTTTGATCCAGCGCGCAGAGATGTTGGCCGAACTGATGCGGTTGAAGTACGGAATCGCCATCGCCGGCATGCACGGCAAGACAACCACGACCTCAATGGTTGCAGCTGTCCTCGCGGGCGGCGATTTGGATCCAACAGTCGTGGTCGGCGGTCGCGTGGATGCGTTCGGCTCAAACGCGCGCGTGGGGAAGTCAAAGTACCTGGTTGCCGAAGCTGACGAAAGTGATCGCTCCTTTCTGAAGCTCTCGCCGATCATCGCGGCAGTCACGAACATCGACCGTGAACATATGGACACTTATCGCGACATGGCAGACGTGGAACAGACCTTTGTTGATTTTCTTGACCGCTTGCCTTTTTACGGGATGGCGGTGATGTGCAACGACGACGAACGCGCCCGATCGTTGATACCTCGCCTGTCAAAACGCGCTGTAACCTACGGGACGCGTAAAGGATCCGATTTCTGCCTTCGTGTAACGACTGCCGACAAGAGGTCTGCTGACGAGCCCATCAGCCGTTTCACTGTGGATTATCTTGGCAAGGGCTTAGGTGAGTTTGAACTGTTTGTCCCCGGGATGCACAACATTTTGAATGCGACCGCGGCCATTGCCATCGGCACGGGCCTCGATATTCCACCGGAAAAGATCCGCCAAGCGCTGCAAAACTTCCGCGGAGTCGATCGCCGCTTCCAGCTAAAAGGCAAGTCTGCCGGAGTGAGCGTGATCGATGATTATGGACATCATCCCACCGAGATTCGCGCGACCCTCGCGGCGGCGAAGCAGTGTGCATTCCGCAAAGTGCATGTCATCTTCCAGCCGCATCGTTACACGCGAACACGTGATCTGATGGATGACTTTGCAAAGGCCTTTAATGACGCCGATTCGTTGCAGGTACTGGACATTTATGCCGCCAGCGAATCACCAATTGCGGGTATCAGTGGGGAGGCGCTGGCATCGCGCGTTCCGGCTGCAATTTATGCAGATTCATTTGACACTGCTATCGCAAAGGTATGCAAGAACGTCAAAGAAGGCGATATGGTGCTCACGCTCGGCGCGGGAAGCGTGTCTCAGATCGGGCCCATGTTGTTGGAAGCGCTGGAGTCGAGAGAGGTCAAGGCGAAGTGATCCGCGCCAACATAACGGTCCGAGTCGCCATTGCTTTGGTGGCCTTTTTACCGATCTCTGCGCATGCAACTGAGGCGACCAAGACCGAGCTGCAAACTCTCCTCGATGCCGGCCATTACAAACGCGCCAAGGCTTTAGTAGAGACGCGGTTGCACGCCAATCCCAAAGATGCAGCAGCCCTCTACGGTGCGGGGGTGATCCGCGAAGCAGCCAAGGACATTGATGGCGCTATTACTGCCGTAGAGCAGGCGATCGCGATCGAGCCGAACAAGGCGGCGTATCACTCGCAGCTCGGCGAGATGTACGGCACGAAGGCTCAGAACGTTTCCATGTTCAGCGCAATGAAATTCGCGCACAAGATTCGCGATGAGGGCAACAAAGCGTTGCAACTCGATCCCAAGTCTTCTGATGCCTACGAATTGCTGATCCAATACTACTTGCAGGCGCCGGGC
>JAICLA010000138.1 GCA_025927695.1 Terriglobales bacterium | reverse complement strand
CCACTGCCTCTTCGCCCAGGCGGTCAGCCAATTCCGCCGCGATTCGCTCGGTCTGCGCACGCGTATTCACAAAGATGAGCGTGGATCGATGCTGATTGACCAACTCTTCAAGCCGGTCAAAGATGTCGTCCCACATAATGTTGGAGGTGACGGCGCCTAGCTCATCTTTCGGCACTTCAACTGCGAGATCGACCTGTCTCTTATGGCCAACATTCACGATGACCGGTGCTGCACGTCGCTCATCTTTTCCGGTGAGGAATTCCGCTACAAGCTCAATGGGCTTCTGCGTCGCAGATAATCCGATACGCACGGGCCGTTTCTTGCAAAGCAATTCCAATCGCTCGAGCGAAAGCGCAAGGTGTGAGCCGCGCTTATCGTCCGCAACAGCGTGGATCTCGTCCACGATCACCGTTTCCACATCGTGCAGGATGGCGCGGCTCTTTTCGGCAGTAAGCAGAATGTAAAGAGATTCCGGCGTTGTCACCAGGATGTGCGGCGGCCGCTTCAGCATCATGCGCCGTTCGGCTGCAAGCGTGTCGCCGGTCCGCACCATTGTGCGGATCTCCGGCATCAGCAGTCCGCGTTCCGCCGCAAGCTCCATGATCTCGCGCAGAGGACCTTCAAGGTTCTTCTGGATGTCATTTCCCAACGCCTTCAACGGAGAAACATAGACCACTTCAGTTCGATTAGTGAGGTTTCCCTCCAGCGATTTGCGCACCAGCCGGTCAATGCACGCCAAGAACGCCGTGAGAGTTTTACCGGATCCAGTTGGCGCGGAGATGAGCGTTGTCCGACGCTCCAAAATATGCGGCCAACCCTGTTCCTGGGGTTCAGTGGGCGTCCCGAATTTGCTGACGAACCACTCTTGAACGATGGGATGGGCCCAAGCCAAGGACGCAGGAATGGCCAAGTTCGCAACTGCAGGGGACATGAAGATTAGATGATAGCGCGGAACCAGAGTTTCGCAAAATGTTCGCCTAATACTTCAGAACGAGCTGGCTCGCGCTCATTTACAATCCCAACCATGTCTAAAGCTCGGGCCAAGAAGATCAAATGCATTATCTTTGACGTGGACGGCGTCCTCACAGACGGTACTATTTGGCTGTTTCCTACTCCCGCGGGTGTTCAGCAAAATGCCCAGACTTCGCAACTGGCGGCGGCAGCCGGGCACGCAGGCTTCGGCGTTTCCAGCGCTAACATCATCGAGGCCAAAGGGTTTCACGCGCATGATGGCACAGGCATCAGCCTCGCGCACCTGGGAGGTCTGAAGACCGGCATCATCACTAAGCGCATCTCTGAGACCGTGGCCCTGCGAGCGCGCGATCTTAAAGTCCACCACGTTTATCAGGGACAAGCGGATAAGACCATTGCCATGGATGAGATTTGCGCGAAGGAAAACATCTCGCCAAAGCAGATCGCTTACGTTGGTGATGACGTCATTGATCTACCTGTCATGCGCCGCTGTGGATTGGCCATCGCCGTAGCTAACGCGCTGGATCAAGTGAAAGAAGAGTCTCACATCGTGACGAAGCGCAGAGGCGGCGAAGGCGCGGCCCGTGAAGCTATCGAATACATCCTTCGCGCGCAAGGGAGTTTAAAGAAGTCGATCGACCAATACATCGACAGCCGCCCCGCTGTGCAGAAGAGTGTCGGCGTAAAGTAGCGCAAACAAAACAGCCCGCCGCGAGGGCAGGCTGTTTCCCCAAGAAGCGGAGGGAGCTACTCTCCGCATGTAGGCGCCAAGGAAGGATTCCAATTGCGCTACTTATAGAGAACACTTTTGCTGGGAAAAGTTACATCGTGAGGCGATAGAAAGTTATAAAGAGTTCGTAAAAATGAACGAGGGTCCGTTTGCCGGACCCTCTTTCCCCTAAGTCGCGGACGGGAGGTTTGTCCGCCGCCTGATTCCGTCGCGCCGGAATAAGGCACCCATTGCAAGATTAGATGGGCGAGCGATTAAAAAGTTACTACCACTCATCCCACCTTTACAAAAATTAACCCTCACTTCACCGCCTGTGGTTTTGACGCCATTAAAGTGACGAAACGCGGGTCTTTTAGGATGGGCTTAAACTCCGCTTCTTTGTAAACGTCGTTGATCGTTGGGAAGCCATCTTCAATCGCCTTCCTCAGATAGAGAATGCAATTTTCAGCATCGCCGTGCTGCGCGAAGACCTTGGCGATTGTAAAGTGGAACTTTGCCCTGTCTTCAGGCGATCCCAACTTGGCCGCCACTCCACTAGTGGATTGCCGCGTGAAGATGTCAGGATCGATCTGCATCGCTGCGTTGTATTCCTCCGATGCCTTTTCATAATCTTTGTTGGCGAAATATGCGCTGCCGAGGTTGCTGTGGAAACTCGGCGAGTCGGGCCGCTCCTTGATAGCCTGGCGATATTCTTTAACCGCCTTCTTGTAATTTTTCTTCATGTAGAAGGCCACGCCAAGGTTATTCAGCGCGTCCGGGTAGGTGTGATCCAGTTTCACCGCTTTTTGGAATCGATCTTTGGCATCTTCCAACCGCTGCATCTGCAGCTCTGCGATTCCCGCCTTGTTCTCCAAAACCGCGGAGTCATGTTTCTTTATGGCAGCCCGATAGTAATCAATGGCGTCAGCGTAGTTTTTTTCAGAGCGCAATATATCGGCTTGGACCTCCAGTTCTTCTCGGGTGGCAGTCTTTGAAGGTGGTGGAACGCGCCGCAGTTGATCGGGCAGTTGAAGGGCGTTTGTCCCGACTTCTTGTTCGGGACCCATGATTGATGTTTCTTGAGCGGCTAGGGGAAGCGCGAGAAGCAGGGAAGTCAGCAGTACGATCCAACGGGTACGGTTCATGAGATCCTCCAGACCAGAAGCTGGTCGGCCGACTCAGTGGGGCGTGGGTGGAGGCGGCTCCGGCTTGCCAGGGTCCTTCTTATCCTTGTCAGACTTATTATCGTCCTTTTTGTCATCCTTAAAAGCACCAAATATTTTGCCAAAGAAGCCCTTCTTTTTCTTGTTGGCATCATCAGCCTGCTGTGCCTGCTGTTGGGCAGGCGTGGCAGGTTGGGCATTTTGGGGCCCTGAAGGCTGCTGACCAGGATTAGACACCGCCGGGGGTGGTAAAGGTTTCGGGCCGAGGCCGAATATCTTCTGGAAGATGTTGCGCTGATCAGGGGGCTGATCGCACGTCTCCTTCGGTTCAGTACCGGCGATAAACACTGCCGTATAGTCGTCTGGGCAGGTAGGCGTCGCGATTCGGTTCGTGACTTTGTCCAATGTCATCGTCACCACACCATCGGGCATCGCGAACGGCTTCACGTCACGATAAGAAGGCAACTGGATGGCCCGCTTCATGAACTCAGTCCAGATGGGCGCGGCAGTGTGGGCACCTTCCTGCTTTAGATCGCTGTAGTCGTCATACCCGACCCATACCACGCAGAGCAGGTTGCTGGTGTAGCCCGCGAACCATGCGTCGTGAGACGTACCGGTCTTGCCCGCCGCAGGCGCGGTGAATCCGCGGGCACGAACTCCAGCGGCAGTTCCGTTATTAATGACCGCTTCCATCATGTTGGTCATCACCGCCGCAACGCGGGGATCCATGATGGCCTTGTGCTCGTTGGTGAAATCTTCGACCACCTCGCCCTGAGCATTGCGTACGGATGTGATAGCGATCGGCGTCGAACGCACTCCTTTGTTTGCAAAAGCAGTGTAAGCACCGGCCATTTCCAAAGGCGTCGCGTCGTAAGCGCCGAGTGCCATGGCGGGTGTCCCTTTCACACCTTTTATTCCTGCGGCCTGCGCCAGGTCAGCGACTTTGCTGTATCCAACCTGCTCAGCCACTCGCACCGTTGCATTGTTTAGCGAATGTGCCAGCGCGAACCGGGCAGAGACGACTTCGTTGTATTTGTTTTCACCGTAGTTATGCGGCTCGTAGACTTGGTCTTCGAAGAAGAAGGTCGTGGGCGTGTTGTCTACGAGCGAGGCCGGCGTAAAGACTGGTTCTTGTCCTTCGAGAGATGCCGCGATCGCCGTCGCGTACACGAATGGTTTGAAGATCGAACCCGTGGGACGCTTCGCCACCGCATGGTTCAGCTGGCTGAATCCGTAATTGCGCCCGCCCACCATGGCCAGCACTTCACCCGTTTGCGGATTCATCGCCACCAGCGCCACTTGCGCCTGAGGGCCAGGCTTCGAAACTATTTCTGTCTTGCCGTCTTTCTTCACTTTTCGCCGCCGGCTCTTGTTGATCACCTCATCCACTTCCTTGACGCCGGCTTCAATCGCCTCTGCAGCGACCCGTTGCAGATCGGGATCAAGAGTGGTGTAAATACGCAGCCCGTCTTCGTTCAGCTGCTCTTCCGTATAGCGCTGAAGAAGATTGTCTTTTACGAAATCGACAAAGTAGGGCGCGTCACTAGCTTCAACATTCGGAGCACTTAACGTGAGGCCCGCGGCTTTCGCCTTGTCCGCTTCCGGTTGGCTGATCGCGCCGGTCTCTACCATGCTGTCGAGAACGAGATTGCGGCGCTTCAAGCAAGCTTCTTTATTGCGATAAGGATTGAAATAATTCGGCCGTTGGATCATCCCGGCCAGCAGCGCTGATTCCGGCAGAGTGAGGTTTTTCACATCTTTATTAAAGTAGGCCTCGGCCGCCTCTCCCATGCCGTTGATGGTGAATGATCCGCGTTGTCCCATGTAGATCTGGTTGGCATAGAACTCAAATATCTGTTTCTTTGAGAAGCGCTGTTCCAGCTCAATGGCGATCATCGCTTCTTGCATCTTGCGGGTGTAGGTCTTTTCCGGCGTCAGGAAGAATCCGCGCGATATCTGCTGCGTTAGGGTCGACGCGCCCTCTGACCTACGTCCTGTCTCTATGTTGCGGATTGCTGCCTCTCCAAGCCGCCAATAATTGATGCCGCTATGCTGAAAGAACCGGCGGTCTTCGATGGCGAGGACTCCGTCAATGAGTGACGTCGGCATATCGTCATAAGTGATCAGCCGCCGTTTCGAACGCTGCTGATTGTCGAAAAGGCCGGTAACTAGTTGAGGCTCGAGTTCGTACTCGCCTATTGCTGAACCCTTATCCAGTGACGAGATGCTATCGACGCCGTCCTTATCGAATTTGATGAGCGCGCCGTCCGGGCTGTGGAACGACTCAGCCCCCGGGCGTATCTGTATGCCATCACTCACTAGCTTGTAGCTGCCCAGCTTCGATTCGCCCTTTTCGTTCTCTTCGGTATATCCGGCGCGACGCAGTTCACTAGCAACTTGTTCGCGGGTGATGTGGTATCCCGCAGTCAGAACGCGAGGCGTACCGTAGATTTTTGACGCATTGGCAAAGACCGGCCCACTCATTCGTTGATCGATAAGTTTCTGGTACTTGACGTAGAAATACGCGAACACACCCAGGCCGATGGTGCAACAAATAATGAAAGCGGCAACTGTGGCGCGCAGGACGGGTGAAGTAAGGAACCTGCCTTTTCCCCGTTTGCCTTTTGGGATTTTCAGTTTGATAGTCACGGTGTGGTCGGGTATCCGCCCTCTGCGCGTATGCCTGCTTAGATTCTAAATCTAAGCTACAGACGCGGTGGCGAGCGGCTGGTCACAACTTTGCGGATACCGCCGTACCCGTTCTTGCTTAAGTCTTTACGCTGCTTAGATGAAAATCAAACACCCATGGTTTACCCACGGGCGGCGTAATGACTACCTCGTAATCGGCCGTAATGGTCACGTACCCCGAATCTCGGGTTATGTGCACGTTGTCAGGTTGTACCGGCACGCCGATGTCTTGGGCCTTCTTCATTACTTGATCGCGGATTTGATCTTCGGTTTGGTAAGTGGTGGCGAACTTTGCGGTGTTGGCCAACTCGTCCTGGAACTGTAGTTTCGCCAACTCCATCGGTACCAGGTTCCACAAGGCATAGATGACCACCGCCATCACAATAAGGCCGAGCAGTGCTTTGATCTTGCCCATAGTTCAATTCCCGATCGCTTTCACGATTTCCGCGATAGTAGCACCGTGTGAATAGCGTGTCGAGGGCGATGAACCTTCGCGGGCAATGGCAGAACCCCGGCCAAAACCTACTTGCTTCCAGAAAGGGTCTTCGCCTGCATGGCTGCGTCGTGCGAAGCTTTTTCTGAATAAGAAGGGGCGAAATTCAGGGTTACAGTGCGGCCAGCCACCAGTTTCACCGGCAGCACAAACTTGGCACCTATAACGATGCGGTCCTCTTCGCGGGTCACTTGTACATCATCATCATTCAAGAGGATGCCCGCCTGCCGCGCTCGCTCCATGATCTGCTCATGGATTGCGGACTCGCTGTCGTCGTTATAGACCGAAGCGCGGGCTATCGTCTGGAGGTCATCATCAAACTGCACTTTGCGGGCGTAGGACGTCCCGAAAGTCCAGATGAGATAGATCGTGATGAAGGCCAAGACCGGGGAGATGACATTTCTGACAACGCGCCCCCATATACGAACCGGTTCCGGCACCACCCGTTCGATCACTGCGGATGTCTTCTTACGAAGGTTGATAGAGAAAGTCGCCATTAACTCGCCGTCAGTGTGGACAGAAGCTCTTTGACGGCGGAGATATTAACATCTTGTGACGTCCTTGTGGAGCGTTCCACCAGTTCTACTTTACCTTCCGACACCTTCTTGCCAACATTGATACGGAAGGGAATACCGATCAGGTCGGCGTCTTTAAACTTTACGCCGGCACGCTCATCGCGGTCATCCAGCAGAACGTCAAAACCCGCAGTCTCAAGTTCGGCGGCGATCTTTTCCGCGGTGGAGACACACGTCGGATCGGTCATCGTGGTCGCGACGACCACCACATCAAACGGGGCGATGCTGCGTGGCAGGCAGAAGCCGTTCTCATCATTAGATTGTTCGATCGCGCAGGTCAGGATCCGTTCGATGCCGATGCCATAACATCCCATGATCGGCATGACCTCTTTGCCGTCCTTATCCAGCACGCGCGCGTTCATTGATTCCGAATACTTGTAACCAAGCTTGAAGATGTGTCCGATCTCCACCGCCTTCGCCACTT
>JAICLA010000068.1 GCA_025927695.1 Terriglobales bacterium | reverse complement strand
CGTGCTTATCCACGGCGGGATTCTGATTGATGGTGTTGGTCATGATCATCATCTCGCGCGCGGTCTTCTTGGCGCGCTTGTCATCCAGCGCGAAACCGGCATGGCCCTTGTCGGTCACGTGGCAGAAATTGCAGTCAACTCCGAGAGCCCCTTTGATGAATTCCATAGAAGGGATTACTTGGTCGGCAGGGATGTCTTTCATCACCTGGATGTTGGTGAACTGCTTACTTTGCCCGGCGGTCTCGCCGCCGGCGGGAGCGGCCGGAGTCTGTGATTGCGCTTGTGCGGGCGGCTGGCTTTGACCGTTCTGTGCCGCATATCCGATGGTGAGGAATGAAAGTGAAGCGATGAAAGTAATGAGTGCGATAAAGTGAGCCCGCATGTGGCCTCCTGAGGTAGAGGATGGAATTGTAACGTGCAGTCTTGCGGGCCCGCTACTCGATGCTAGGCTAATAGCCGATGAGAGCTGTCATCCAACGCGTTTCGCGGGCTTCTGTCACGGTCGATGGAGAGATTGTCGGGCAGATCGGCAAAGGATTGCTGGTGCTGCTGGGCGTGGCGACGGGTGATGATGAAGCAGCGGCGGAATATTTGGCGGATAAGGTCGCAGGACTTCGCATTTTTGAGGATGCCGACGGCAAGATGAATCTGGCATGCGCGGATGTCGGCGGCGCGGTGCTCATTGTTTCGCAGTTCACACTCTACGGCGACGTGCGCAAGGGCAAGCGACCGTCTTTCGACCGGGCGGCACGGCCTGAAGAAGCGAATCGGCTGTATGAGTATTTTGTCTCGCGCATCCGAGCGAGCGGATTGAAGTGCGAGACGGGCACATTCCAAGCGATGATGGATGTGGAGCTGGTGAATGATGGGCCGGTGACGATCCTGCTGGATTCAGAAAAGCAGTTTTAGGCATCGCCGTAAATCCAACGCAAACCCTGTAAAATTCTTCACACCTTTCTGGGAGCAGCCCATGGGCGGCATGATCAGCGCGATGCGGTCCTTTCATCAGGACTCATCCGTCATTAAAAAGAAAGTAAAGCCGGGAACGGCCAAGCGCACGATCGCGTTCGCTGCGCCTTATACCGGGCTGTTGATCTTCTTTCTCGTTGTCGTGATCCTTGATGCAGCCATCGGGATCGCGAATCCGCTCATCTACCGCGCCATCATCAACAACGGAATATTGAAAGGCGATTCGGTTCTCATCATCCGGTTAGCGCTTCTGGTCGGCGGACTGGGGATAATCGACGCGGGATTCGGCATGACGCAGTCATATCTTGCCGCGCGCATCGGCGCGCAGATCGTACTGTCACTGCGGGTGAAATTGTTCGAGCATATTCAGCGGATGCCGCTGGCATTTTTCACGCGTACGCAGACGGGCGCGCTGGTCTCGCGATTGAACAATGACGTGAGCGGAGCCCGCACCGCATTCACTGACATTCTCTCGAACGTGATCGGCAATCTGATAACGGTCACGTTGATCCTGGGGGCAATGTTCTTGCTTTCCTGGAAGATATCTGTGGCAGCGCTGATACTCATTCCTATCTTCATTTTTCCCGCGCGCTACTGGGGACGCGAGCTGCAAGCCATCACGCGTGAAAGTTACGACTTGAACGCCGCTATGAACAGCTTGATGACCGAGCGCTTCAACGTGGCGGGAGCTCAACTTGCCAAACTTTTCGGCCGACGCGAAGAGGAGAGCAAGAAATTTCAGACGCAGGCAGAAAGGGTATCAGACATTGGAGTGAAGTCGGCGATCTATGGGCGCCTGTTTCTCACCGCCCTGCTGCTCATGGCCTCATGCGCGACAGCGCTGGCCTACGGATGGGGTGGCGTACTGGCGGTGCAACACGTTCTGGACGTTGGAACCGTGGTGGCACTGGTTTCATATCTTGTACGCCTGTATGGGCCATTGCTCGGGCTCTCAAACATTCAAGTAAGCGTGATGACCGCGCTGGTCAGTTTTGAGCGGGTGTTTGAACTGCTCGATCTGCCGCCGATGATCCAGGAAAAAGCGAAAGCGGTACCGGTGCCAGCCGGCCCGGCGACCATCGTGTTCGATCACGTGGCGTTCAAGTACCCCTCGGCGAAGGAAGTTTCGCTGGCTTCGCTGGAGTCGGTTGCGATTCCGGAAAAGCCTGCTGCTGAAAAGGCCGTGTTGCAAGACATCACGTTCACCGCGCAGCCAGGCGAGTTGGTGGCGCTGGTGGGGCCATCTGGTGCGGGGAAGACCACCATCACGCATCTTGTGCCGCGACTTTATGACGTGCAAGGTGGCTCGATAAAACTGAACGGCGTGGATGTACGGGATGCGAAACTTGATTCGCTGCACGCCCGCATCGGCGTGGTACCGCAAGACGCGCACCTGTTCCATGACACCATCCGTGCCAACCTGCTTTATGCCAAGCCAGACGCGACGGAAGCCGAGATCAACAGGGCGCTGGAAGATGCGCAGATCCTACCGCTTGTTTCCGGTCTTCCGCAGGGATTGGACACGTTGGTTGGCGAGCGCGGGTATCGTTTCTCTGGCGGCGAGAAGCAACGGCTGGCGATTGCGCGTCTCTTGCTTAAAGCCCCGGACATCGTCATTCTGGACGAAGCGACGGCACACCTTGATTCCGAATCTGAAGCGGCGATCCAGAAAGCGTTTGAAAAGGCGCTCGCGGGAAGGACGTCGATCGTGATCGCGCATCGGTTGTCCACGATTCAGCAGGCCGACCAGATACTAGTGATAGACGATGGGCGCATTGTGCAGCGTGGGACGCACGCGGAATTGATGGAAGTTTCGGGATTGTATGCGGACTTGTATCAGCGGCAGTTCGCGGCGAGGGAAGCGGCGGTTTAGCCAGATCCCACGATCGCATCCGCAATCCTCACCGCTTCAACCGTTTCTTTCACATCATGCACGCGCACGATGTGTGCGCCTTTCATCACTGACGCGACCGCTGCGGCAACTGAGCCGATTAGGCGGGCATCGGCGGAAGCATCTTCACCGTTGCGTGCCAGACTCCGTCCAATAAAAGATTTCCGCGAGGTGCCGCTCAGCAGCGGGAACTCCAGTGCATGCAGTTCGTCGAACTTTGCCAGCAGTGGATAGTTCTCATCGAACGATTTGCCGAAACCGAAACCGGGGTCGAGCACGATGCGGTCGATACCGACACCGGCATTCAGGGCAGTCGCAGCGATCTCGCCTAATTCCTTCTTTACTAGCGGAGTCGGATTCGGAAGCGGCGGCAGGTTACGCCATTCTTCGGGACGTCCGCGCATGTGCATGAGAACAACACCGCATTTCATCTTGGCCAGCGCAGGGGCCATGGCTGCGTCCCAGCGCAGGCCAGAGACGTCATTCACGATCTCTGCGCCGGCGTCCACGCACCACTTGGCGGTGGCGGCGCGGTAAGTGTCCACGGAAATGATGGCTTGCGGCGAAGCTCTGCGCACGGCTTCGATCACTGGCAGCACCCGGTCGGCTTCCATCTGCGGCGTGACGCGCTCTTTTTTGCCGGGGCGGGTGGATTCCCCGCCAATGTCGATGATGTCCGCGCCTTCTTCGAGTAGACGGAGCGCGTGCTCGGTGGCTTTGCTTTTCTCGAGGAACTCGCCACCGTCAGAAAAAGAATCTGGCGTGACGTTGACTACGCCCATTACGAGCGTGCGCGGGCCGAGTTCTAGTCTTCGGGTGGCGAGCTGCCATTGGAAGCGCGGGCGCATGCGAGAACAAGTTTAACCGCAGAGGACGCTGAGAGACGCAAAGGAAAACATTTGAGGAGCTACTTGGATGGGGTTATCATTCGCGCATGAAGCACCGCATTTTATTGGCACTTATATTTCTGCTCGCTGTCTCTGCGTTAGCGCAAAACGCTGCACCCGCCGCTACACCGCCCGCACAAAACCTGCTGCCGCTGCCCGTGCCCTCCGCTACCACGAGTTCGCTTTCAGACGCGCAACGCAAAGCTCACTATGCACATGTCGCTACGAAGATCAACGAGTTACTGGCGCAACCCGAAGCTGCACGCGCGTTCTGGGGCATTCAGATCATCTCGCTGGCCAACGGACAGACGGTGTTTGAACAGAATCCTGACAAGCTGTTCACGCCCGCATCGAACACCAAGCTCTTCACGACGATCACGGCGCTGGCTTTGCTTGGCCCCGATTATCGCGAGACGACCACGGTTGAGACGGCTGGAACGCTGGATAAATCTGGCAAGCTGCATGGCGACCTACTCCTTGTAGGGCGCGGTGACCCGAACCTTTCCGGCCGCGTGCTTCCCTACAACCGCAAGACCGAGCGCACAACTCCTTCACTCAAGTTGCTGGAAGACCTTGCTGATCAGGTCGCAGCGAAAGGCGTGAAGCAGATCGATGGTGATGTGATCGGCGATGATTCATACTTTGCCTATGAGCGCTTCGGCGATGGATGGTCACAAGATGACCTGCTCTGGGATTACGGTGCGCCCGTTTCCGCGCTGACCATCAATGACAATGTGGTGTTCATGAAACTGACGCCGGGCGCGGCTGTCGGCGATAAGGCAAAGATCGAGTTCGAGCCGGATGTTGCCTACTACGATGTGGACAATCGGCTGACTACCGCCGCCGCCGGCACGAAACGTAACATTTCCATGGACCGCCAAGTGGGCTCGCGCACAGTGACGCTCTGGGGAACGATTCCGCTGGACGACCAAGGTGACAACGAAGCGCTGGCCATTAATGATCCCGCGGACTTTGCAGCGAAAGCCTTTCGGGCGATGCTGGAAAAGCGCGGAATCACCATTAAAGGCAAAGACCACTCAGCGCACACGTTGCTGGCAAGCCTGCCGTCGCTGCCGCCTGATACGGCAGTGCAGTCCGCGCAACTCTCTACCGCGCCGAAGCCCGGTGGAGGCGCTGAACCGATCGACACTCCGAAATCCGCAGCAGCACCTCCGCGCATGGTGCTGGCCAGCCATCAATCGCAGACCTTGGCGGACGATGTCCGCGTGACTGACAAGGTCAGCCAGAACCTGCATGCTGAACTCGCATTCCGACAACTTGGCGCAGCGAAAGGCGCGCAGCCTACGGTCGAAGCTTCTGAAGCGGTGATCAAAGGATTCTTGACTGAGATCGGCATCGCGCCCGAGGAGTACACGTTCTCTGACGGGTCTGGCCTTTCGCGGCAGAATCTTGTTTCGCCGCGGGCCATCGTGAAGCTGCTGCAGTACGCTGACTTCCCGTCGGGATGGCGCAGCGCATTTCAATCTGCGCTGCCCGTGGCCGGTGAAGATGGATCGTTATCGAATCGCATGAAGGGCACGGTGGCGCAAGATCATGTATGGGCCAAGACGGGATCGCTGGCGCATGTGAGCGCACTTAGCGGCTACATACAAACGTTGAGCGGCGAACGCATGGCATTTTCTATTTTGGTGAACAGTCACCGAGGCGGCGCGACGAAGATCATGGACCAGATATTGGAAGCTGTGGTGAACGATACGGGGAGTGCCGCTCCGCAAGCTGCGAAGCCATAGCTACTACTTGTTCTTCGCCTGCTTGGAGATCTCGTTCGCGGTCTTGCCGTGATAAGAGGTCGCGCCGTAATCGCGCGGGAAATAACTGACCGCGGCGTCGCCCATCTTCATGATGATGACTTTTGAAGTGGCGCGCTCGGCTTCAAAGCAGCGCGTGCACAGGCAGGGGAATTCTTTCGCTGTGCCGTCCGGCTTTTCAGCGCGTACCGGAATGATGTGGCGTACGTGCGCGCGGCATACCGGACACTTAGTGCCCCCGTTCAACTTAAATTGCAGTTCGGCGTAGCACTGGATCAAGCTCCAGTTGCGCAGGTTCGAGCCTTGGAACGCGCGCGCAGCCACGAGAGTCTCCAGATAATCCTGGAGATATTTGGACGGAGTGGGTTCCTTCTTCTTCTCGTCCGTTTCCGGCATAAGGCTCAACACGCTTTCTGTGGCGAATGGGGCCATCCCTCATTGCATCACGCCGCATTTCTTACAACAAGCGAAACGACCCGAACCAACAATCTAAAGTAACCACCTAGAAGGTTACTACCCATTAGACGCTTTCATCCGGTGATTTTGCACAAAAATGTGGCACTCGATACTTCTTTGGTTCGCGGATGGCGCAGAGCGGCAAAGGAATAGGTCTGTTCGTGGCCGAAGGGGGATGGTATGAGTTGGTATATGCCTTCAGCACTGGCTCGCAACGTGAAGCTATGTTGTTGAAATTGTTGGGGCAATTCGACTGGTCGGGTGATTCCCATACACAAATAAAGCGAGACGAGGTCACAGAACCGCAGGCCGTCTACAAGACGTTCTACCTCGTCAGGGGCGAACCCGAGCTTGGGGCGGAGCGTCTTCTGTCGCGTTTCTTCTTGCCGGGCGAAGGCGGCCATGTCTTTGGCTTTGTCAGGGTTCTCTTTGACTTGAGATTCGGCGATGCTGCGGAAGTGTTCACTCACCAGGAGGCCGCCGAGAAGGCTGGCTTTGAGCGCGGTTTCGACTGAACCGGTCCACGCCGAAGTAGCTTCTTTCGGAGGTGTCCCCATGAATGATGTGGCGACCTTCGTTTTATTCTTCGGTTCGCGGGAAGCACGGATGAGTTCTGAATCGAATGCGCTCCATCCGGCGTCATGGAGTGCGATGGCACGGATGGTACCTTCGTCAAATTTGCCGAAGACTTCTGGCAACAGGTTCGCGGCGATCTCACCCGATAACGCGGAGTGCGAGGGCTGCGTGATGAGCCAGCATTCTTTCGCGCCATTGAGCTTGGATTGGTGTTCGAAGAGTACGTCCCAGACAGGCCGCGGCTTTGCTTCCGCCTTGATGGGCAGTTCTTCAATGGCGCGCAGTATCATCGGCGCGGCCTGCGAGCGGCACGAGCTGCTACGCGTCCGCCAGCGGCCGCGGCCTTCGCCGGACCGGTACTGTTGGGCGGCATGCGATGCCCCTCGAGCAGATTCTTGAGCAGCACTGCACCGTTTAGTTCGGCGTTGTCGCCGCCGTAGAGAAGCGTCACCGGCTTCTCGCGCAATAGATATTCGTAGACCTGTTCCAGCGCTTCGGTGGCCTTGGGCGTCTTCAATTCGTTGAAATATTTGCGCTGCAGGGCAGACATCATTCCCGGATGCGAGAACCATTTCACCAGCGTCTCTGACGGTGCCAGCGCGGGCAGCCAGAGATCGAGGCGGGCAGCATCGCGCCCCAGGCCGCGCGGCCAATCGCGTTCGACAAGTACGCGGGCGCCGTCGCTGAGCGCAGGCTTTTCATACGCGCGCTTGATGCGAATGAGGGATTCGTCGTTGGGGAACGCTGGCATGGCGGAGTGCCATTATAAGCCGTGAAAAAGCTAAAGGATTACCACGGGAAAAAGGAAAGATAGACAAAAGAGGCTTAACCTTTTCGATTTTTTTGAGCTTTTATTGTGTGCCTACGAATTGAAGAATGAGGACCGATATAATCGTTGTTTGAATCCACGACCAAAATTTCAAAGCTCTATCGGCTCTTATCTGCCTTTTCGTTTTTTCCGTGGTGATCATTTGCTTTTGACCTTAGTGGCAGTAGCAGTGTTCTGTGGCTGCAGCGACAACAACAAAAAACTCGGCCGCCCGCTGAACGCTCAAGAAAAACGTGGAGAAAAACTCTTCGCTTCCAACTGCAAGAAGTGTCACGCCGCCGATAGCGGCCTGGCTACGCAAGGTCCCAACTTGGAAGGCGTATTCGACAAGAAATTCCTGCCCAGCGGCGCGCCTGCCAATGACGAGCGCGTAAAGAATGTTCTGCAATATGGCCGTAGGTCGATGCCGGCATTCGGACAAGTGTTGGATGATTCCCAGATCGATTCGATCATTGCTTACCTGAAGACGCAGTAGGTTTTCAGTTGTCGGTATTCGGTTGTCGGTAAAGACATTCACTATTCAACTGAGAGATCAAGTTTCGCCTTTACCCACAACCAAATACCGGGAACCGACTACTTACTCTCTTTAGAGCCGACTTCCACTAACCCCTTCGTCAGCACGACCACGCCGAGCACCTGCGTCCATTCCGAGACGATATTACCCACCACTTGTCCCCATTTCGACGACGGCTGCATCTTCGCGAACATCGTGATCCACACCGCGCCGGTCATGACTATGAAAATGACCAAGGAATGTTCATGCAGGAATTCGTGAACAGACTTTGGTACAAACGCAGGTCGCTTAACGCTCTTACTCTCGGCTGAGCCCACCTCATGCAGGTACTTGGTGGCCAGGATCATGACCAGCATTCCGGTCCAGTCGGCGATGGCGTTGCCGAAGAACGCGCCCCAGTGCTTCCCGGGGTCAGCCCAAAGGTAAAGCAGAGTCCAAAGCAGCAGCACGCAACTCGTAACAATGCTCAGCCCGTGCCGCTGCCAGAAGGTCCTTTTCTTGCCGCTCATCTACTCTGGATTGGACACGCCCGCCGCCCCACGGGATGTAAGCCTTGCGCGTATCGCTGTTAAAATAGAGAGTCCTAATGGCGACTCCGAACCAACTCGTGCAGATCGACCTTGCGCCCAAGGTCCGCGGACCTAAGCCAGAGTGGCTTAAAGCGCGCGCACCCATGGGCGAGAACTATCACGAGCTGAAAAAGCTGGCGCGCACGCTGGAGCTGCATACGGTTTGTGAATCGGCGCAATGCCCGAACATTGGCGAATGCTGGAACCATGGCACGGCCACGTTCATGTTGCTAGGCAACTTGTGTACGCGGCGTTGCGGATTCTGTGCTGTGCCCAAAGGCGCTCCGCTGCCGCTCGATTATGACGAGCCGCGCCGCGTGGCGGAGGCTGTGGCTACGCTAAGACTGAAACATGCTGTCATCACCAGCGTGAATCGCGACGACGACAACATCGGCGCGGCGAAGATTTTTGCCGAGACGATCCGCGTTGTACGCGAGCTCACGCCGGATTGCCAGGTCGAAGTGCTTATCCCTGACTTTCAAGGCCGCGAAGATGCGCTGAAGATCGTGCTCGACGCCAAGCCCGAAGTTCTGAATCACAATACTGAGACGGTGCCGCGGCTCTATCGTGCAGTTCGTTCCGGAGCGCGCTACAAGCGCACGCTTGACCTACTGAGCAACGTGAAGAAGTTCGCGCCCGGCATGGTGAGCAAAACGGGCGTGATGGTGGGCATCGGCGAAGAGACGAACGAGCTGCTGGAAGTCTTCTTTGACCTGGCTGGGCGTGGCGTCGACATTCTGACCATCGGGCAATACCTGCGTCCATCCAAGGACCATCTGCCCATGACGCGTTACTACACGCCGGAAGAGTTTCGCTATTTGAAGAATGAAGCTATGAAAATGGGCTTCAAACATGTGGAGAGTGGTCCGCTGGTGCGCAGCAGCTATCACGCACACGAGCAGGCAGTCTCAACCGGGCTTCGCTGATCTTCTAACCCCAAGGGCACTCGCCCTTCCCCAAGGTGTTGTATGTCTGTGGCGCAACGCAATAACGTGAAAATCTCAGGCCGTGGAACGCGTCCTATTCTCTTCTCTCATGGGTACGGATGCGACCAGAATATGTGGCGTTTTGTTGCGCCCGCGTTCGAAGTCGACTATAAGGTCGTACTTTTTGACCACGTAGGTGCGGGAAAGTCAGACCTCTCTGCCTTCAGCAAGACCAAATACAACACTCTCGCCGGATACGCGCAGGATGTGATCGAGATCTGCGACGAGCTTAATCTCCGCGACGTTACGTTCGTCGGGCACTCGGTCAGTTCCATGATCGGGGTGCTGGCTGCTGTCCAGCGTCCGGACTTGTTTCACAGCCTGGTTTTGGTTGGCCCTTCGCCGCGATACGTGAATGATGGCGCATACGTCGGAGGATTTGAGCGCAAGGAAATTGAAGGCCTGCTCGAAATGGTGGACAGCAACTACCTGGGCTGGGCTGCGGCCATCACCCCGGCGATCATGGGCAACAAGGACCGTCCGGAGTTGGCGAAGGAACTGGAAAACAGTTTCTGCCAGACCGATCCTGCGATCGGCAAGTTCTTCGCGCGCGTTACTTTCTTGTCTGACAACCGCGCAGACCTGGCAAAGATACATATCCCTACGCTGGTGCTGCAGTGTTCTGAAGACATCATTGCTCCCACGTGTGTGGGAGAATTCGTGCACCGCGAGATCGCGAACAGCGAGATCGTCTACATGAAAGCAACGGGACACTGCCCTAACCTCAGCGCGCCGGAAGAGACGGTTGCGGCGATCCAGTCATTCCTCGGCCAGCATCGATCGAGCGAGAGTGCCGCCCATGGCCGTGGATAGCAGCATCGGGCTGGAGACTGTCTGGGAACTTTTCGAGGCGGCCCCATGCGGTTATCTGTTCTCCAAGCCTGATGGCACCATCCTTCGAGCCAACCAGACTTTTCTCGATTGGACAGGTTACGAGCGCGCCGAACTCGCGCCGCCGCGTCGCTTGCAGGAGCTTTTCACCAAACCCGCCGCCATCTTTTACGAGACACATTTTGCTCCGCTGCTGCGCATGCAAGGCTACATAAAAGAGGTCGCACTGGACCTCACTTGCAAGAATGGCGGCACGCTGCCTGTGTTGATCAACTCCACCACGCAGACGGATGAAGATGGCGAGCCGCTCGTCGTCCGAACTACAGTCTTCGACGCGCGCGAGCGTCGCCGCTACGAACGCGAACTTTTAACGGCTACGCGACGGGCAGAGTTGCTGGCCGCAGTAGTGCACGAGTCGCATCATGCGGTAGTGACTATGGACGCGACGCTGGCGATAACCACTTGGAACCGCGGCGCGGAGATGCTCTTTGGATTCAGCGCGGCAGAGGTGCTGGGCAAGAACCTGCAAGAACTTATTGTGCCGGTAGACCAACGAAACACTGCGAACGTTTATCTGGAACGTCTGCAAACCGGCCAGTCATTGAACTATGAGGCTCTGAGACTGACCAAAAGTGGCGAGCAAGTACCAGTCGAAGTAAGCGTGACGCCGCAGATCGAGCCTCCGAATGAGATCGTCGGCTACTCAGCAATGCTCCGCGACCTGCGCGAAGTGAAGCGCGGCGAGCAAGAACGCCAGGCATTGCGCGATATCCAGATGATCAATCACATGGCGCATGAGATTAACAACCCTCTGCAGGCTGTCATGAATTGTTTGACCATGTTTGACCACTCGACGGACAAAAGCTATATCGAGACTGCGCATGAGCAAGTGATCCGTGCGGCGAAGGTGGTGACAGACATGGTGAAGTTGACGACGCCAGAGAAAGCGCCGAAAGAGTGATTGCGCTCTACGCACGAAAGCAGTAACCTACCGGACGCAGAAAGGCGGGCCTCCCAATGAAACCGCTGATTGTAGTTTTGATGTTCATTGCCACCTTGGCAGCGCAGAATCCCAGCGACAAGACTTTTACCATTCCCGATTTCAGAGTCACTGAGCAAAGTTTGGCAAGAGCGCAACATAGATTGCCGATGATGTTTCTCTATCCGCCGGAGTTGAGGAATGGGCCAAACCTTTCAAAGTTTATCCAGGCGGAACCGGTGTGCCTGAAGCTGCGATCTTATCGGTTTAGCAAAAGTGCAGCTCCGAAGCTGGTAAGCGAGACAGATTGCACGATGACTACAAAGGGTTCGGTATTTAGAGTGCAGCGATAATCCGGCCACCTGTTCCATGGCGCAACCTGAGAAACAAGCGCCACTCCAGCCCTTCCCGCTTGTCAGCGACAAACCCGCCAACACGCGTTCGAAAAGGAGTATCCTCTCCCGCATGAACACTTCTTCTTTCCTCCCCGCAGTCACCCGCCGCAACTTTT
>JAICLA010000038.1 GCA_025927695.1 Terriglobales bacterium | reverse complement strand
TTCTGACACATTCAGCTCATGTTCAGAACGCCGCCGCTCGCTGATATCACGGCAGCTCACGACCACGCCTGAAACCTGTCCGTCATGGTCGATGAGATTGCTCAGCGCCTCAAACGGGATCCAACTCCCATCCTTGTGCTTTAGCCTTACTTCGACCGGTGGGGAAGCTTGTACACGTGTGAATCGTTCTTTGAAGCGCGTGATCATGTAGTCGCGATCATCCGGATGAGCAAACTCGAAGCAAGATCTTCCAACCAGCTCTTCAGGCTTGAATCCCAACTTCGTTTCGACTGCGGGACTGGGATACTCGATCCTTCCAGTGGTGTCGAGGATGCAGATCACATCAGAGCAGCTCTCGATCACCGTTCGGAACAGCTGCTCGCTTTGCGCCAGCGCGCGCTCCGCCAGTTTTCGCTCAGTGATGTCGCGTCCAATTCCTTGTACCGCGACGGGAGAGCCATTCTTGTAGATGAGCCGCGTGCTCAGTTCCAACGTCACTTCGCGCGCGTCCTTAGCCCTTACTTTGATGAGATACGGATTTGCCGTCGGCTGCCCGGCAAGCTTCGCAGCTGTCGAAGCTTTAGCAATGGCCAACTGGTCTGGCGCGAGCAAGTCGCGAACATTCAGCCGCTCGGCCTCTTCTTTTGTATATCCAAATACCCGCTGCGCTGCGGTGTTTGTATAGAGAAGGCCGCCTTCGAGGGCGTGCGTGTAGATCACGTCGTTGGCGTTCTCAATAGCGTCGCGCAATTCGTCGATGGTCAGATCAGCGTGAGCCGAAATCTCGCGCGCCTGTGTCGCTGCCGTTGCGGCGCCTCCGCTCGTCGCGCGGGAATGGGATTGCGCTTCGGCCTTGGGTGCCGGCGTGTTCTTCAGATTCTTTGTCGTGGAATTCGTCTTACTGCCGGTCTTGGGCTTTTGGCCCATGGTTCTCTCCCAAAACGAGCATAGTCGTAGTTATGGCGACTCTCTATATATCCCATTTATCCACAGTTGGGAATGCTAATAACTGCTAGGGAGAACCAGTGTTTTCACCTATGCCCGCCGGGCGGTGAACCAAGGAAGGGGTTCGCCGGAGACAACCGCCGCGGGATTTCCCTGCGTACATGCTTCGGCCACTTCGTTGCCGTATGTTCGCGCCACGATCTCACGAGCCTGAGACATCACCGGCGGCCGAAATTTCGGGTCATGTGCATCGGAAGCTATGATGTGTACCGCCTTCTGCTCCAGCAGCCAATGGCACATCTTTCGCGGGCCTTCGCCCCAGTGTCCAGTGAGCGAATTCGCTGTTATCTGGATGGCGCAACCCTTTTGTGCGAATCGCAACACATCGTTCGCGTGTCGTTGCAGCATCATGTTGCGTTCTGGATGAGTGAGGATCGGATGCACCCCCATTGCCACTAATTTCTCAATAGCCGTAAAGACCGCTGGTGACAAGGCGAAATCGCTCAGTTCGACCAGCAGGTAATCGCCTTCCCCGATGAGAAAATCCTTTGGGTCGGCGATCGCCGCCTGAATATTGTCAAAAGAAAAATGGAAGTCGCATCCCAAGCTTAACTTGAGTCCATTGCCAATTTTCTCTTGCAACTCTGCCAAGGTCTTCGCGTGGGACGCGCGGTCATACCTGTACTCATCATTCGCGTGCGGCGTACACACAATGTGCGTAACGCCATCGCGTTTCGCCACCTCGCACATCTCCAGTGACATCTCCCACGATTTAGATCCGTCGTCCACCTTCGGCAGCAGGTGGCAATGTACGTCGATCATGCGCTCATTCTACCTTCCGCAACTTGCATCGCTGATTGTGCAATTCGGCACGGGTGAGAAATATTTTGCATATTCCTGTCAAAACCTGATTGCAGGTTGAGTGCCAGTTGAGTATATTCACCGTAACCCATTATGGATTGGCGGTTTGCGAGGTTTTCCACCACTCGCTCGCGGCATTCCAAAATACATAGTTCGCCGTTGGAGAAAGTTTATGTGGAAGTCAGGGAAGCCCGAAGAGAGAACCGCACCGGCGCAGCCGACCGTGCCGTCATTCGAACCGAAAAAGGAGATTCGCCCCATGGAACCGTTCAAGCAGCCAGACAATTTCCGCGCAGCCGACGTTGCGAACATCGGCAAGTCAGTCATCATTAAAGGCGAATTGTCCGGCAGTGAAGATCTTTTTCTTGACGGCGAGGTAGAGGGCAGCATCGACCTGGCTGACCACAATCTCACCATTGGGCCGCACGGACGCATCCGCGCCAACGTTCATGCGAAAGATGTAGTCATCCACGGCAAGGTAGATGGAAACGTCTACGGCACAGATCGCGTTGAGTTAAAACGCTCCGCGGTGCTCACCGGTGATATCTCTACGCAACGTATCGTGATCGAAGACGGCGCATACTTTAAGGGTGCTATCGATATCAAGAAGGAAAGCAAGCCGGCCGCTTCCACCGTGGCGACTTCGGTAGTGAAGGAAACTCCGAAAGCCTTCGCAGCCGCAGCCAGCTTTGAGCCTAGCGCTACGCCGCAAGTTTCTTTTGCAGAAGAGAAAAAATACTAGAACGGATCCCGCTGCCGCTAGGGGTAGCAGTTGAAGGAGCGGCAAGCGAATGGCATCGGTCACGCAAAACTTGTTCAGACTATTTCGCGGCGAGACAGCAGCACCCGGCGACGCGCAGCAAGCAACCGGCAAAGAAGCGCGCGCAAAGCGCCACTCTAGCGGCTTGGCTGAATTCACCAAAGTGATAGCCGGTCGCGAGAACCTTTGCATCCTCGACCTCGGTCCTACTTCGCCGCAGAACATCGCGCTGCTCACCGGTATGGGGCACAGGATCTATAACGAAGACGCTCTGCTGTGCTCGTTCGATCCGAAGTATCAGTCAAAGAATGAAGATGGTAGTTCAAGCGTCAACATAGAAAGCTTCCTCAGCGAAAACCTCAAATATCAAGGGGAGCAGTTTGACGCCGTTCTCGCCTGGGACATTCCCGACTACCTCCACGAGTCGCTGGTCAAAGCCGCCGTAGCACGGCTCGCGACCGTGATGAAACCTGGGGGTGTCTTGTTGGCCTACTTTCACACACGGGATGCCGGCCCCGAAGCGCCGTACTATCGCTATCACATCGCCGGCAAAGATTCGCTCGACCTGCAGCGCGGTCCGCAGTTCCGCTTGCAGCGCGTTTTCAATAACCGCCACATCGAGAACCTCTTCCGCGAATTCTCTAATATCAAGTTCTTCCTTGCGCGCGACAACGTAAGGGAAGTACTGGTCGTCCGCTAGACCTAAGCTGTACGCGCTCGCGTGCTGCGCAACGCCAATCTTGATATCGCCGGTACTCTGAACAATTCCATAGCCAAGCCCCGCAGTGAAGGGGAAGCTATCAGCTTGCGCAGCCTCGCCGCATTGCGGAATGCGGGCCGGAGCCGTTCTTCATAAACACTGCGATACTGAGCCACTGCCTCGTCCAGCGTCCGCTCGTCAGACAAAAACCCTCCCAGGCAATCTGCGGCGATTCTTCCGCCATGCAGCGCCATCGAGATGCCATCGCCAACGAAGGGATCGATGAATGCGGCCGCATCACCCACATTCAATATGTTTCGTTTGCCTTGCACGGGGCGCGGGTCTTTAAAGATGAGTGGAAATGTTGTCACCAAGTCAGTCGTGGGCTGCCATGACTGAGTGCGCGCACGAAGATTCGGTTCCAACTCGAATACTGCCTTCAGGCTTCTCGCCCTATCAGGCAGAACCATCGCCGATGCATTGATTTCGTTCTCACCAATAGGCTGCACCCCGCAGTAGCCGCCAGGAAAGAAGTAGAGATTGACGGATTGCGCAGGGTCCACTTCCCAAAAGTGCTGCTTCAGGCCGACGCTCGCCTCCAACTTGGGCCGACTTAATTGAGTGCCGCCATCGGAGCTAACATTCGACCAGCGCCCCGAAGCGTTGATGACTGAGCGCGCGATATAACTGCTGTCTCTCGTAACGATTCGAAAAGGCCCGTCTCCGCTGATTTCTTCAACAGCAGATGCTTCAAGAGCAGTCACGCCCGCTTCCTTTGCGGCTTGCCACAGCGCGGCATCCATCACGAAGCGGGCAATGCTACTGGCGGGCGGATCAACTGCAGTTTCCACCACTTTGCAGTCAATAAAGATCCGCGCGTGTTTTATCCGTAGAGGCTGTTGCATCAACCGGGCAGAGTCACCGCCCAGTTCTTTCACAAGCCCGACCGCCTCTGATGAGATAAATTCCCCGCAAACTTTCTGCCGCGGAAACTTCCCACGCTCGAGCAAGACCACCGAATGTCCAGCACGCGCTGCGGTGATCGCAGCCGACGTTCCCGCCGGTCCGCCGCCGACGACGGCGAGATCGAATCTCTCTATTGGGCGCGCTTCTTCCAAGCAATGGCTCCCATACGAAAAAGGTAATGACTACTGATATCGATTGACGCCGCCGAGGTGAGCCCCAGCGTGTGCTCCAACTCACGACGAGTGTAGGCGCGTTTCACTGACGCAGCGGAATCATGCGAAGTGATGGGACTGCGATACAGCGCTCGGCCCGCAAGTACGCTCAACAGATGTAGCCTGCTGCGCCGTAGGTCATTGATGATGCACGCATGCCGGCATACGCGCAGGGCCTCATTCACGAACTTCACGATCTGGTTAGGTTCAAGATGGTGCGCAAATAGCGCACATCCCACCACATCAAATGACCCATCTTTGAAGGGAAGTTGCAGGGCGTTTCCAGCAATCGCAACGCCTTGGTTAGAAGCCGCCAGGTGATCGAACGCGCGGTCCATGATGGTTGGCGACAGAGCGAGTCCGCTCTTCGCCAACTCCTTCGCCGCCCCCGCCGCCACATCGCCGCTCGCTCCCGCTACATCAAGGAAAGAGATTTGCCGCAGCCCGGTTTTACTAACTACTTTCCGCAGCAGCTTCGTTGTCGTTGAAACGCCGCCGAATGCTTTGTTAATGAACCGCAGGTCGGCTAATGATTCTTCCACTTCATCGGGCCTGCACGAGTCCGTATCCAGCAACTCCTGCATCACCACACGGTTCATACGCGCGCCAGCTCTTCTTCCAGTAATTGTTTGTTGTATAGGTCGGTGTAATAGCCATTGCGCTCGATGAGCTGTTCGTGGGTGCCATATTCCACGATCTCTCCATCATGCAGCACAGCGATGCGGTCCGCATTGCGCACTGTGGAGACACGATGCGAGATAAGAATTGTCGTACGACCATGCATTACTTCGCGCAAATGACTCAGTATCTTGTCTTCTGTATGGGTATCTACACTGGAAAGAGCATCATCGAGCACCAGAATGCGCGGGTCACGGATCATCGCGCGCGCGATCGCGGTGCGCTGTTTCTGTCCGCCGCTGAGCGTGATCCCGCGCTCGCCGACTACGGTGTCATATTGCTCGGGAAGTCCTTCTATATCCTTGGCAATGCTAGCTCCCGCCGCCGCTGCACGTACAGCTTCGATAGAAGCGTGCTCAACGCCAAACGCAATGTTCTCGCGAATCGTTTCGCTGAAAAGGAACGTCTCTTGCGGTACGAAGCCTATATTTCTTCTCAGCACCGCCAATGGGTAATTCTTGATAGGGCGTCCATCGATCAGTACCTGTCCGTCATGCGCAGCGTCATAAACACGCGGAATAAGATTGACCAGCGTAGTCTTGCCCGAACCGGTCGGCCCCACAATGGCCAGACTCGAGCCCGCAGGGATCTTTAGATTGATATGTCGCAGCACCGACTTCGAACTTCCAGGAAACGAAAAACTTAGATTGCGAAATTCGACTTCACCGCGCAACGTGGTCTCACGGCCCACCAGATCCCTGGCGACATCGTTGTCAGCAACCGCCGGCTGCTCCAGAATGATCTCGTTGATGCGTCCCATCGAAGCCGTGCCGCGCTGATAGATATTTATTACCCACCCCAATGCGATGATGGGCCACGTGAGCTGCACCATGTACATATTGAACGCAACAAAATCGCCGACAGAGATGCGTCCTAGCAATACCTCGCGCCCGCCCAGCCACAGAACCAACACAACCGCGAATCCCAGCATAGTCTGCAGCGTAGGCCACAGCATGCCCATCAGTTGCACCAGCTTGAGGCTACGATTGATGTACTCGCGATTGGAGCGCGCAAAATTCTCGGCTTCAGCTTTTTCTTGTACGTAAGCGCGGATGACGCGGGCGCCGGAAAAGTTCTCCTGCGCCCGCGCAGAAATATCTGAGAACGTGGCCTGAATCTTTTCAAAACGCTCGTGAATGCGCTTTCCAAAATATTGGATGAGTATGCTCACCGCAGGCAGGGGCACGAACGCATACAGCGTGAGCTTGTGGCTGATTCCCCACATGAAGATCAGCGACCCCGCCGTGAACACAATAGTGTTCGCGGAGTACATGATCGCTGGCCCCAACATCATGCGCACGGCGTTCAGATCGTTGGTGGTACGCGCCATGATGTCGCCAACGCGGGTGCGCTGGTAATATTCGTAAGAGAGTGACTCAAGATGCTTGAACAGGTCATTGCGCAGATCGAACTCAACATCGCGCGAGATCCCGATCAAAACCCACCGCGTCAGGAATTGGAAGATGCCTTTGCTAAGCGCGATCCCAAGGATCAGCAGGGAATAAGTCAGTAGCTTTTCGCGTGTCACCCCGTGATACAGGTCATCGACTGCCCGCCGGATCACCTGGGGAAAGATGACCCATATCCCATTGGTCAGCAGCAAAGAAATGCCGCCGACCAAAAACGCCCGGCGATATCGCCAGAGATAAGGGAAGAGCGGCTTAAGTCGGGTGAGCATGTGCCAGATAAGATGATATCCGAGCCGCTCAGGTCACACACTTTTGCGTTGGCTACGTGGGAACTTTGAGGATGAGGTATCCGCCGGCCAGCCCAAAGAGCAGATCAGGTGCCCACGCGGCCAGCGCTGCGGGAAGTTCATTCACATTGCCTAGTGCCTCAAAGAAATTAGCAGCCACAAGATAAACGATAGCGATGCCCAATGCCGTCGCGACGCCAGTCAACGCCCCGCGCCGCCCAGCCATCAATGAAAAGGGCACCGCGAGTATCGCCATCACCAATGCGATCGCCGGATAAGCCAATTTCTTTTGCAACTGTACGCGCAAGCGCACGACATCGAATCCGCTCTGCTGCAGTTCTGAGATGTAGGACTGCAGTTCCGAATAATTCATCTCTTGCGACTGCTTCACTTCCTTTTTGAAGTACGTTGGCGGTTCGCTCAGGTCAGGAAAAGTGGTCACCGCAAATCTCCGGTATTGCGTCACCGCGTCGGTCGCGATGTCGCGTTCCCACCCTTGTTCGTAGACCCAGCCCTTCAGGTCATTCTCCCAGTGCGCATGGTTCGCATAAATGCGCTTCGTGATCTGGAAAGTCGCGGGATCCAACTCAAACGCAGAAAGATTGGCAAACTCATTAGAGTCGGCGTCAAAGTGCTGGTAGTAGTAGATTTCATTCTTTTCGCCGAAGATCCACTTGCGGTCGGGACGCAAAAACGTCTGCGCAGGACGCCCTTTGATGTTGTTGCGAATCGCCTCTTGCCGCGTGTTCGCCTCCGGCAGGTAATAGGCGTCGAACAAATAAAGCCCCAATGACACTAGGCTCGCCACAACGAGCACCGGCACAATCGCCCGATAGATACTGATGCCCGTCGCCTTCATAGCGGTAAGTTCGTTCGAGCGGTTCATCAATCCGAACGTTACTAGCACTGCGATCAATACGCTCAGTGGCGTCATGACATAGATCATGGACGGCGTGAGATTCAGCAGATACTCGCCCACCATCGAGAGCGGAATATGGTTTTTGATGATGTCGCCAAGCAACTCGAAGAAGGTAAAGATCAGCGTCAGAACGATAAACGACGCCAGCACCATTCCGAGATATCCCAGGAATGTCCGAAGGATGTAATTGTCGAGGATCAGCGGGAAGCGGTTCGGATTCGAACTGGCCGCGCGCGATACCCGTATCGCCGCACGGCGTTCATCCACAACCTCTTCGTCAGCCGTTCTGAACACCTTCGCCGCTACGCCTTGAACCCAGGTCACTGCCATGCCGATGTCGAGGGAAGACCGGTCCACGAGCCGCAAAAGAAAAACTCCGGTGATAGCAAACACAATGTTCGCGATCCACACTCCCGCTGCAGCCGGCAATTTACCCTGACGCGAAAGCGCTACTCCCATGGCCAACAAGAAGTAGTAGATGAACACCAGAACGATGGTCAGTACGAAGCCGGTAGATTTGCCGCCTTTTTTTGACGACAATCCCAACGGTATCCCGATCAGCGCCAGCACTAAACACGCCGTGGGCAATGCCAGCCGCCGATGAAACTCAGTCATGTACCAGCGATCGCGCGCCGGGTCCGCTCCGTTCGAACGACTCAGCAACTCCGTCGTCAACAACTCCGCCACCGGCGTCTCCCGCGGCTTGTTCGCATCTGCTGACGGCAACTCGATGGGAATATCTGTCTCCGCGAACGTGCTGATGTTGTATTCGCCTGGAGCTTTGGGATTCGTCTCATGCCGCGAGCCATTCACCAAATGCAGACGCAGGGTGTTCGCGTCCTCATTCATAACAGTCGCGCGCTCTGCCAGCGTAATCACTGGGGCTGCCGGATTGCGGATATCCGCAAGAAACACGTTGCTCCAAACACTCGCGCGACTCGAAGCCTTCACATCCTGCACGTACAAAACAAAATTCGGGAAATTCTCATAGAAGACGCGCGGTTGCACTGCGGCCGAAGCTGTTGAAGTTTTCAGCGAATTCTGCAAGCGCATTAAAGCCGCAGCCGACCTCGGCGCGATCACCACGCTGTTCAGCAATGACAACAGCCATATTGCCACGGCGAAGATCGAGATCATGTTCACGAAGGACATCGCGCCCACCCCGGCCGCGCGCATCGCAGTGACTTCACTGTCAGAAGCCAGCCGGCTTAGCCCGATCAATATCCCGACCAGTACCGCCATCGGTAATGTGTAGATGAATGCAGTGGGAAGCGTAAGGAAGAAAAGCTCAGCGACGCTCGGCAGCGGAGCGCTGTTGCGCACGATCAGTTCTAGGATCGCGCCCAGGTTCTTCATGAAAATGACGAACGTGAACACAGCCGCGCCCAAGGCGGCGTGCGCAGTCACTTCCTTCAGAACGTAGCGCGTGAGCAGTCGCACAATCTTTTTGAGAGAACAACTGAGTCTAGCATTTTAGACTCGCGAGTCCGACCTTCGTTGACCTGCAACCTTGCCGAACCTCCAAAAACAAAAGGACGCAGCACTAGGCTGCGTCCCTTAGAACCCCTCAAGCTACTGGTTGTTATTGTCACCATTATTACTGATGTTCCGACCGCCTCTACGATAGTTAGAAGAGGGCGTCACAGTCACCGGACTGCGCAGCGTGAACTGCAGCACGGTCTCGGGATTAACCGTCACTTTCTGTCCCTTAGTGATTGTGTTCGCACCGGCTCCGACGCCACCGCCAACGCCGGCGCCGATGGCAGCACCTTTGCCGCCGCCGGCGATCGCGCCAATGATCGCGCCAACTGCCGCGCCTCCGCCAACTTTTTCCGCGGTGTTCTTGCCGCGCGCTGCGCCCTGCTTGCTCCACTGGTCAGTGATGATGCGATAGGCCTTGCCACCATAACTGATCTTGGTCAACTGCAGTCCCAGCATTGAGGCGCCCGCGTAGTGCGTGGAACTCTTCACGTCCGCCACGCGTCCTTCTACATCCGCGTGCTCCGGGATCACAACTTTACCGTCCACTTCAATCGGACTATCGAGCGTCGCGTTGAAAACATCTCCCACCTGGGAACGCTCAGAATCCAGCGGTTCGATCGTGCGCACGCTGATGATCGTGCCCGGCGGCACCGTCACGTCCACGATCGGCGGCGGTGAAGGCGGCACGTACGCCGGCTGCGCAGCCTGAGTCGCAGGCGCCGGCGTATTGTCAACCGGAGCGGGCTCGCTCTTCATCGGAGCGGTATGAACTTTATTGCCGCGCGTAGCCGTTGCCTTGTGATGAGTCGGTTCCGGAGCGGGCTCATTTGCGGCCATATCATTCGCCGCCGGAGCCACCACAAGGTTGTTCACCACGGTTTTTACGCCATCAATGCCGGAAGCATCATTGGCTGCGGCCAGTCGCTCGCTCTCTGAGCCCACCGTACCGCTCAGCGTAACCACGCCGTTCGCGCTGCCCACGTTAATCTGTTTATTAGGCAGATTGGCGTCGGAATTGATCTTATTCTGAATGTCAGCCGCGACTTGGCTGTCCGTCCGCGGAGCGGCCGTCTTGTTGCAGCCGGCCACCAAAAGCATCGCCACTGCTACCGTGACTAAGAACGACTGCATCACTCTGATACGAGACATAAACACTCCTCTTTCAGGACTCCGAGTAAAAACACAAAAGATAGTGGTTTGTTTCTGTTAGATGCAAGTTGCTGCTTATCGATACAGACACATTAATAAAAAAGTGAACCAATTTGTGTTCAATTACTTAGACGCGAAAATTGATGCTTTACTTTCACTCTCTTGCCGCGCCCGTTTCAGGTCTGTCATATCCCCTAGAACGATGATGACCAGCCCTTCTTTCATAGAAATCGAATCGGGCGGATTCACCCACAGACTTTGGCTGGCCTGCGGCGCATGTTTCACGGCCATGGGCAACAGATTGAATTTGGTTCGCAAGCCCAACTCGCCCAAGGTTTTTCCGATCCACGGCGAGCCCGTGGGCACCTCGATCTCCTCAATCCTCAACGTCCGTGATTGCTCTTTCAACATCAGGTCGAGGAATCCCACCACATGCGGACGCAGCACCTCGCTGGCTAGCCGCAATCCACCGATATGGTTCGGCGATACCACGGAGTTTGCCCCCGCCTTCATCATGCGCTCTGAATATTTGAGGTCGGTGCAGCGTGACACGATGCGGATGGTCTGGTTCTTCTGCCGAACCAGCACAATGACCACAAGGTTCTCTTTATCCTGAGGCAATGTTGTCAGCAGCCCAACTGCCTTGTCCACACCCGCGGTCTCCAAGACTTCTTCGTCTGTCGCGTCGCCAATAATATAGAGCATGTCATCCATTGCGCCGGCTTGTTGTTCGCGAAAACGCTTGATGCTGTCTTCCTGGTGCTCGATCAGCACGAACGGCGTATTGGTTTTATGCAATTCGGCAATGGCGTGGCGGCCGGTGTCGCCGAGTCCGCACACAATGTAATGATTTTTTAATAGCTTGATCCGGTTCAGCATTTTGCGTCTCCGAAACATATTGGAATAATCGCCTTCGACCAAAAAGGCGGTGACGGACGAAAACACGTACGCCGTGATCATCACGCCGAACAAGACCACGAATATGTTGAACACCCGCAGTACAGGGTGGTGGCTAGTATCAACGATCTCCCCATAGCCGACGCCTGCAAGCGTGATGACCGCCATATAAACGGCCTGCAGGAACGTAACGTCGTGTCCGCCCAGCAACATATAGCCGAGCACACTGATGGAAGTGAGAATGGCCAGCAGTAACGCGGCAAAGATGATTCGCCGTCTTAGTTCCATATGGGGTTACAAGGCCTTCTCGAGGGTGGAAATCGCAAAAATGGTAACACACGCAATGCGGAACCGCTTCTTCGCCGATTTAGAGATAAGTCTCACGTTTGTGGGCTGCGTGTGATAAAAATTTGTGGTGCAGGAAGTCAATGCATTCATCATCGCCGGCGGTAAAAGCTCCCGCATGAAGCAGGGGCCTGAGATGCCTTCTTCTGATAAAGCCTTCCTCACAGTGGATGGCCGTTTCATGATCGAACACGCTATCCAGCAAGCCCGGGTCGCAGACGATATTTACATCGTTGGCCCAAAAGAGAAATTCTCAGCCTACGGCCGCGTTGTGCTCGACATTTTTCCTGATGCTGGGCCGCTCGGCGGGATTCATGCCGCACTCAAGCGCACGCGAACCGAACTAAACCTGGTCCTGCCCGTGGATATGCCTTTCCTCAAGCGCGAATTCCTGACTTATCTGCTCGACGCTGCGCTGAAAAATACCGCGACAGTCACCGTACCGCGCGCTAATGGAAAGCTGCAACCTCTTTGCGCGGTTTATCGCAAGGAATTTGTCGACATCGCAGAAGCCGCATTGACCGAAGGCAAGCACAAGATCGACATTCTTTTCCCCAAGGATGGCACGGCCTTTGTAGATGTTGATTCCGCTCAAATGAACAAACTCGGCTTTGATCCATCGATGTTTGACAACATCAACTCACCTGACGATTTTCAGCGCGCTGCCAAACGCAAAGTTCCCTGGACAAGATCAAAGAAAGCTTCCGACGCATAAATGATTGATCACACCGGACAGCCATATATCGAGTTCAATGACGTCTCCAAGTCATTCGGGTCAAATTGCGTCCTTGACCATGTGAACTTCTACGTCATGCCCGCCGAAACACTCTGCATTCTCGGACGCAGCGGCGTAGGCAAGTCCGTTTCGCTGCATACCATCATGGGTTTCCTAAAGCCTGATTCCGGCCGCGTGAAGGTCGCTTATGAGGACATCACTGACTATTCAGAGCACGAGATGGAGCGCATCCGGAAGAAAGTCACCATGGTCTTCCAGAATGGAGCCCTCTTTGACTCACTCACCGTGGGCGAGAACGTAGCATTCCCACTGCGCGAGCAGCGCGACCTAGACGAAAAGCAGATTTATCAGGTCGTGGATGGCTTGCTAGACATGGTGGGTGTGAAAGCAATGCGGGAGCTACTACCGTCAGATCTATCAACAGGTATGAAACGCTCCGTAGCCATCGCGCGCGCTCTGTCGGCACAACCGGAAGCCATTCTCTACGATGAGCCCACTACCATGGTCGATCCACTGATGGCCAATCTGCTTGGCGACCTCATCCAGAAACTCAAGCACCAGCTAAAGCTCACCAGCATCGTGGTGACACATGACATGCGTTTCGCGCAGAAACTAGCCGACCGCGTAGTCTTCCTGCACGAAGGCAAAGCCATCTTCTTCGGCACAATGGCCGAAATGGAAAAGAGCGACCACCCCATTCTCCGGGAATTCCTGGAGCTGGATGCGCTGGTGCTACCCGCTTAAATTTGTAGGCTGCCTGATTCTGCCGTGCGTCAAAACTCGAGGTGCGTCCGAAGGATGCATGAAAGTAGCCCGGCAGGGAGTGCCGGGTAAGGTGGTTCAGGGATAAAGTCCTTTCACGGACGCATGAACATTGAGGGCTAAAACCCCTCTGTAAACAATAATTCCTTCGTAACGCCCGAAGGCGAATCCGCCTCACGTTTCTCCGCATACTTCGCCAAGACATCCACCTCAATATTCAACGGATCGCCCTTTTTTGCCCAGTGAAGATTTGTTGCCGAATAAGTATGCGGGATCACGGCAATCTCAACTTTGCGTCCGTGGATCGCCGCTACGGTCAGCGAAATCCCTTCCACCGCGATCGACCCTTTATCGACGACATATTTCTCCAGCCCCGCCGGCAATTCCAACTTCAATCGCCAATCTAGCGCTCCTGCCTTCTCAAGCGATGTCAGCACCGCCACGCCATCGACGTGCCCTTGAACAATATGTCCGCCGAGCGGACTGCCCGACTTCATCGGCAACTCAAGATTCACAGCGGAGCCCGCAGCCAACCGCGAAAGGGAAGTCTTGGCAACCGTTTCTTCTGCTAAGTCAGCCGCAAGCGACTCGCGCGTGATATCCAGCGCCGTTAGGCAGACACCACTCACGGAAATGCTATCGCCCGTGCGCAGCTTTCGCGCCATGCTACCGGCTTCCACCACGATCCGCCACGAACCACTACGCTTGCTAACCTCGCGCACCCTGCCGACATTCTCGATCAGGCCAGTGAACATGACTAGTCGCGCTCCACCAGCTGCGGCCCGCGCGATTCCGGAGCAAGCGGCTCATGCGGTGCGTAAGGATCATGCAGATATCCCTCCACTGCAAAGTCTTCCGCGAAGCGATGGAATGTCAGCGACCTTACTTTGGCTGCCTCTTCCATGCGCAAAAAACCTTCGCCACTAGCAAAGGGAACTGCTCCGGTGCCGGCCAATATCTTCGGCGCGTAGTACAAGAACACTTTGTCAACAATACCCGCAGCCAGCGCCGCCCAGTTGATCAGCGCACCACCTTCGATCAGCAGGCTGGTGATCTGCATCTGGCCCAGTCGCTTGACCAGCTTCCACATATCCGGACGTCCACTGGCGGACTTGATCGGCCGCGCCCCAACGATATTCACTTCTTCAAAGTGATAGAGCGGCAGCTGTTCAACGCGAATGCCGCGCATTTCAAGTTCCTGCCGTCGTCGCTCATCCGCCATTGCGCAAAACACGATCACATCGTCTTTCGCAGTCTTCACAATCCGCGAATCCACCGGCAAACGCAGCCGCGAATCAATGATGATTCGCAACAACGGACGCCGCCTCGGCAATCCGGTGCGATCCGTCAACAGCGGATCATCCGCCAGCACCGTATTCACGCCTACCATGATCGCGTCCGAAGCATGACGCAACTGCTGCACGTGCGCGCGTGCGTCATCGCTGGTGATCCAGCCACCGCTCGGGCCGTGATCGCTGGCAGAGAAGCCGCCCTCTTCCTGCGGAGGCGGCGCGATTTTCCCGTCCAAAGTCATTGCGGTCTTCAGCGTCACAAACGGACGTCGCGACTGTATGTACTCGGCAAAAGCTTCGTTCAGCTTGCGGGCTTCGTCACGCAACGCGCTTTCTGTGATCGCGACTTCAATGCCTGCCTCGCGCAGCGTCTCAAATCCCTTTCCACAGACCGCAGGATTCGGATCTTCCATAGCCGCGACCACGCGCTTCACGCCCGACTTGATCACAACATCTGTGCAAGGCGCGGTGCGCCCGGTCGTACAACAAGGCTCCAAATTCAGATATAGCGTGCCGCCTTGCGCGTTCCCGCCGGCTTTTTCCAGCGCAATGACTTCCGCATGTTTTTTGCCTTCGTACGTATGCGTGCCCTCGCCAACAACTTTGCCCGCCACATCCGTCACCACCGCGCCTACGCAAGGGTTCGGCGAAGTCAGGGCAACGCCTTCACGCGCCAATTCCAGCGCTCGCCGCAGGTACTTCTCATCTTGAGGTGTGATGTTGTCTGACATCGTACTCAGTTGAACAGACCGTCGACAAACGCTTGCGGATCGAACGGCAAAAGGTCGCCAATCTTTTCCCCCACGCCTACGTAACGCACCGGAAGTCCCAACTCCTGCGAGATTGCGACGACAACACCACCCTTCGCGGTTCCATCGAGTTTGGTCAGCACTATGCCCGTCACACCCGCCGCCTCGGTGAACAGCCGCGCTTGTTGCAGTCCGTTTTGCCCGGTCGTCGCATCCATCACCAGCAACGTCTCGTGAGGCGCGCCCGGGATAATGCGCTGCGCAGTCCGCCGCATCTTGTCGAGTTCCGCCATCAAGCTGGTCTTCGTGTGCAAGCGACCCGCCGTATCCACGATTACGCAATCGGTCTTTCGGGCCTGTGCCGCACCCAGTGCGTCAAACAAAACGGCGGAGGGGTCTCCACCCGGTTTCGTCTTTATCACTTCAACGCCCGTCCGGCTCCCCCAAACTTCCAATTGGTCGATTGCCGCCGCACGAAACGTATCCGCCGCGGCTAACAGCACAGTCTTTCCTTCGCGACGCAGCGCATTCGCCAGCTTTCCGATAGTAGTTGTCTTTCCCACGCCATTCACGCCGACGACGAGCACCACTTCCGGACCAGCATCCGCCTTTGCCGCCTTCGCAGGCGTTTTCGCGAGAATCGAAAGAATCTCTTCCTTCAACAAGCGCTTTAATTCGCTCGCGTCTTTGATCTGCTTGTGGTCGGCCTTCTCGCGTAGCGTCTCTAATACGGCATGCGCAGTATTCACGCCGAGATCGGCCGAAACCAGCGATGCCTCCAGATCATCCAGTGTGTTGCTATCGATCTCTTTGCCGAATGAGACGATCTCCTCGATCTTCTCGCTCAGGTTCTCACGCGTGCGGGTGACCGCCTGTTTCATGCGGTCGAAAAGACTGGTTTTCTCTTCTTTATTCTCGGGTTGAAGGCTGCCGAACAGCGTCTGGATCATAAAAAGAAAAGCACACACCGCGCGTAAACGCGCGCATGCGCAACCTTCGATTATATAGAAAGGAAATTGCTGCCTAGGAAGACTGAGCTTCTGCCTTTGGCGACTCGGTTGCCGCAGCCGCCGCAGCTTGCTCTTCTGACACGATGCCCGCGCGATGCAGCCGCAACCCGCCGCGCTCGAATACAGAAGTAATGGCCGCCACCACGCGCGGATCAAACTTCGTGTTCGCCAGGGAATTGATGATCCGCACGACGTATTCCGGATCCATCGCCGCCTGGTACGGGCGGTTCGTCGTCATGGCATCGAAGGTATCTGCCACCATGATGATGCGCGGCATCAGCGGAAGCTGGTCGCCTTTGAGTCCGTAGGGATATCCGCGCCCATCGAGCGACTCGTGATGCATCTCAATGCCGGGGATCATCTCCTTCAGCATTCCCACCGGACGCAGAATCGTTCCACCCTTCACGGTGTGCGTCTTCATGATCTCAAACTCTTCCGGCGTGAGCGCACCCGGTTTTTTCAGGATCCGGTCCTCGATCCCGATCTTGCCAACGTCATGCAGTTGCGCCGCGATCCGCACCTTCTCAATCTCTTCCTGGATCAACCCCATCTCTTTCGCCAGGATGACCGAATACCGCGTTACACGATCAGAGTGACCACGCGTGTAGGGATCTTTTTCGTCGACTGCGCCCGCGAGCATCTGGATCGAACTCAGGAACAGGGCACGATTCTGTTCCGCCGCCCGCTGCAGTTCGTGAACGAACTGTTCCAGGTCATGCGACATCGTGTTGAACGTCTGCGCCAGTTCGCCGATCTCAGTCCTGCTATGGATGTTCACGCGATGACTGAAATCGCCGCTCGCGATCGCGCGGCTGCTTTCGGTCAACACTTGCAATGGCGTCGTAATCTTCCGCGCCGCAATAATGCTGATGAACAAACTCAAAAGGATGGCAGCCAACGCCAGCAACGCTGCCGTGCGTTGCATCTCAGAGATGCTTCGATACGCCTCGGCTTGCGATTTCTGCACCACCACGCCCCATTCCAGCACAGGCACGGGACTGTAGGTGCCAAGCATGGGGATACTGTTCTTGCCGTCTTGCAGATTGAATTCGTTGGTGACTGCCAGTCCGCGCGCGCCTTGGTCGGCAAAGTTCTTCACTAACTCGTTCTGCCGCATGTCTTGGCCGGTCGCGTACTCAATATTGGGGGACGCCACCAATCTTCCGCGGCTGTCCACCACATACGCTTCCAGTCCACCTTGGCTCGCGTCACGCAGCCGGTTGATCAAGAATTGCAGGTCGACCACCGCGCCGATCATGCCAACAAAATTGTTGTTCACCATGATGGGCACGCTTACTAGCCGGATCACATGAGCATCTTTGCCCGAGCCTACTGAGATCGGCTGTCCGTTATATTGCCGGCCTTCACGCGCCGCCTGGAAAGCATGCTCGAGTTCGCGTTGTGTGAAAGCATCCGGCGCCACACGTCCCGCAGTTACACCCTTGGCATCCGCATTCAGAAGAGTCGCATAATCCAGAGTGTCAGT
>JAICLA010000007.1 GCA_025927695.1 Terriglobales bacterium | reverse complement strand
AGTCGGTGACGGATCGCAAGATTGTTCCTGCTCCTACTGCATAGCGCCGAGCACCTGCGACATCAGCTTCTCAGTCTGATCGTGCATACCTTTGGTGTTGTAGTTGGTGCTGGTGATCACTACGACCATGTCGAGCTCAGGGAACACGGCGATCTTGTTGCCCCCATTGCCGGTCATGTAAAAGGCGTGAGCAGTTTTTCCGGTGTCGCCGACCTTGAAGTCGTGCAGCCACCAGAGATAGCCGTAATCGTTGGTGTCATTGGCCTGCGAATGCGGCGTGATCGATCTCTTCACCCACTCCGCTGAGACTACCTGGTGGCCGTTCCACTTGCCGCCGTTCAAATAGAGCTGCGCCAGCTTGGCGTAATCGCGGCTACGCAGCTCCAGTCCGCCGCCGGTCAGTGCTAATCCCAGCGAACTGTAAGACCATTTGGCCTGTGTGATCCCGAGAGGCGTGAACAAATATTTCGAAGCGAAGTCCGCTACCTTCATCTTCGTGGCTCGCTCCAGCACTCCGCCGAGCGTAGTCACTCCGGCAGTGCAGTAGCTGAAGGCACGACCATATTTTGAATCGGAGGGTTTGTCCTCCCACGGCGCGAAGCCTTTGATGGGCAAGTCGAGTGTGAATTTCACCCAATCTTCCATGATGTACATGCGTTCTTCATTGCCGCGTGAGAATTGATTGTCGTCATTACACTCGAGCAGGGAACTCATGGTGAGAAAGTCTTCCACGGTGATCTGGTCTTTCCGCGGATCCGGATTGTCGAAGTGCTTGTCGGGAAAAAATAAAGTCACTTTGGCGTCGACGCCAGAGAGCATGTGTTGATCAATCGCAATGCCAATGAGCATGCTAGTAATGGTCTTTGTGGCGGAGCGGGTGTTGCGTAGCGAGGTTGCGTCGCCATCGAAGTATTTCTCGTACGCCAGTTTGCCGTATCTTACGACTAATACGCTGGTGATCTTTTTGTACTGCTCAGTCTTGATGGCGGACTCAATGGCCTGCAGCTTTTCCGCTGAGAGGCCCGCGGATTCAGGCGCCGTTGTCTGCCAATCACTTTGTTGAGCAAAAAGTATGGGAGTGGCCAACGCCACTCCCAATATCAGGCTGATGATGCGCTTAGTTTGTTTTGCCACCGAAGAGTATCTCCTCTAAGAAGTCGACTGCGCGCGGGTCTTTAGTTTGTCCCAGCCAGAAGATGGCTTTCTTGCGGACAGCCGGATTCTTGTTCGTCCTGGCGACATTGATCAGCATGGGCACGCCTTCTTCGTTCGGCATCTGCGTCAGCGCGAAGACAGCCTTCTCTTTCAGCTGGGTATCAGGATCGTTCTCGATGAGATCGGTGATCTGTTCGCCCACCTTTTTGCCACCTGCTTGCGCCAGCCAGAAGATGGCTTCGCCGCGCACGCCAGTGTTGGGATCATTCTTGGCGAAGTCGAGCAGATCTTTCAGTCCGGCACCATTCTCTGCTTGCGTGAACGCGAATATCGCTTTGCGGCGGAAGGCGGGATCTGGATCGTTCTTGACGACTTTTCGAAGGATCTCCAATCCTTTTTCGCCGCGCTCATTGCCGATCCAGAATGCGGTGTCTTGCCGAATCTTCGACGGCATATTCTGAGCGAGGAAACTCTCGAGTGTGGGATCCACCGAAGAATCATTGTGCATGGCGATAGACATGATTGCGTTTGAGCCAACATGCTTGCCTCTGTCGGGATCGACGTCATTCGAGCGAACCAAGCCCGCGAGTAGCGCCACACTCTCTGATGCTTTCACGCCGGTGAGCCAGTAGAAGGGAAGTCCTGCAGCATCGACGGCGCAATCGGCAGAAAAGACGCGTGTCTTGGTGATGTGGCCGCCTTCGGCCCGTAGGAAGACGAAAGCGTAGTCGGTCGGCTCCAAATGTTGCGTGCAGTTGCCGCCTTCGATGGTGCCGATGTTGTAGCTACCTTCACGATTCTCAAGCTTGCATCCGGTACAGCACCCGTCGGCGCCGTTGCGGTAATCGAAGCAACACATGGAGCGCTCTTTGCGTTGCGTTGGGATGGTGTACGCCATCCAAAGAGGACCTGGCTCTTTGATGATCCGGTCCACGACAGGCCGCAAGCCCGAGGCCGCGTCTACCGTTTGCATCTTTGCATTGGTGATGTGCGGTTTGGGATCCGTGCCGGTCTCAAGGTTCACCGGCACGGAGGTTGGTTGGGGCTTTGGTTGGGTTTGGGCGATCGATATTCCTGCGAACAGTAGAAATGCGAATATTAGATTTTTCATGGTGGCCTCCTACTGATTCAGGATCTCCATCAGGTAGTCGTTGCCTTCTTTTGAACCCATGATGGAGAGCTTGCTTACGATGCGCTTCTTCATCTCAGGATCGGTCTCTTTCCGCGCCATGGCGACCAGTTGCTTAGCGGAGCCTTGCACAAAGAGCGCGTCGATCACGGCATTCTTTGTGTTCTTATCGGCGCCGGCGGCGTTGTACATATCGACGAGTGCCTCGCCGGCTCGCCTACCACCAAAGACTCCGAGCGAGTGGATGATCTCTGATTTAACTACCGGATCTGTCTCATTCCTTGATATCTCCACCAATCCATCTGTGTCCCCGCCCACACCCAGTGAGTGGATGAGCTCTTTCTTGTCTTCCACAGTAGTGGCTTGCTTATAGAGCTGTCGCAAACACTTGGTGTCACCCAGAACGCCGAGCGTGTGAATGGCTTCCTTCTTCAGATCCGTTGAAGTCTCCTTTTGGGCCATAGCACATGCGCGTTCCTGATCGCCAGAGACAACGAAAGAATGCAGCACTTCTTTTTTTACCTTTATGTCGGTGGTGCTTTCATAGATGCGCTGCAATTGTTCACCTGCGCGTCCACCTTCAATGGCCAGATAGTGAATGGCTTTCTCCTGCAGCCCGGGATACTGCTTGCCCATCGCCATGTCGCCAAGAAGTTGCTGCGCTTTGGGGCTTTCATTCTGCGAGAGCACGAACATCGCCTTGTCTTTTACCCGCTGCGAAGAGTTTCCGGTCAGGATCTTTTCGAGGATAGGCAGCGCGCGGTCTTCATTCTGGTCCATCAGCGCCTGCAGCGCGATCATCTTCATCTCATCGTCACCTTCGGCGGTGGGAGTCGTTGGATTGCCGCTGGCACGGTTGATGTCTACTTCGAGCGAAGCTGCCGTCCGCACGTAATTGCTTTTCGGGAACCGGTTACGCAGCTCCTTGATCGTGGAAAGAGCTTCATTGCGCCGAGCTTGTTTGTTCAGCGAATAGGCCTTCCAGTAGAGAGCGGCGTCTGCCTTGCTGCCGTTCATCTTTGCGACAGCGTCAAAACCATCCGCAGCTTGCGCGTAGTCGCCTTGGTTCAAAGCGTCCTGCGCAGACGAATAGGCTTCGTCTTCTTTCTGGCCTTGATCAGAGGAGCTGACGCTGAAGGCATAGCTGATGCCTTCGCCAGTGCTGCGCGAATCGTTGTTGGTGTTGACCGCGCCATTGTCAGCCGCGGCGTAGGTTGCAATACAGCCAGTAAGTATGAAAGTTATGATTACGTTTTTCATGGTTGCCTCTATATAGCGTTTCCGTTGGTTTTAGTTGCCTGTTTGTTCTGCTCTTTGAGTTTTGAGTCAATGACCCGCACCTTGAAGAGTAGCCCTTGTTTCTCGATCGACCTTTGCAGGCGATCGATATCGTCCTGACTCACGTTTTGCGGTGAGTTTGCGATCTCTACGAGTACGCGCTCCAGCTCGTCCAGTGTGTGCTGCACGGCGGGATCCTTTGCTGTCTTGGTGCCGCTGCTGCGGTAGAGACGATTGGAATCGAGCAGGTCGCGCGCTTGTTCCTGCTTGTCAGCGAAGTCGCCTTTGTCTTTCGACTCAGCCGTCAGTACTTCGACGAGCAAGATCTGCGTGCGTTCCAAGTGATGATCGAGAGAGACGGAGACGATGTGGTCGCGGCCGGCGTCGCTGATGACATTTGGAGCCTGATCGTTGACTCCAGGCTTGATGACTTTCGACATTCTGCCGAAAACGAACGCCGCCACCAGCAGCAGAGCCATCGCTCCTGCCACAACCCACTTCTGCGGGCGTAGCATGTCGGCGAACCAGCCCTGCCGTTTCGCTGGTAGTTGGTCTCGCAGGTTGGCCCAGACTTTGGACTCGTAGCTATCTGGCAAAGCGGGCACCTTCACCTGCGGTACCCGTGCCAGCGCAGCCGACAAGCGCTGGAGTTCGGCGCGGCACTCGGTGCAATCCGCCAAGTGTGCTTCCAAAGCCGCGTCGTTCAATTCGTTGTAGTGTTTCAATATCATTTCTTCTTCATTCAAGTGGTTCATCTTGTTGCCACCAGTGGTTCCAGGTTGTAGCGCAGCTTTTTCACTGCGCGGAATATCGTGTTCTTGGCCGCGTTCTCTTTGACCTTTAGAGTCTTACTGATCTCTTCGATCGATTGCCCTTCCATGTGCCGCAGGGTAAATGCGATGCGTTCAGTCGGCGTGAGCAATTTCATGGCAGTGGCGATCTTTTCGTTCGTCTCGCGGCTCAGCAGTTGGCGTTCGGGGCCTGCGTCGGTGCTTGCGACTTGTACCGTGTTCTCTTCCGGATCAGGATCGTCAGAGATGGTGTAGTCGCCATTGATCTTTTTCTTCTCCAGCATGTCGAGGCAGCGGTTCACGGCGATGCGATAGACCCACGTTGAGAACTTTGACTTACCTTCGAACCGGTCAAGATTTTTATAGGCGCGCAGGAAAGTTTCCTGCACCACTTCGTCCGCGTCTTGTTGGTTTCCAGTCATGCGATATGCCAGGTTGAAGATGCTGCGGGAATGCGCGTCCACCAGCACGCGAAATGCATCGCGATCGCCGGCCAGCACTTGCGCTACTGCCGCTGCCTCCATCTCTTCCATGCGTTCGTTTAGACCGGAGTTCGCCATTGCGGTTAGTTTGTTGGAAAGAAGTAATTTAGGGCCGTTCCAGGCCGAATTCTACGGGCCTACGGTAAACTGCTAAGCCATTGCTTGCAAACGGGGGTTTAGATGGGCCTGCGGGGTATTTTCTGCTTTCTGACGCTTTCTGGCTTGGTGCTGGCGCAATCTAGCGGCAAGAGCACTAATAATAAGGATTGGAACTTCGCTGTCTCCGGCGATTCCCGCAATTGCGGCGATGTGATCATGCCCTCGATCGCCGCCGGAGCCGAGGCAAACCACGCCGAGTTTTACTGGCACCTTGGCGACTTCCGCGCGATCTTTGACCAGGATCAGGACATTCAGGTGGACGCCAACGGGGTCCCCCGGCATTTGAGCATCACGAATTATCTGGATGGCGCGTGGCCCGATTTCATTGCCAACCAGCTTCGGCCGTTTGGGAGCACGCCCGTTTTCCTGGCGCCGGGAAATCACGAGTTCTATAACGGTAAGACGCGCGGAGATTATGTTGGACAATTCGCAGACTGGATCAACTCGCCGGTGATCCAGCAACAGCGACTGAAAGATGATCCCGCCGACCATGCGGTGAAGACCTACTATCACTGGATCCAAGGCGGCGTGGATTTCATATCACTGGACAACGCTACCGTGGACCAGTTCTCAGCCAAACAGCTGGCATGGTTTGAGCTTGTGCTCAAGCGCGCGGAGGCTGATCCGCAAGTGCGCGCTGTTGTGGTGGGCATGCACGCCGCACTACCAGACAGCCTTGCCTCAGGACACAGCATGAACGATTGGCCGCAAGGCTTGCAGAGTGGGCGAAAGGTCTACACCGACTTGCTGGCGTTCCGCACCAAAACATCGAAGCATGTTTACGTGCTCGCGAGCCATTCGCATTTCTTAATGGAAGGTATATTTGACGATGACATGTGGCGAGCAAACGGCGGAGTGCTGCCGGGCTACATCATCGGTACCGCTGGAGCGGAGCGATATCGCTTGCCCGCCACTGCGGACAAAGCCAAACTCGCTAAGACCGACATATACGGATTCATGTTGGGGACAGTCCATCCTGACGGCGTCATCGATTTCAACTTTAAGTACGTAGACGAAAAAGATGTGACGGCCGCGGTTCAGAAGCACTATGGCAGCGCCATTATCCATGCCTGTTTTGCCGACAATAGGAGCATGTAGAGCGCGCAGGCTGCCTGTCAGAGCCCGCTTGGCTCGTGTAAACTGTGCACATCATTATGCGACCCACGCTGGTTGTGCCATTTCTCCTTTTTTCATTCTTACCTGTTCTTCAAGCGCAAAAGACACCTAAGCCGCCTATCGTGCCCAAGCAAGATGTAGTGCTTGACGTTATGAAGGCGGAGCTTGACCGTGCGACCACGGGTCTTGCCAAGGCTGACCCGGCGCCCTATTTCACCGCGTACTCGGTGGAAGACGAAGACAACACGGTCATCGTGGCTTCGAATGGCGCATTGATCAATTCATTGAACAATCGACGCCGTTCTGCGGACGTATTTGTGCGAGTGGGCTCGCCGGCGTTCGACAACACTCACGGCGAGGCGCGGCATTCGGGGATCACCACTGGGTCGCTGCCATTGGCAGATGACCGGGACGCGCTGGCGCGTGAGCTTTGGCGATTGACTGATCGCGAATATAAGCAGGCGTCACAAACCTACTTGCAGGCGAAGACGAAAGAGGCTGTACGTGCGAAGGAAGAAGACGATTCGCCGGATTTTTCAAAGGAAAGTTTTCAACCGCAGCAGACGCAGCCGGTCGCAGTGCCTGCAAAAGTCGATCAGAAGATGTGGGAAGACCGCATGCGGCGGCTCTCGGCGGAGTTCAATAAGTATCCGTTGGTTTACCACTCCGGGGTTTACTTCATCTCTACCGCACTGGAGCATCGTTTTATCTCCAGCGAAAAAAATCAAGTGGTCACATCTACTCCTAACGTGCGCATGATGATCGTGGCGCAGACGACTGCTGACGACGGCATGGAGTTGCTGCGGGTTGAGACCTTCGAGGCGCCCGAGCCTTCGCGACTGCCGCCGGATTCGGAGCTCATCCCGAAGATCAACACCGTCGCAAAAGATCTGATCGCGCTGCGTAGCGCGAAGCTTGCGGAGCCATACAACGGACCGGCTTTGCTCTCAGGACGCTCTGCAGCGGTCTTTTTCCATGAAGTGCTCGGGCATCGGGTGGAAGGACAGCGACAGCGCGGCGATGACGAAGGCATGACTTTCACCAAGCAGGTAGGGAAGCAAGTGCTTCCGCCATTTCTCAGCGTCTCGGATGACCCGACGCTCAAAGACATCGGCGGGTATCAACTCTCCGGTTACTACACTTATGACGATGAAGGCATGCCCGCACGTCGCGTGGATGTGATCCAGGACGGCATCCTGAAGAACTTCTTGATGTCACGCATGCCGGTAAAAGACTTTCTCACTTCGAACGGGCACGGGCGCGCTCAGCCCGGTTATATGCAAGTGGGCAGACAAGGGAACCTCATTGTTACTTCGAAGAAAAGCGTGCCTGAGCCGGAACTGCGAAAAGAGTTCATTGAAGAGATCAAGAAGCAGGGCAAGCCGTACGGACTCTATTTCGAAGACATCCAAGGCGGATTTACGCTGACTACGCGGTCATCACCTCAGGCGTTTCAAGTGCTCCCGGTGATGGTCTATCGCGTTTATCCGGATGGTCGGCCTGACGAGCTGGTTCGCGGTGTAGATATAGTTGGCACGCCGTTGGCTGCGCTCAACCGCATCATGGCAACGGGCGACAAGCAGTTCATCTTCAATGGCGTTTGCGGAGCTGAATCCGGTAGCGTGCCTGTGTCGGCAGTGGCGCCGGCCATGTTGTTCTCTGAGATCGAGGTGCAGCGGAAAGCGCAGAGTCATGAGCGTCCACCCATCTTGCCGAATCCCATAGAAGCCGCCTCACAGCAAGGAGGCAACTGAGATGAGACGATTTATTCGAAGCATTTGCCTGACCGTGCTGATCGTCGCCGCAACGGGACTGTTTGCGCAATCTGGTGCTGACGATCCGGTCCTTAAAGCCATGCAAGCGGAGATGGAACGCTCCAAAACAAAGCTCCAACTGGATCAACAGAAAAAGCCTTACTACATTGAGTACGCCATCACCGATCAAGACGAATATGCGGCGGACGCGGTCTTCGGCGCGCTTCAGACGGACTTGCGCAGCAGGGCGCGCATCTTGCGGGTGCTGGTCCGCGTAGGCGACTACAAACAGGACGACGTGGTGGGCCAGAACGAAAGTGCGGTGCAGCTTGCGCCTTTCGAGAATGACGTTCCTGCGATCCGACTCGCGATCTGGCTTGCAACCGATGCCGCTTACAAGCGCGCTCTCGAACAATTCACTGAGAAGCAGGCGGCACTCAAGCAGTTTGAGAATAGCGATCCGCAGCCGGATGACTTTGCCCATGCGCCGGTGGTGAACAACATCGGGACGCTGGCGAAGATGCAGTTGGACACCGCGACGTGGAAGAAGAATCTGGAGACGGTCAGTGCGATGTATCGCACTGACCCGAAGCTTGACTCCTTTGCAGTCGTGTTGCGTGCGACCGTCACGAACAAGTACTTCCTCAATTCTGAAGGAAGCACGACTCGCAACGGATCAGTGACTTATCTCTACAATATCGAGGGTTCGACACAGGCGCCGGATGGGATGCGGCTCGATCGCTCGGCGGGGAAAGTTGTTGCAGCTCCGGCAGAATTGCCGACTTTGGATGGCTTGAAAGATGACGCCAAGACCTTGATGGGTACGCTCGCGGCACTGCGGGAGGCCCCGATCGTGGAAGAGCAATATCGCGGGCCGGTGCTGATTGCTCCGGATGCTGCCTCCGATCTGCTCAAATCGTTAGTGGGCGACAACGTGCTCGGCAGGCGTCCTCAGCCGGGAGACAATGCGCGCGTGATGGGGCCATTCGCGAACGAATTCAAAAGCCGCGTGCTACCGGATTTTGTCACGGTAGTTGATGATCCGACGAAAGTCAGTTTGGGCGGGCACACGCTTCTTGGACACTACGATGTCGATGATGAGGCAGTGAAGGCCACTCCAGTAACGGTGATCAGCCAGGGAAAACTCGTTAGCTACCTTACCGATCGCACGCCTGTGCGCGATTTTCCTTCGTCGAATGGGCATGGGCGTTCCTCGCCGGTGACGTCGGCGCGCCCAGGGATTGCGAACTTCTTTGTCACATCTTCTGAGCCGCTCGACAAAGATAAACTGAAAGCGAAGTTCATTGAGCTTTGCAAGGCGCATGACCAGAAATATTGTTATCGCGTGGAGACCCTCTCTCCGCGACTCGCGCCGCGCCTGCTGTATCGCGTCTATGTGTCAGACGGGCACGAGGAGTTGGTCCGCGGTGCGCGTTTTGACCAGCTCGATACGCGTGCGATACGTAGCGACTTGGTGGCGCTGGGGAATGACGAAGAGGCGTTCAATACCATCACGCCGTCGCCAGCCTCGATCGTAGTTCCTTCCATGCTCTTTGACGAATTGGATATCAAACGCGCCAATGCGGCGAAAGAGAAGCTTCCGGATTATCCGCCACCGGATTTGAAAGGCAATTAGCCGCAGATGCAATATCGCAAGTTAGGGCGGACGGGTTTTTCTGTGAGTGATATTGCTCACGGCCTGTGGGGCATGGGCTCTTGGACCGGTTCGGATGACAAGCAATCTTCTGCCGCACTACAAGTTGCCGCCGACCTAGGCTGCAATTTCTATGACGGCGCTTGGGCTTATGGCGATGGACGCAGTGACCGTTTGCTGGGTGAGCAGCTGAAAAAGAACACCGGCAAGCAGTTGTTCGCGGCTTCGAAAGTTCCGCCGATGAATCGCAAATGGCCCGCCCGCTCGGCGTACAAATATGCTGATGTCTTTCCTAAGAGCTACGTTCTGGCTTCGGCAGATCAGATCCGAGAAGCGTTGCAAAAGCCGGCAATCGATCTTCTGCAATTTCACGTTTGGGACGACAGCTGGGCAAATGAGCCGGAGTTCCGCGAAACAGTTGAGCTGCTGAAATCCAGCGAGCGCGTCAAGGCGTTCGGTATCAGTTTGAACCGGTGGGAGCCAGCGAATGGCATTGCGGCCATTCGCACCGGGCTGGTCGATACCGTGCAGGTGATCTACAACATATTTGACCAGGCACCAGAAGATGAGCTATTCCCGGCGTGCCGCGAACATAACATTGGCGTGATCGCGCGCGTGCCGCTCGACGAAGGTAGCCTCGGCGGCAAGCTCACGCCGCAAACCACGTTTCCCGCCGGCGATTGGCGCGCGAACTATTTCAATCCTACAAACCTGCACGCAACTCTGGGGCGCGTGGACCGTCTCAAGACGATCCTTCCTAAAGGCATGACCTTGCCGGAGATGGCATTGCGTTTCATTTTGTCGAACCCGGCGGTGAGTACCGCCATCATTGGCATGCGCAAACCCGAGCACGTGCGGGCCAACATTGCTTCGAGTGATGCAGGACCGCTCGATGCAGCGCTGCTCGCCGAACTTAAACATCATCGCTGGGACCGCGTGCCGGACGCAAAGACTGCATGATGCAAGACGTTTTATCACGCGCACCTGAGCCGTACGATCTTCGTTTGCGTTATGGCGCGGACGAGAACGAATTTGGTGATCTGCGGCTACCGGAATCCAAAGGCCCACATCCTCTGTTGATGAACATCCACGGCGGCTATTGGCGTGCTCGCTATGATTTGCAGCATGCCAGTCACCTTTGTGCGGCTCTTACGCAGGAGGGGATTGCAACATTCAATCTCGAATACCGTCGGGTGGGAAATGCTGGCGGTGCTTGGCCGGGCACGTTCGAGGATGTAAGCAACGGGCTGAAATATATCCGGCAGAACGCAGCAAAGCACAACATTGATGCCAAGCGCACCATTGTCATGGGTCACTCCGCAGGTGGACAGCTGGCGATGTGTCTTGCGTCGCGAACTCCTGACCTTTTGGGTGTCGTCTCTCTTGCGGGTGTGCTCGATCTGCAGCGCGCGTATGACCTTCATCTCAGCAATGATGCTGTTGTGGAATTCATGGGCGGCACGCCAAAGCAGATGCCTGACCATTATCACGAAGCGTCGCCCATGGACCTTGCGATTCCAAAAGTGCCTCAACAGATCGTCTTCGGCGATAAGGATGATGTCGTGCCGGCGGAATTCAGTCGCGACTATGCGAAGTCCAAAAAACAAAAAGGTGAACACGTGGAAGCGATTGAGATCGCGGGTGCAGGCCACTTCGATGTAATCGATCCACAGTCATCCGCGTGGCCGTATGTCGTGAAGGCAGTGAAGAAGCTTCTGTTGTAACTGGAGGTCGACTTGAAGATCGCTCTTGCATTATTCACGCTCTTCTTTTCAGCATGTACGTTCGCGCAAGAGCCTCAGGCCATCATCATCCATGCGGGAACTATGTTCGATGGCACGGGTAAAGTGCTTCACGATGTGCGCATTGTGGTGCGTCGCGGCAAGATCGAGAGCGTAAAGCAACACGCGGGGGCCGTGCCGGATGCGACGTATGATCTCAGTCGACTCACTGTGATGCCTGGGTGGATCGATACGCATGTGCACATCACATGGCACTTTGATAAGAACGGCCGGCTGGCTGATGAAAAGACTGAGAGTCCCGCGCGCGCCACGCTAGCAGAAGAAAGCAATGCTTGGAAGACGCTGCTTGGCGGTTTTACAACTGTGCAGAGTGTTGGTGCGCCCGAAGATAAAGATCTGCGTGAGGCGATCGACGAAAAGCTTGTACCGGGGCCGCGCATCTTGACCGCACTGGAACCATTGTCTGATCCAAAGCTTTCCGTGGATGAGATTCGCGCATATGTGAAGAAGGCGAAGGCAGACGGCGCTGACCTGATAAAGATATTTGCTTCGAAGAGCATTCGCCAAGGCGGCGGGCAAACACTGTCAGACGAGCAACTGGCCGCTGCATGTGGTGAAGCGAAACAACTGGGGCTGCGCGCCCTGGTGCACGCCTACGTTAAAGCTGTCGGCGCCGCGTCGCGCGCAGGATGCACACAGGTGGAACACGGCACGCTGACTGATGATGATGACCTGCGCACGCTCGCAGAGAACCATACATACTTTGACCCACAGGTCGGACTGGTCATCCACAATTATCTTGATAACAAGGCGCGTTATCTTGGCATTGGCAACTACACGGAAGAGGGTTTCGCCAAGATGCAAGAAGCGCTGCCGCTCAATGCCGACTTGTTCAAGCGGGCATTACAGATCAAAGGACTGAAGATCGTGTTCGGCACGGATGCTGTGGCGGGCGCGCACGGACATAATGCGGAAGAGTTCATCTATCACGTGAAAGATGGCGGACAGGATCCGATGGCAGCAATGGTGTCAGCGCACTCTCTTGCTGCTGAATCGCTGAATCTTGAGAAGCAGATCGGTACTATTGCGCCGGATATGCAGGCCGACATCATCGCGCTGGACGGCGATCCACGTGAGGACATTACTGCTGTACGGCGCGTCGTCTTCGTTATGAAAGACGGGAGCGTGTATAAGAATGAGGCGCCGATACCGCCGCCGGCCGCGAAACGCCACCGCAAGTAGTGCTGTTATACTTTTGCCTCTTCCGGAGAACCGCCCAGCATGCATCGCTTGATTCTCTGTCATCTGTTTCTTCTGGTCATTCCCACAGTAGCACAGGACAAAGCCAAGGCATCTAATCCACATGAGCAGCTTGCCGATCGGCTCTCGGCCATCGGTGATCTCACATCCGCTTGGAAATACCACGAAGCGAATCTAGAACACGGTGAGGCAGTGTCAGTCGACGACTCGGCGTGGCAGACAGTCGATCCGACGCCGCAATGGGAGGGTTATAAGTGGACAGGCGGCTCGGCGTGGTTTCGAACCACGATAGTTGTTCCTCCGAACAATAAAGGATACGACCTGAATGGCGCAGATATCTGGGTGAACCAAGAGACGGATGACGACATCATCGTCTATGTGAATGGGCTGCGCATCGCCATGGGCGAATCGTTGGAGCCGACAGAAGTGGCGAAACGCGTGAAGCCGGGTGACAAGATACTGCTTGCTATCAAAGTGCTCGCGGTTTCCGGGGAACACCACTTGCGGGCGCGGCTGAACATTGTCCCGTTCCAGGACCGACCCAGCCCGCTTGTGCTGGCTGATGAGTTGCGCTCGGCGGACCCTTTAGTGGGCGCACTTGCTGATGATGCCGCGCAACGCAAGCAGCAGCTCGAGGCTGCTTATCAAGCGGTCGATCTCAAAGCGCTTGATTCCGCCGATCAGAAAGCTTTCGACGACTCTCTTCGAACCGCGCAACAGAAGCTTGAGCCGCTGCGACCTCTCTTCCAGAAGTACACCATTCATGCGACCGGAAACGCCCACATTGATATGGCGTGGCTCTGGCCCTCAAGCGAAACGGTGGACGTCGTTCGCCGGACTTACGGCACGGCGCTGCAATTGATGGACGAATATCCCGACTACACGTTTGCGCAATCTACGGCGCAGACGAGCGCGTGGCTGGAAGAAAAATATCCTGAGATCTTTGCGGGTATCCAGAAGCGGGTGAAAGAAGGCCGCTGGGAAATTGTTGGCGGCATGTGGGTCGAGCCGGACCTTAATATGCCGGATGGCGAATCGCAGGTGCGCCAACTGCTGATTGGAAAGCGCTACTTCAAGGATAAATTCGGCGTGGAAGTGAAAATCGGGTGGAATCCGGATTCATTTGGGTACAACTGGCAACTGCCGCAGATCTACAAGAAATCGGGCATCGATTACTTTGTGACGCAGAAGATCTATTGGAACGACACTACGAAATTTCCGTACAAGCTTTTCTGGTGGCAGTCGGCAGATGGCAGCCGCGTGCTCACTTACTTTCCACATGATTACGTGAACATGATGGAGCCCGTGCGCATGGCGCAGGACCTCGCCGACTACATTCCGCGTACTCCACAGTTTCCTGAGATGTTGCACCTCTACGGTATCGGCGATCACGGCGGCGGTCCGACTCGCGTTATGCTCGATCGCGAAAAGCTTTGGGCTAGTAACAAAGTCGTGTATCCGAAGTTGCAGCTAGGCACTGCCGCGTCATTTTTTAAAGATGCGGCTACTGCTGCGCCGAGCCTTAACTTACCAGTGTGGAACAGCGAGCTTTATCTCGAGTTCCACCGCGGGGTGTACACCACGCAGGCTGAGACCAAGAACAACAATCGAAAGAGCGAAGAGATATTGTTGAACGCTGAAAAACTTTCATCCATTGCTACGCTATTCGGTTCGGCATATCCCCATGCGGAATTCGAGCAGGCATGGCGAAAGGTGCTGTTCAATCAGTTCCATGATGTGGCGGCTGGCTCCGGGATTGCCGCTATATATGAGGATGCGACTCGCGATTATGCAGAAATCAAACTTGTAGGCGACAACATCACGGCACATGCTTTGAGCGAACTTGAGGCACGGGTTCACACGGAAGGCGACGGCGTGCCTGTCCTAGTGTTTAATCCGCTGTCGTGGACACGCTCAGACATCGCCGAAGCTGAGATTGAACTTCCCGAGGCGACCAACGATGTACAAGTGAAAGACGCCAGCGGAAAGCCAGTCCTTCACCAGATATTGCAACGCATCACGCCCAATAAGTTTCGTGTCAGCTTCCGGGCGGAAGATGTGCCGTCCATGGGTTACAAAATCTTTTACGCATCTGCCGCAAATGCGGGTATCGCGGTGGCGACCGACCTGCATTCTGACAATCTCCGAATGGAGAACGAATTTTTGCGCGTGAGCATCGATGCCAAGACGGGGTGTATCAACAGCCTATATGACAAAAAGCAAAACAAAGAGGCGTTAGCCCCGGGTAGTTGCGGCAATTTGTTTCAGGCCTTCACCGACAAACCCAAACAGTGGGACGCATGGAACATTGACGCCGATTTCGAGAATCAAAAGTGGGACGTCCGGGCCGACAATGTCTCGGCCGCGGATCGCGGACCGTTGCGCGCATCCGTCTGGGTTAGCAGCCATTTTCAGAATTCAAAGTTCACGCAAGAGATCGTTCTTTACGCGCACTCGCCATACGTTGAAGTTGATACTAAGGCGGACTGGCGTGAGAAGCACATCCTCATCAAAGCCGGTATCTCAATCCCGAAGGGCACAACGAAGGCGACATTCGAGATTCCGTATGGAAGCATCGAGCGCCCCACTACGCGCAATACTCCAGAAGAGAAAGCCAAGTTTGAAGTACCTGCGCTGCGCTGGGCAGATATTTCTTCCACTGACGGTGCGGGCGTAAGTCTCATCAATGAAAACAAGTACGGGTATGACGCCAAGGACAACACTTTGCGTCTCAGCTTGCTGCGCTCGCCGGAATGGCCTGATCCTCACGCCGATGAAGGCACACATCACTTCAGCTATGCGTTTTATCCGCATGGCGTGGATTGGAAGCAGGGAACGTTCCGTCAGGGATATCAGTTTGATTACAAGTTGATGGCGGAGCAAGTGCCGCCGCATGACGGCGAACTCCCAAGGCAATGGTCATTCGTTACAGTGGATGCGCCCAACGTGATCATGACTGCGATCAAGCAAGCGGAAGATTCTACGGGCGTACTAGTTCGCATGTTTGAGATCGAGGGCAAGAAGGCTGACGTGAAGCTTACTTTCCCACGCATGGTGCAGGCCGCGACTGAAACGAACCTCATGGAGCAGCCGGGAAGCGCCGTGAGTTCAGCCCGGAACAGCGCTACAACATCCATTTCGCCGTATGAGATCAAGACGGTCATAGTGAATCTTTCGGGAGTGAAGAAATGAAGCGTTTTCTCGTGATGTTATTAGCCCTCACGGTACTGGCCGGATGCGGCAAGAGTGGCAATTCTTCTGAAAAGACATTCACCATCGCTGTGATCCCGCAGGGCTCAACTCACGAATACTGGAAGAGCATTCATGCGGGGGCTATGAAAGCGGCTCAGGATTATGCTTCGCAAAAGGTCAATGTAAAGATCATCTGGAAGGGGCCGATGCGTGAAGACGACCGCGAGCAACAAGTCCAGGTGGTGGAGGGATTCCTCGCGCAGGGCATCAACGGCATCGTGCTTGCCCCGTTCGACAAGGACGCGCTTGTGCGTCCGGTAGAAGAAGCCAACCGTGCGGGCATTCCTGTGGTGATTGTGGACTCCGCCCTGAATTCTCAGGTGCCTATAAGTCTGGTGGCCAGCAACAACCATCACGGTGGTGAACTGGCTGCGGAAGAGATGGGGCGGCTACTCAATGGCAAAGGAAAGATCTTGGTGTTGCGCTATCAAGAAGGCGTCAGCAGCACGGAACAGCGCGAACAGGGATTCATCGAAAAGATGAAATCAGAGTTTCCCGGCATACAGATAGTCTCGTCGAATCAATTCGCCGGTGCCACCCGTGACACAGCCAAAACCGCGACTGAAAACCTGATGAACAAATACGGGAATGAAGTGCAGGGTCTCTTCACGCCCAACGAATCTTCCACCGCGGGCGCGTTGTTGGCATTGGAGGATAGTGGCAAGGCGGGGAAGATACGCTTCATCGGCTTTGACACAAGTGACATCTTTACTCAAGCTATGCAAGGCAAGAAACTTGATGGAATCGTGGTGCAGAACCCTTTTCGCATGGGCGAGCTTGGGGTGGAGACTATGGTCGATCACCTTCTCGGCAAGCCGGTTGAGAAACGTATCGACACTGGTGTAACACTGATCACTCCAGCTAATCTCATGCAGCCGGTGTCACAGCAACTATTGCATCCACCGCTGGACCAATATTTGAAATAGCCAATGCCTTTGCTGGAACTCCAAGGCGTTAAAAAGAATTTTGGCGCCACCGCAGCGCTTGCCGGCGTTGATCTGGAGATCGCGCCGGGCGAAGTGCACGCGCTGATCGGCGAGAACGGTGCTGGCAAAAGTACGCTGCTCAATATATTGAGTGGCGCGTTCCCGCCCGATTCCGGTGAGCTCCGGCTTGATGGGCAAATCTACTTCCCGCGCGGGCCCGCAGATGCGCGGGTGCAGGGAATTGTTCATATCCACCAGGAGTTGTCACTCTGTCCGCACCTGAGCGTTGCTGAAAACATCTCCCTAGGGTTGGAACCGAATCACTTTGGGATGATCGATCGCGATGCAGTGCTGCGCCGCGCTCATGACCTGCTTGAAGATTTTGGTTGCACGCATATCAACGTTGATGCAATGGCCGGCTCGCTGTCTATGCCTGACCAGCAAGTTGTAGAGATCTGCCGCGCACTGGCCTCGCGATCTCGCATCATCCTGATGGATGAGCCCACCAGCAGCCTGACGCGGCACAGCGTGGAGCAACTGTTCCGGCTTATCGGCCGCTTGAGGGAACAGGGAATCGCCATCATTTATATAAGCCATTTTCTCGAGGAAGTTCGGGAAGTCACGGACCGGTTCACTGTCTTGCGCGACGGAAAGAGCGTGGCTACGGGAAAGCTCACGGATGTCACGGACGACCAACTCATTGCGCATATGGTTGGTCGCGAAGGCGAAGGCGCGGACCTATTCGGTGAACGACGCAGTTCGAATGTTCCAAAGGAGTTGGTCCTTCAGGTGCGCGGTCTGACCTCGCCGCCTAAAGTTCGCTCAGCTAGCTTCGATCTGTATCGCGGTGAGATCCTGGGTGTTGGTGGACTTGTCGGATCCGGACGTACTGAACTGATTCGTGCTCTCTTTGGTCTTGCTCCATCGTCCGGCGAAGTCAGCCTGCGTGCGGAAATATTGAAGCGGCGTTCAACGCCAGCGAACCGAATCCGCAGCGGAGTGGGCTACTTAAGCGAAGACCGCAAGCATGAAGGCTTGTATCTGCAGCTTCCAGTAGCGGACAATCTGACCGCGACCGGCATGCAGGGCATCTCACACGCGGGGTGGATCGATCTGCCAAAGCAAAATGCGGTGTCAGAACAGATCATTTCCATGCTGAATATTCGCTCGGCCCGGCCAGCTGCTCCGGTGGCGAGGCTTTCTGGCGGCAACCAGCAAAAGGTAGCGTTCGGACGCTTGCTTTACCAAGGTCCTGACATTCTTCTGCTGGACGAGCCAACGCGCGGCATCGATATCCGCAGTAAAGCGGACATCTATCGTGAGGTCCGGCGACTGGCCGATGCTGGGAGGGCCATTCTCATGGTCAGTTCTTATTTGCCTGAATTGCTGGGAATTTGTGATCGTGTCGCGGTGATGGCCCGGGGTGTTCTTTCACCCGCGCGAAATGTTTCCGAATGGACCCCGCAATCCATCATGCAGACTGCGATCAGCGAGTCCCCTTCGATGGAGGCGCGCTGATGTCTGCCGGTTGGACTGCCAAGACTACGGCGATGTTCTCTTCGCCTGCGCGACGACGCTGGTTAGATCTATTTGGCCCATTCATCGGCTTGGTCGCAGTGATTGCGGTCTTTGTGATGCTTAGCGAGTCCCCCGGGCAATTCCTCTCACCCGCAAACTTGCGCATTGTTTTTGCGCAAACCGTCATCGTGGCTATTGGCGCCATCGGCATGACGGTCATCATCATCAGTGCCGGCATCGATCTCTCCGTCGGCGCTATCATCGCGCTGAGTAGTGTGATCACCGCGCTGGCATTGCAGCATGGATGGTCAGCGATTTCAGCGATCCTCGCAGGTGTCTTTGTCGGCGGTATCGTTGGGCTCGTGAACGGACTGGCCATTACTCAGTTGGGCGTGGTCCCGTTTATCGCGACGCTTGGGACTTTGGGCATCGCCCGAGGCCTCGCCAAATACTTTGCTAATCAACAAACGGTGAATCCGCCGGCTACGTGGATAAACGAGCTGGCCGTAAGCTTTCCTGAAAAACCATGGATGCTGGTGGCCCCGGGAGTGTGGATCGCCGCGGCGCTCGCGGTGATCACGGGCATCGTGCTCAAGCGAACTGTCTTCGGTCGACATGTTTTCGCGATCGGTTCCAATGAGACCGCTGCGAAGGCCTGCGGTATCCGCGTTGATCGGTTGAAGGTGTGGATCTATTCGCTCGGCGGGCTGTTCTTCGGCCTCGCGGGAGTCATGCAGATGTCACGCCTGCGCCAAGGAGATCCGACGGTCGCAGTCGGCGTGGAACTTGACGTTATCGCGGCAGTCGTTATCGGAGGCGGAAGTTTGAACGGCGGCGAAGGTTCCGTGCTGGGCGCTATGATCGGCGCACTTATCATGGCCTTCTTGCGCAACGGATGCGTGCAGATGGGTTGGGCCAATTACGTTCAGGAAATCATGATTGGCGCCATCATCGTCCTGGCGGTTGCGCTTGATCGCTATCGTTCGAAAGCATTGGCATGAAGCGAAGAGCATTATCGATAGATTTATCCCTGCCGAGAGTGAACTAAATCTCGCGCCTTAAACGGCGGCACTTGCGGTCGCGAATTGGCGAAATGGGAAGGTCGTAGTGCGCGCTACGAATCTTGAGTAGTTGCTGCATCCGCCGCTTCACGCATCCGACGTACTTGTCCGCGGTCCGCGATCCTGATCTGGTATTCCTCAACGAAGGTTCCATCTCCCATGCTGATTCGCGGATTGCGATATTGCATTGCGCTTTCGAGCGTTTTGCTCGCCGCCGTGTGAAATTCTTGTGCTTTAGTCGTGCGAATCAGTTCGGCGATATTGTTCTCGCGGATCGCAACGCCCGGCATCACGATAATGCGCGCTCCGGCTTGAGTCACTAACTTTGCGATGAGGTCTTTGCCTTCCATGGCGGTGGGCTGTTGGCCGGATGTGAGTACGCGGGAACACCCGGTCTCGATGATGTCTTCTAGGGCCTGCTGTGGATCTCGCGTCATGTCGAATGCGCGATGGAAAGTGACGGACATTGGCTTCGCGCGTTCTACCAACTCGCGGGTACGAACTTTGTCTACGCTGCCGTCGGGAAAAAGTATGCCGACCACCACGCCGTGCACGCCCATTTGTTTGCAGGCATCAATGTCGTCCTTCATCACTGCGAACTCAGCGGCTGAATAAAGGAAGTCCCCACCGCGAGGGCGAACGATCACATGAAGCTTCGCTTTGAGGGCGCGACGTGCACCTACGATGCATCCGTAGCTTGGAGTTGTGCCGCCTTGCGGGGGATTGTCGCAAAGCTCGATGCGGTCCGCACCGCCGGCCTCGGCCTCTAGCGCTGACTCGATCGAATACACGCAGAGTTCAAGTTGGATGCGATTCGTGGCAGGACTCATGCGAAGTGGCTCTTTCCGTCGATCAGGGTGTTCTGCGAGTTCGAGCGCACGGCGTATTGAAAGCCTTTCAAGATGCAGTAGGCGCCGTGTTCGCCGTGCTTGTTGAGAGCGAGGAAGCCGACTTGCAGGTCATCGCGTTTCACCGGGTTCTTCTTCACGATGCGCTCTACTGCGATGCGGCAGGCTTCTTCCGGTGATCTGCCTGCGCGCATCTGTTCGATTACCAAATGCGAGCCACATATTTTGATCACCTCTTCGCCGACGCCGGTTGAGGTCGCAGCGCCGACTTCGTTGTCCACGTATAAGCCTGCGCCGATGAGCGGAGAATCGCCAACGCGACCATGCATCTTGTAAGCCATTCCGCTGGTCGTGCAGGTACCGCTCAGATTGCCTGCAGAATCGAGAGCCAGCATTCCGATGGTGTCATGGTTCTCAATGTTCGCTATTGGCTTGTATTGTGCGGTCTTTAGCCATTCGCGCCATAATTTCTCAGAACTCGGCGTGAGTAGATTGGTCTTTGGGAAGCCATTGGCCAAGCCGAACTGCTGCGCACCTTCGCCGACGAGCATCACATGCGGAGTCTTCTCCATAACTTTGCGGGCGAGAGCGGCGACGTGGACGATGTTCTCTACGCATGCTACTGAGCCGGCGTTTCCGTTCTCGTCCATCACGCAAGCGTCGAGAGTCACATGGCCATCGCGATCGGGAAGTCCACCGTAACCGACGGAAGTGTTTTTCGGATCAGCTTCGGGTACGGCGACTCCAGAGATCACGGCATCGAGCGCGTGTCCGCCGTTGCCGAGGATCTTCCAGGCGGCTTCATTGGCTTGCATACCGAAGTTCCATGTGGAGACGACGATGGGGCCGGGAAGCGTGAGTGATGAGGATTTCGCCTGTGCAAATGCTTTGGCGAAGGGAAGTGTCGCAAATGCAGCGCCAGCGTATTGCAAGAGTTCGCGTCTGGTTTTCATGCGGTGAGAAGTCTACAACAATCCTAGTTGGACGAGCTCTTGCCTTAAAGCGTTCGCGCTTTCGAAGTGAATGCCGTACATACCTAGCTTACGGGCGGCTTCAACATTCTTTAGGACATCGTCAACGTAAACCGACTGGGTCGGTTCGATGTGGAAGCGTTCGAACAGCAGTTGAAAGATACGTGGATCGGGCTTCAGCATTTGTACGTCACCGGAGATGAGACGGCCGTGAAAGTATTTGAAGAAGTCGAATCGCTCGAGCGCATGATGAAACGTTTCCGCTGACCAGTTGCTGAGTGCATATGTTCGCACTTTGCGCTGATGCAGGTCGCGCAGGATGGTTTCCGTGCCGGGGATCAGACCTTTGAGCATCTCGGGATAGCCGGGAAGCCATGCGTCGATGAGTTCCGTTTTGCCGGGATGTTCGTGTTTGAGAATTTCGGCTGCTTCGGCGAAGGTGCGGCCTCCGTCTTGTTGCACGTTCCAATCCGGACTGCAAATATTGGTTAGGAAATCTTCCATCGCGGCTTCGTCGTCTTTGAAGAGTTTGCGATAGAAGTAACGCGGGTCCCAATCAACTAGAACGCCGCCGAGATCGAAGATCACGGTTGTGTATTTCATATGGCGATCCATCCTGCGCGGATCAGAAGCAGAGATACTGTTGCGACAATGATCCACAGCGTGGTGCCTTGTACTAGCGGACGAACGCCAACTTCGCGGAGACTGCGGCGGGAGATACCTGTGCCGATAAGGAAGAGAGTTGCTGTGAGGCCGACTTTGGCGACTTTCGCGGCTAGCCTGTAACCCGCGTTTCCAGGCGCGAGGTACGTGTTCATGATCGCGGCGAGCAAGAAGAACAGGATGAACCACGGCCAATGGATCTTGTGCTTCGCAGTCTTTTTCTGGTGTTCGGTCTCGACTGAGATCTCGTCATCGCCGAGATCGATGTCTGCGAGTTCTGCGTGCTTGTGGCGCAATGCTGCAGTGGCTAGCGTCACGGGAACGATCCATAATGCACGCGCCAGTTTTACCGTTGTGGCAATGGCTAGCGCGATGGCGCCATATTTTGCTCCTGCTCCGACTACGGAACTGGTGTCATGGATGGCGAGAGCGGCCCACAATCCGAATTGGGATTGGGAGAGTTGCAGATGCTGTCCGAGCGGCGGAAAAAGGATCAAGCCTACTGCGTTCAAAATGAAAACCGTTCCGATGGAAACGGAGAGCTGCTCGTCGGATGCGTCGATAACCGGAGCGACGGCGGCGATAGCGCTGCCGCCGCAGATGGCTGTTCCCACTGAGATCAGGTATGACGAATTGCCTTGTACTTGAAGCGCTTTGCCGAGCAGCCATCCCAGGCTCAACGCGAACGCTATGCCGCAGAGCGTGTAGATAAAGCCTGACGAACCTGCTTTCAATACTTGCTGCAGGTTCATGCCGAATCCGAGGCCGACTACCGAGACTTGCAACAAAATCTTTGAGGCCTTGCGCGAGAGGGAAGCAAAGGGATGTTCAAAGATCAGTCCGAAGGCGATGCCAATCGCTAACGCCACCGGCGGCGTCGCCCATGGTAAGGTGCTGACAGAAAAAAGCAGACAGAGGAAGAAGACGACACGCGCGAGCATTGGCCATCCATTATGGCAGAAGGCCTAAAAATGGCAGTCCGTGCGCCTTTGATATAATTTTTGATGTCCACGAAGCGTGGCGCTATCGTCTAGGGGTTAGGACGTGAGATTCTCAATCTTAAAACACGGGTTCGATTCCCGTTAGCGCTACCAAGTTTCCTGCACTGCCAGTCTACAAATGCCGTGAACAAGTAGTGGTGATTGGGTGATAACTCATCGCCCTAAGGGGGCGTCATGAAGTTGAAACTTGCTTTTTTTCTTATTGGGGTCACCGGCAGTTTTCTTGCGACTGCACAAGTTCAACAGCAGCAGAGCAACTCCGCAGACCTTCAGCGCTTAGCGAATCTGTTGAAAGGCACATGGGATCTCGAGGTACACCTCGAACCAACCGCCAAAGCCCCCAAGGGTATGCAAGGTAAGGGCGATGAGACTTGGCGACCCGGTCCACTCGGCCTGACTTTAACCGATGAGGAAAATTTCAGCGCAGGGCCGATGAAACTCACACTCGTGGGTCTCTTCTGGACTGACAAAGTCACGCGGAAATTGCAGGCGCTGGATTGCAACAATCAGAATCCCCATACTTGCGGTCTTAAAGATGCTCTCGATGGAAATACCGTTCAGTGGGATGGACAGAAACTAACCGTGGACGAACCCGAGCCAGATCCAAGTGGAAAAATGATGATCTCCCGCATAGTGTGGTCCGACATCAAACCGTCATCGTTCACGGAGACGGGTTATTACGGACCGCCGGGAGGTCCGTTCGAGAAAGGCATGACGATCCTCGCCACCAGAAGAAAGTGAAGCCGCCGGCTTCGCAGTAGTCAGTATGCGAGGCGGGGTACCGCTATTTAGTAGCCACAGCGATCGACGACTGAGCGCTTACGACTGATGGATGAGTGCTTGTCTTTGCATAATCGCACATCACTAATTGCAGGCCGCCAAAGTCAGGATGGTGGTTCTCGTCGAGTTTGAAGGCGATGTCGATGGTGTCACCGAGCAGCAGCGGATGAGTCTGTAGCTGCTCGGCCATGCGCCAGCCGATGGCGTCAAATGCGCGCATCGTTTTCCCGTTTTCGAGGCTCTGCGCGATGCGCAGCTTCACGTGCTTCTCTTTCAAAATCTTGGGCGGCTGCAGAACGCGGACATTGCGGGCGACGAAGACGGGTTCGGGGTTACCCATGCCGAAGGGCTCTAGACGCCAGACACAATCGATCCATTCGCGCGTGAGTTCTTCGAGCCGGATCTCGGCGTCGATGCGTTGTTGCGGGATGAAATCTGCGGGCGTGAGCTTGGTGCGGGCGTAGGCGTCGAAGGCGGAGCGCAGTGCGGGGATACTCGCCGCAGGCATGGCGAAGCCGGCTGCGTGGGAATGTCCACCGAAGCGGGTGAAGAGCGGGCGGCAATGCTCGGACTCAAGCGCGTCAAGCAGATGAAATGCGTGGATGGAGCGTCCGGAGCCGTGTGCTTCATCGCCATCGACCGCTAAGACAAGTGCGGGCTTGCAGGTGCGTTCGACTACACGCGTGGCGGCGATGCCGATGACGCCGCGATGCCAGCCTTCGCCTTCGATGACGACTGCATACGCGGACTTCAATAATTCATCTTCATCGAGGCGCGTGTGAATCGCCTGCATCATGCGGGCTTCTTCGGCCTGGCGATCGGAGTTGAGCGCGTTGAGTTTTTCTGCGATGTTGCGGGTTTGGGCTTCGTCACGCGAGGTGAAGAGGTCGACTACATCTCGGGCTACGTCCATGCGTCCGGCGGCGTTGATGCGCGGTGCGACGCGGAACGCGATGTCTGTGGCGGTTACGGGTTCGGTTCGACCTAAAAGTTGCGAGACTTGGAATAGGGCTTTGAGGCCGTGGTTGACCGGCTTGCGCAATCCGTGGAGACCTAGTGACGCGATGACGCGATTCTCGCCGACTAGCGGCACGGAATCTGCAATAGTGGCGATGGCAGCCATCTTTATGAAGGATGGGATGAGGCGCTCGAAGGTTGGGCCGGCGGCGGTGAGTAGTGCCTGAGCGATCTTGAAGGCGACGCCGGCGCCACAGAGTTCCTTGCACGGGTAGGTGCAGTCCGGCTGATTGGGATTGAGCACGGCGAGTGCGTGCGGCAGCGGTTCATTTGCTTCAGGTAGGTGATGATCCGTGACGATGAGGTCGAGGCCGAGTTTGCGCGCAGTCTCTGCAGCAGCGAAGGCGCGGATACCCGTGTCAACGCTGATGACAAGTTTTATGCCGGCGGCTGCGGCGTTCTCTAGGACGTCATCGCGCATGCCGTAGCCTTCGCGGATGCGGTGCGGCACGTGAAAGTCGGCGGTGCCGCCGAGGAGTTCAATACATGTCTTAAGGATGACGACCGCGGTGGTGCCGTCCACGTCGTAGTCTCCGTAGATGAGTAGTGGCTCTTTGGCGGCGATGGCGCGTTGCAATCGCTCGACGGCAGTTTTCATGCCGAGCATTGCATAGGGATCGTGGAGATGCGAGAGTTCCGGATTCAGGAATCGCTGTGCGGCTTCCGCAGTTGTGACTCCACGCTGCAGAAGCAGCTGCGCAACAGCGCGCGGCAGATGCGCGGCTTTTCCCAGAGCGGAAACTGCATCCGCATCACAGGGCCGAAGTTGCCATTGCATTCTTGGATTCACAGGAAGGAGAGGAAAACTAGAATTCGTCGTCGTCGCGCAGGTCTTCCTGGTCCATCAATAGGCGACCGAAATCGTCGGCGGTGTCGAGCAATTGCTGATAGCGCTCAAACCATTCAGTCGAAGTCTCATGCAGGAACATGGTGCCGTGGTAGGCGAAGCCGATCTGGATGAATCCGACTTTGCCGACGTAGGCGCGCAGCCACTTGGCTTCGTCCATGTCATCGTCTGACATGTTGGAGGAATTCTGGATGCGCTCGATGAGGAAATCGAGATCGTCTTTCTCCAGAGTCTCATCGTTCACGGTGAGGAAGGCGATGCCGCTCGCTTTCGCCAACTCGACAAAGTCTTTCCACGAGTCAGGATTGGTGTCGTTCTCCCACATGACGCTGGGCATCTCGTCGGTCACGTAGGCAGAGAAGCGCTGCATCCCGTGTCCCAGGATGAAGGCGTTCATGTCGTCCTTCAGTTGGTGAAGGTCGTCAACCATTGGGCTTATTGTACTGCTGTTAGCGCGCTGTCAAGCAGGAAACATGCGGGAATTTGGCCCTTAGGTGGGACGGTTCGTATCCTGCTGGTTACTTGAAACTTAGCGGTTCGATGCTAGTTTCTAGGGATGGAATTTCCGCTGCCGCGAGATGGTTACAAATGGCAAGAGATACCCAAGTGGGGCGTGATCTGCTGGCTGATCTTCTATTGCCTATTTCTGCTGCACCAATATCACCAGAATGGATACGGTACGTGGTTCGATGCGGTGAACATGGTCACGCACGAGGCTGGGCATCCGCTGTTTGGGTATTTGGGCAATGAGATGATCATGGTGATGGGTGGCACCATCATGCAACTACTGGTGCCGTTTCTACTGGCGCTGTCATTCGCATGGCGCGGCCAGACGGCCGGAGCCATCTTCTGCACTTTTTTCTTTTTTGAGAATTTCATCGGCATTGCTTTGTATATGGGAGACGCGCGTGACCGCTCGCTGCCTCTTGTGTCACTGGGCGTTGCGTCAGATGAAGTGACGGGACACGACTGGGCGTATATCTTCGGACGGTTAGGCCTTATGCAACATGACCGCGATATTGCTGCTGTGGTGCGACATCGGGGCTATTTGGGAATGTTGAGCGTGATCGCACTGCTGGTGTGGATGTTGTTGCGCAAGCCACAAGAGGATGCTGAAACGGCGGCTGCCTAGCGGCGTTTGCGAGACGCGGATTTTGCGGATGGCTTGGCTGGTACTGCTGACTTCTTTTTCGAGACGAATTTCTTTTTCTTCTGCAGTTTCGTTTTGCGCTCACCGCCTTGCGCCTGCATTTCGCGAATGGCGCCCGGTCTTTTGTGGGATGCGGCGAGTTGCAGGGCGTGAACCTCTTGGCTATCTAGCGGGCGAAGTTTGCCCGGCTCAACATCAAGATTTAGCGGGCCGTACTTCACGCGGCGGATCTTCTCTACGTAGTGGCCGACCGCGTCAAACATCTTTCTGATCTGGCGGTTGCGTCCTTCGATGAGTGTGACCTCGAACCAGGGATTGTCGCCTTCTTTGACTTGGTCGATCTTTGCGGGTGCGGTGCGAACGCGCTTGCCGCGCTGATCGTCGCCTTCAGGGATCATGACGCCGGCGCGAAGCTTTTCAATCTCTTCTGGCTTAGGTGTGCCGGCTACTTTCACTACATATGTTTTCGGTACATGTGATGACGCGTGCGTTAGCTTGTGCGCCAGGTCGCCATCATTGGTGAAGAGCAGGAGGCCTTCGCTCGCGTAGTCGAGACGACCAACGGGGTAGACGCGGGCGCCCACATTGTGGAGAAGGTCCATCACAGTAGGGCGACCTTGAGGGTCGCTCGCCGTGGTCACGTGGCCCTTGGGCTTGTTCATCATGTAATAGACGTGACGTTGCGCGCCTTTCAGCAACTTGCCGCTCACGCGGATATGGTCTGTGTCGGGGTCGGCCTTGGTGCCGAGTTCGGTGACGGTTTGTCCGTTGATGGAGACGAGGCCCGCGGTGATGAGTTCTTCTGCTTTGCGGCGCGAGGCGATGCCGGCCGCGGCGATGATCTTCTGTAGTCTCTCTTGCGGCATGCGCTAGGCTTCTTCTGGATGCGAGGTTTGGACGTCTGCTGGGGAGGCATCAGCGGACTCTGCTTCGGACGAAGTTTCTGCGGGTGCGTCCGGGACGCCGGTGGCGTCGGCGACAGGGGTGCGGTCGAAGAGATCGGCTTGGCCGTCGCCGGTCATCTTTTCGAACTCTTCCATGCTAGGAAGTTCTTGCACGTCTTTCAGGCCGAAGCGGACGAGGAAATCTTTGGTCGTCTTATAGAGGATAGGACGGCCAATTACGGCTTTGCGTCCCGCGGTGGTGATTAGCTTGCGATCGATAAGCGTGGCCAGCACGCCACTGGAATCGACTCCGCGAATCTCGGAGATCTCTGGCGCGGTGACGGGTTGTTTATACGCGATGACGGCGAGGGTTTCTAAAGCTTGCAGCGAGAGACGAACCGGAGGCTTGAGGCTTTTTGCGAACGATCGGACTACGTCATGATGTTCGGGCTTGGTGGAGATGCGATATCCGCCGGCGACTTGGCGAAGCTCAATGCCGCGGTCGTCGTTGGCGAAGTCGGCGGTCATCTCGTCGAGTAGCGTCCGCAATTTGGCTTTGATCTCAGCCTTTTCTGCTTTGGGGTCTTTGGCGGAGCCTTGCGCGGGCGCGGATTCCTGCGAGGGCTCGCCTGAGGCGTCGATGGTTTCGTCAGAACTCTCGGCAGATTGTGCCGGCGCGAGGAGTTCGGGAATTAATCCGGCTTCTTTGAGCACGCCGGCGAGTTGGTCCACGCTGACCGGCTCTTCCGCGGCGTAAATGATTGCTTCCAATTTTGCTTTGATCGACATTCAGTCTCGTTGATTAACCGCTAGCGCCAATCGTCGCGCAGGGCAAGTTGCTCCGTCATGATCTGGTCAAAGTTCTGATGCTTCTTGATGATGATGTCACTGAAGATATTGTCCTGCCGCAGCAAGATGGCCTGCAAGCGGACCATCTCGAGCAAAGCGAGGAATGTACACACCAATGCGTTGCGAGATTGGAGATTGTGCAGTAATCGCCGCAGACGCACAGGCTTGTCCTCAATGGCGAGACGTCGTCGCACGAATTCGATCATCTGTCCCACGGTCACTGCTTCTTCATTTACTTGCAGGATGGGTCGCTGCTTTGCGCGCTCTAATATTTTGCTGAACGTGCGCGCCAGATCGACCACGTCTGCGGCGAGTTCCGGCTCGGTGCCTTCGTCGTCTTTAAATTCTTTCAGGTTGGGATTGCTGCAGACCGCTTCTTCCACGTGCTGTTTTTCCAGCAGCATCTGCGCGGCTTGCTTGAACTTCTCGTGCTCGAGCAGGCGCTGCACGAGTTCGTCGCGCGGGTCGATCTGCTCGCCTGCGGGCGCGTCGGGATCGCGCGGTAACAACATCTTCGACTTGATGTGGATGAGCAGCGACGCCATGTAGATGAATTCAGCGGCGACGTCGACGTCGATCTGCTTGATGCGCTCGGTGTAAGCGAGGAATTGTTCCGTGATGCGCGCGATGGGGATATCGTGAATGTCGATGTCCTGTTTGCGGATGAGGTCGAGAAGCAGGTCGAGAGGGCCATCATAAACATCAGAGACCGTGACGGCGAACGGGAATTCGTTCGCAGGCTTGTTTGCGGGTTGTTGCTGTTGTGACATCTGTTACTTCTGCCTCGCAGTCGCACCTGCAGAGGCGGGGCTGATCGAGTGAGACAGGCCCATCACTTCGCGGACTTGTTTCATGGTGGCCTCAGCCACGGAGCGAGCTTTTGCGTCCCCTGCGGCGACGATCTCGCGCACAACATTCTTCTGCTGATATTCTCTGCGCCGTTCCTGCATGGGCGCAATGGTTTTTATCAGATTGTCGGCGGCCCAGCCTTTGCATTCTATGCAGCCGATTCCGGCGGTGCGGCATCCGGCGTAAACGTTTTCGAGAGTCTTGGCGTCACTGAAGATCTTGTGCAGATCGCCGACGGGGCAGAGATCAGGATTGCCTGGATCGGTGCGCTTCACGCGCGCCGGATCGGTGACCATAGTCTTCAACTTCTTGCGAATGTCGGCTTCGGAGTCGCTCAGCAGGATGTAGTTGTCATATGACTTCGACATTTTGCGACCGTCAGTGCCGGGAAGCTTCGGAGTCTTGGTCAGCAAGGGCTGAGGTTCCGGTAATAGTGGATTCTTCTGCGCGTAGAAGTTGTTGAAGCGGCGCGCGATCTCACGCGTGAGCTCGATATGCACGACCTGGTCTTCACCGACGGGCACAAAATCAGCCTTATATATAAGGATGTCGGCCGCCATGAGCAGCGGGTAGCCGAGGAAGCCGTAAGTCGTGAGATCTTTGCCGCTCAAGTTCTGCTGCTGGTCTTTATATGTAGGAACGCGTTCCAGCCAGCCCAGCGGCGTGATCATGGAAAAGAGCAGATGCAATTCCGCGTGCTGCAGGACATGAGACTGCACGAACATGACGCACTTATCAGGATCGAGCCCGGCGGCAAGCCAATCGAGCGCAACTTCATCCACGTTGACATTCACTTCCGAAGGATCGGCGTAGTCGGTGGTCAGCGCGTGCCAGTCGGCGATGAAGAAAAAACAATCGTGCGTGTCTTGCAATTTCACCCAATTCGCCAGGGCGCCAACATAGTTGCCAAGATGCAGTTTCCCCGTGGAGCGCATGCCGCTCAGGACGCGCTTTTTCGCTGGAATTGGCGGGGATGAGGGCATATTGCGGGGCTGATTGATGTTATCACGCAGGAAGTTTCTAGTTTCTCGTTTCTAGTTTCTAGAAAAACTTTCACACGATGGGCACGAAGGTTGCACGGTGCTCGTGTGAGTTGTGTGCAGAGTGATAGGGGTCCTTCGCGCAAAGGACGCGCTCAGGATGACAAGTTCAACTTATTGGACGAATACAGAAAGCTACTTCGGTGCGATCGATTTCACCTTGATCGGTTTTGAAGGAATGCCGGCGACTATTGTGTAGGGCGGGACGTCTTTTGTGGCGACGCCCATTGCGCCTACCAGTCCGTGTTCGGCTACGTTGGTACCGGCCATGACTGTTGCGTGATAGGTGACGCGGGCTTTGGGGCCGATCTCTACGCGATGGTTGCTGATGATCATGCCGTCGTTGAGATCATGGTCATGCGTATAGACGTTGGCGTAGTCAGAGATGGAACTGCCGGCGCGGATGATGAGTTCGCCGCGGTCGTCCAGCAAAACGTACTTGTGGATGGTGCAGTTGTCTTCGATGGTGAGGTTGTAGCCGAAGCTGACCTCGACGCCGTGGAAGATCTTCACGTTTTGTCCGACGTGTTTGAGGACGTGCTTGGCGATCATGGCACGCACGCGATATCCGAGGGCATGGTTCAGGCCCATGGGCGAACGGTCATACATCATCCAGAACCAGATGAGAGGCTTGCGCTCGGCATATTTGGCACCGTCGATGTCGCCGTAATATTCGGGCTCGAGCGTAGTGTTGCGCGGATCAAAGCTGTGGATGAGCGACTGTTCGCTGAGCGTGGCTTTGTCTGACGGCGGCGCGTAAGGGCGGCCGAGATAGATGTCATGCAGTACATTGCGCACGACTTCGCTGCGGTGCGTGATGTCTTTGTTGGAGAATTCTTTGTCGAGCCATGCGAGCCAGGAGTCGAAGGACTTCTCGGCGTCGGGCAGCGGCGTAAGCTTGCGATATTCGTAACGCGGCATAGAGTTTTAAGACGATAACACAGGGATGGATGAAGTCTACGCCGCGATAGATTCAGAGGTTATTCGATGGAAAAGACCGCGAAGACTGTGGCATCTTGTTTCACCTTGGGCGCGAACAACATTAATTGAGGAGGTGGTGGCGGAGGAGGAACGAGCTTGGAGGCATCCCCGCCGCCTCCACCTCCCATACTTCGTCGCCAGAAGCCTTCACTGAAGAACTCATTTAGAGAGGGAGCTTGATTGCTGGCATAGATAAGGCCGCCAAGTCGCGCGCCAAGCCCTGAAGCCATCTCGTTAGCGAGTTGTTTGGCCTTTGCCAGGGCCGCGCCACTGGCTTTTGCTTGCAGGCTAGTTCTGTCAGCGACCTCCCAATCTGGCGCAGTGGACTCATTCGCGCCTGCATCGATCGCCGCTTGCATCACAGATTGCGCCTGCGCAATGAGTACCTTTACTTTCCAAGATTGGTGCGCCTTGAATTGCTTTTGTTGCTTTTCTTGTTCGACCAATTGGATTCTGCCTCCACTCGTTCTAACGAGACTTCAGCGCTCTCAATCTGGTCAGGCCTAATGCCGATTGAACCGAGTTTTTGGGTTATCTCATTTGCCACAACATTGTTCGCACGGAACGCCTCTTCCTTGGTTTTTGCGAAGTTGCTGTATCCGACGTGGAGGACGGCGATCTCTGCGTCGACGCT
>JAICLA010000181.1 GCA_025927695.1 Terriglobales bacterium | reverse complement strand
CCGTTCTCAGAACCCACGTCATGCATCACACATATATGTGGATGTTGTAGCTGCGAAACAACTTTAGCTTCGCGCTCGAACCGGCCGCGCAGTTCCGCGCTCGCGACTAGCTGCGAATTCAAAACTTTGATGGCGACCGTTCGTTCGAGCCGAGTATCGCGTGCGCGATAGACTTCGCCCATGCCACCTGCGCCCAGTTGCCCCGTGATCTCATAGGCACCCAGACGGGTCCCCACAGCCAAAGCCATCGCGTAACCTTTATAGGGATATGAGGCGAGATTCTAGCGTGAAACCCGCAGTTTCGCGAAGGATTCTTATGCCCTAGGTCGTATAATCCTCAGCACTCGTGTCCCTCACATCCGGCACCAAACTTGGTCCTTATGAGATCCTGTCCGCCATTGGCGCCGGTGGCATGGGTGAGGTGTATCGCGCGCACGACTCCCGCCTCGGCCGCGATGTCGCCATCAAAGTTTTGCCGGAGACTTTCAGCGCTGACAAAGAACGCGTAGCCCGCTTCGAGCAGGAAGCTCGCGCCGTCGCCACGCTGAATCATCCGAACATCGTCGCCGTTTACGACATCGGTGATTATGCCGGCAGCCGTTACATCGTGTCTGAACTTCTCGATGGCGAAACCCTCCGCACCAAACTCGCCGACGGCGCATTGCCCATCCGCAAGGTTCAGGAATACGCCACACAGATCGCGCAAGGACTCGCCGCCGCGCATGACAAAGGCATCGTTCATCGCGACCTGAAGCCAGAGAACATCATTATTAGTAAAGACGGCCGCGCCAAGATCCTCGACTTCGGTCTCGCGAAGCAGAACGCAATGGCCGCCATCAGCGGAGCTACCGTCACGGGCGTCCCCCAGACCACGCCGGGCATGATGCTCGGCACTATCGGCTACATGTCTCCGGAACAAGTTCGCGGACAGGCCGCTGACCATCGCTCAGATATCTTCAGCTTCGGCGCGGTACTCCATGAAATGCTCAGCGGACAGCGCCCCTTCGGTCGCGACACCTCCGCCGAGATCATGACGGCCATTCTTAAAGAAGATCCGGCGGAGATTCCCAGCAGCGCTACGCGCGCAATCCCGCCGGGCATCGAACGCATTATGCGGCGCTGCCTGGAAAAAGACCCCGAGCAGCGCTTCCAATCCGCACGCGATCTTGCGTTCGCGCTAGAAGCCATGAGCGGCGCAAGCTCCTCTGGTTCGCAACTCGGCATCGCTGGCAAGGTACAAAGAGTTTCCGTGCCGCTTCCTGCTGCATTGATCGCCGCAGGAGTACTTGTCGCCCTCCTCGCAGCCGGCGGTTATGCATACATCAGAAATTCGCATCCCGAACCTCCCGTCTTTCGCCAACTGACTGCCAGCCGCGGCATGGTGCGCATGGCGCGCTTCTCGCCAGACGGACAGTCCGTAGTCTTCGGCGGCATGTGGAACGGCGACCCGATGAAACTCTATTCCCAGCGTACTGACGCTAGCGTCTTCAATCCCATCGCTGTGCCAGACGCCGACCTGCTCTCGGTGTCTTCGACCGGTGAATTGGCGATCGGCCTGAATCGCCGTTTCCCGGGATCGCACTTTATTCTCGGAACATTGGCGCGGACATCTTTTACGGGCGGCGAGCCGCGCGAGGTGCTGGAGAACGTGCTCGATGCCGACTGGTCTGCAGACGGTTCCCAATTAGCTGTATCGCGGGCCGTCGGCAATCGCTTCCGCCTGGAATTTCCCATCGGCAAGGTACTGTTTGAGAATGATGGCTACATCAGCCATATCCGTTTTAACCACAAGGGCGACAAGATCGCTTTCATGGAGCATCCAGTGCCCGGCGATGACCGCGGTTACGTCTCCGTGATCGATCTCAATGGCAAGGTCGAACGCTTGACTCGCGATTATCCCAGTGAAGACGGTCTTACATGGACACCGGATGACAAAGAGATATGGTTTTCAGCGAATCAGGAATCCAGCGGCATCCTGTATTCCACACACGCGGTCACTATGGATAAGAAAGACCGCGTCGTGCTCAACTCGCCGGTCAACGTGCGCGTGCAAGACATCGCCAAAGACGGACGCGTCTTGTTGGCCACTGAGAATTACCGCATTGACTCTGCCATGGGAGATATCGCCACTGGCGCTACCCGCGACCTGACATGGGTGGACAATGCCTGGGGACAGGTCATCTCCAATGACGGCAAGTGGATGGTCTTCAGCACGCAAGAGCCCGGCGGCACCACCAACTATTCAGTCTTTCTTCGTAAGTCAGACGGCTCCCCTGCGGTAAAACTCGGTGAGGGGGACGATATTGCTATCTCTCCTGACGACAAATGGGTCGTCTCAAACCTGCTGGCCGCTCACACCATCATGTTGCTGCCTCTTGGAGCGGGCGAATCGCGAAGCATTCATTCCGACACCATCGAATTCGATTCTGACCGCGGCGCGCCTTTCCTCCCCGATAACAAAAGATTCTTGTCCAATGGCCACTTGGCGGGCAGACCGGCGCGTACCTATATGCTTTCTGTGGATGGCGAAGATCCGAAACCGGTCACGCCCGAAGGCGTTGTTTACGTTCTGTTGTCACCAGATGGAAAAACAATGCTCACGCAGGATTCACGCGGCCAGTTCGCGCTCACGCCACTCGATGGTGGCAATCCACGTCCACTGAATAGCATCCCTCCCGCCGATCTTCCTGTGCAATGGATGAAAGACGGTAATACGCTCATTATTCGCGAGGCGGGCGAAAGATCGGTCAACACCTACCAGCTGGATGTCCTCACCGGCGCGAAGAAGCCATGGAAGACCTTCCTGCCCAAGGACAAAGTAGCCCTGCAAGGCATCTACCAATTTCAGATCACGCCAGACGGCGCCCACTACATGATCGTAGAGCAGCACATCTTCTCGTCGCTATTCGTGGTGAGCGGACTGAAGTAGCGCAATTCGTCTGTTATTTTCCGCATCCCCAACGCCGTATAATCGTCTAAGCACCCATGCCCAAGGTCGTCCATGCCGCCTGCCCGCACGATTGTCCTGATGCCTGCGGTGTGCTCATCACGGTGGACGACGGCAAAGCGGTAAAGATCCAGGGCGATCAGCGACACCCCATGACGCGCGGTTTTCTTTGCGCGAAAGTCACAAAATATATTGACCGCGTCTATGCGCCGGACCGCCTGCTCTATCCCATGAAGCGTCGGGCCAACGCGCCCAAAGGTCCCGGCAAACCCGGCCCTGAGGCATTCGAACGTATCTCATGGGACGAAGCCATTGAGCTCGTCACCAGTAAACTCGCGGCTACGGCAAAAGAGTTCGGGCCGGAATCGATCCTTCCCTACTCTTACGGCGGCACACTCGGTCAGCTGAACAATGCCTCCATGGACCAGCGCTTCTTCCATCGATTAGGCGCATCGCAACTGAATCGCACCATCTGCGCCACCGCCGGAGCGGACGCACTCGTCAGCGTGCTAGGCAAAAAACTCGGCACCGAGCCGGAGCAGTTCGCAAAATCGAAATACATAATCGCCTGGGGAGCGAACGTCCACGGCAACAACGTTCACCTGTGGCCCTTCATCGAAGAAGCCCGCCGCAACGGGGCAAAGCTGGTCGTCATTGACCCTTACCGCACGCGCACCGCGAAATGCGCGGACTGGTATATCCAGATCAATCCCGGGACAGATGTCGCCCTCGCGCTCTGCATGATGCGCGTCATCATCAGTGAAAAACTCCATGACGCCGATTACGTGATGAAACACACGCATGGGTTCGACGAACTCCGCGCGCGCGTGATGGAAGACGCATATTCACCTGACAACGTCTCGCGCCTCACCGGAATTCCGGCAGCAGACATCATCAAACTCGCGCGCGAATACGCGACTACAAAACCCGCCGCAATCCGTTTGAATTACGGCGTGCAGCGCTCGCAGAACGGCGGTATGGCCGTGCGCGCTATTACCATGCTGCCCTGCATCACCGGCTCATGGAAAGATCTCGGCGGCGGATTGCAGCTCTCCACCAGCGGCGCGTTCCCGTTTGACAAAGATTCGCTCACCCGTCCTGACCTGATGCTCAAGAGCCCGCTGCGGCGCGCGGCGCGCATCATTAATATGTCTGAACTCGGCCGCGTACTGCTCAACACCACCGATCCGCCGGTCAAAGCAGTTTTCGTCTACAACTCGAACCCCGCCGCCGTCGCGCCCAATCACAATGATGTGGTCAAAGGCTTCCTGCGACCTGACCTGTTCACTGTCGTCCACGAGCAGATGTTCACTGACACCACCGATTTTGCAGACGTCATCCTGCCTGCTACTACTTTCTTCGAGCACAAAGAACTGCAGGGTTCCTACGGACATTACTACTTGCAGATCTCGAACCAAGCCATCGCGCCGCTAGGCGAAGCCAAATCAAACGTCGAGATGTTCCAGCTTCTAGCGCTGAAGATGGGCTTCGACCAAGGCCCGGACGGCGATCCCTGCTTCCGCCAGACTGTGGACGAAATGATCGACGGCGCACTCAAGACCTCCAATCCTTGGTTCGACGGCATCACGCGCGAACGTCTCGAGGCAGAGCCACAGGTCCGCATGAATTTTTCGTCTTCAACAAAACACGAAGGTGACCCCGACGCAGACGCGCACTCCCTGCCCTTCCGCCCATTCGCTGACGGACAGTTCTACACCGCGAACAAGAAAGCCGCGCTTTACAACGAAGACATCAAAGCCATGGGCCTCGATCCGGTCGCTAGCTTCGTCGCGCCCACAGAATCGCGTCACAGCAAGGCAGCAGAAAAATTCCCGCTCGAGTTGCTGGGCCGCAAAGCCGACAACCACCTGAACTCCACGTTCTGCAACATCCCCACGCACCAGAAGATGGAAGAATCGCACTTGCTGGAGATCAGCCGCGCAGACGCAGCCAAACGCAACATCGCCGACGGCGACCAAGTTCGCGTCTTCAACTCCCGTGGCGAGATATTGCTCAAAGCCCGCGTAGATGGCGCGGTCCGCGAAGGCGTCGTCGCATCGCGGCTCAACTGGCCATCCCTCACGCCCGGCAACCAGCAGCGCAACATCAACGTGCTGACCGCCGAGAATCTCACCGAGATAGGCGCCGGGGCTACGTTTTATTCGTGCTTGGTGGAAGTAGAAAAGGTGTAGAGACAAAGCCCTCCAACACAGAGGGCACGCAGTACACAGAGAACACAAGAAAATCTATGAGAGGTTGTCGATGGCTTCCCCCCGATTTAGCCCGATACCGGACGAGTTAAATGCTCTCAGCAAAACGATCCTCGATTGCGCAATCAAAGTTCACAAGAGATTGGGCCCCGGGCTGCTTGAATCCTCCTATCGTGCCTGTCTTGCTCACGAACTAAGGTCACGAGGGGTCTCTGTTGAGTGTGAGGTCCCATTGCCGATTCGATACGAAGGCGTTTTGCTTGATTGTGGCTATCGTCTCGCTATGCTGGTGAATGGCCAGATCATTGTTGAACTGAAGACGGTAGCAGGTTTGCTTGCAATCCATCGGTCACAATTGTTGACATACCTTCGACATGCAAATAAGCGTTTGGGCTTAGTGATCAACTTTAATGAAATACTGTTAAAGAATGGTATCGGACGAGTGATAAACGGTTGACCTCAACAGGGCTCAAGGTATGACCACGACTCAACCTCAAAGTTTCTTTGTGCCCTTTGTGCACCTAGTGTCCTCTGT
>JAICLA010000134.1 GCA_025927695.1 Terriglobales bacterium | reverse complement strand
GCGCATTCCCATGCGCGCGCCCGCCATAGCCGCCTCGCAGCCCGCATGACCCGCACCAACAACAATGATGTCGTAATGCTTCGACATAGCTCGAACTATCTATTTTACAGGGGATTCGTGGCACACCATCAAGTGGCAGCAGGACGCCGACGATACAAACTACGCGGCCCGCTTCACGTCCCTTGCGAACATAAAAATAAACATGCCGACAAACACCAGCAGCCCCATAGGCGCGCCCACGAATTTGTAGCTCACGCTGAAGTCCGGCATGTGTTTGGAAAGGCTGCCGTAGATGGCCAATGCGCAGATGGCCAGGAACTCGCCGAAGAAAAACCCGATAGCGCCCGATACGAGCGCCATGCCCAGCGATTTGAAGAACGTTTTGACCGGATTGAATCCCATCGACATCAATGCTAACAAAAAATCCCCGACCATTCCGAGAATGGCCGGGGATGCGTTAATCGAACTGGCCTTACTTCTTCGGCTTCTTATTCGAGGTGGGCTTCGCCTTCCCCGTGTCCGCGGTTGCCGGTGTGGAACTGGTCACGAGCGCAGCCTGATCAGCCTTTGAGAACGGCTTGCGCGGGAACATGTCATCGCGCATCGCCGCTTCATAAACGAATGAAGCCATGATCGCCGATGCCTGCATCAAGTCGTCGCGCTGCAGGCGCTCGTAAACGTCCATGTTGGAGTGGTGCGTGAGCGTGTCGTACTCCAGCGGGTCTTGAATGAACTGGAATCCCGGGACGCCTACCGCATCGAACGAAAGGTGGTCAGTGCCGCCCGTGTTGCGCATGGTCAGAGTGTCCATGCCCAGGTCTTTGAAGGGCGCCATCCACTTCTCGAAGATCGGCTGCACCATGGCATTCTCTTGCATGTACACGCCGCGGATCTTGCCGCTGCCATTATCAAGGTTGAAATAAACGCTGACCTTGTCCCACTCCGGCTTCAAGTGCAGTGGACTAGGCGGACGATTCGCTCCGCCACCACCGCCACCGAACTGCCGGTTAGGATCGGGCATGCCATTCGGCGAATCTTCGCGCGCGCCCAAGTGTTCGGCAACGTATCCGCGCGAACCCAGCAGGCCTTCTTCTTCGCCGCTCCACAACACAATGCGGATCGTCCGTCGCGGATGCAGGTCCAACGCCTTGATGATGCGCACTGCTTCCATCGCCACGCCGCTGCCCGCGCCGTTGTCCGTGGCGCCGGTGCCGCCGTGCCATGAATCAAGGTGCGCGCCCAACATCACGATCTGGTCTTTCAGGTCAGTGCCGGGGATCTCAGCGACCGTGTTGTAGCCGTACGGATCGTCCTTATAGAACTTGGCTTCCACGTTGACTTCGATCTCTACATCTTGTTTCTGGTCAAGCAAGCGAGAGAGGCGTCCGTAGTGCTCGATGTCCATCACTACTGCCGGCACGCCAACCGATTCACCTTCGCGATACGAACCACCGCTCTGTACGAAGATGGTGCCGTCAACGCCGGGCAGGCGCGTCGGCTCGATGGTGGCCGCTACTTTTTCATCCTCCAAATACCTGTTGAGGCCACGCAGGAATTGCAAACGCGCGCGGCGTTCTTCCGGAGTCATCTGAGGTCCAGGAGGTGGCGTCCGTGGACGCGGATTCTCGTACTGACCAAGCTCCTGCAGCTGCTCTTCGGTGTAGCGAGACATCTTCGGCTTGTCGCTGGGCAGCACGTCACGCATCTCACCGATCAGCAAGATCGCGCCCGCCAGCTTGCCCTTGTTGGCATCAAGGTCCGCTTGGTTTTCAAGCTTCACGCGACGTAGTTTGCCAGCCACCGGTCCGTTGGTTCCCGGCGTCCAAGCCTTGGGCAACGCGATGAACTGCTGGTAATCCGGCGCCGTCATGCGAACTTCGCACTTCTGGTACGCCCAGCCATCGCCAAACGGTCCCCACTTTTCCGTGTGCGCGTTCTCCAGGCCGAACTTGGTCAGTTCGTCGCGTGTCCACGCATTGGCCTTGCGCATGTTCGGCGAGTTCGTCAGGCGCGGACCGATGCCGTCGGTGATCGAGCTCATCGTCTCCATAACTTTGGAATCGTGGAAAGCCTCATTGCGAATCCGTGAGATGGTGGCCCAATCCACATCATTGTTATTTGTAGCCGGTGCTGCAGCCGGAGCGGCCGGTTTCTTGTCCGGCTCCTTCGCTGAAGTTGGCAGGATGAAAGGCGAGGCCGCAACAGCCGCGCACACGAGTGCCGTGTAAAGATGCTTCCGCTTCAATGGGTTTCTCCTAACCTTCACAAGATGGAATTACTTAGGGGACGCGAAAAATTTGTGCAGCAATTTCTACACCCGCAACGGCATGCCGGGCAACTCACTTTACAAGTGTTTACAGAAGTCGGACTGCGGAGCTACGACTGCGCTAGAATTGCCCTGCATGCCCGGCAGGGGAGCAAACATGGAAGCCGCGACGCGAAGCGCCGAAGATGTCGTTCGCGCGGGCCAGGTCACGCAAGCGCCAAATGGCGTCTGTTACTCCTCCGTCGGCGATGTCACCATTGATGCCACTAACCTTGAGCGGCTCGTCGCTGCTGTGCCCCACGGCATCGCCGCCTCGCTTGATCGCAAGGCATATTACTTCGTTCCCATGGCGATCGCTGAGGACGACACCACGCAGATCGCTGACACCTACGATATAGCGCTCGCCGACAAAGCCGTATGCCATCGCAATCTGAATCTCGGCGATTCGCAATGTGTCTTCATCTCCACCAGCCTGATGGAAGACAGGTTCTCGATAGCATTCGAGTTCTATATCAATGTAGGGCACGCGTTCGTAGAACGCGCCGGAGTCTCGCAAGACTTTGCTGACCTCGTCTGGAAGCAAGTGGAAGCCGGCGCGCGAGGTGAGACCAGTCTCGACGCACACGAATATCGCCGTCGGGCAGTCGGCCGCACGCTGGAATCAGGCGCGTCCGACATCGAACAGAAGCCGGGCACTCGCGCGCCCATCAAAGTCGTGGACGAAAAGGCCAAGACCAGCTACCTCACAACCGCGTTCTCTGACGCAATCGCCATCTACATCCTGTCCCTGTATCTAGACGTGGATTACTACGACCTGCGCGAGCGTGAATACCCGCTACTCGCACCCAAAGCGCTGGCCGAACGCCTACGCAAGATCGCGCAACTGTTTCCTGCGGACCCGGGATTTGAGTTCTCGGTCTTTTACCGGCGTCGCTCTTAACCTCGACCAGTCGTATGTGTCATCCTGAGGAGCGTTCTTCGCGACGAAGAATCCCTATCCCTTGCAAGCTCCTCGCACATGCCCTTCGCGCAGCTCGGTGCGAACTCGCGTGAAACATGCCAAACTTTGCTTCAATGTGGTAAAACGCTTTCGCTATGAAACTACGCATTATTGCCTTCGCCCTTTGCGCTACCTGCGTCGCATCTGCCGCTGACAAACTTCCGCTGCTTCCTTACCCCAAGCATGTCGAACAAAAAGACGGCGGTGCTTTCGCGATCACCAAGACAACTACCATCGCGCTGGCGGGCAAGTCAGCGAAGGCCGACAAAGTCGCCGCCGAAATGCTCGCCGAAGAACTCAAGTCCGCCGCTGACGTTAAAGCCCACATTAGCGCCGCGGCCGGCGCGCATAGCATCATCCTTCGCCGCCTAGAGACCAAAGACTTCCCCAAGCTCGAAGGCAATGACGCTACCCGCTTCAAGACCGAAGGTTACGTGATAGACGTTACAAAATCGCGCGTCACCGTCTCGGGTGCCACCGATGCCGGCCTCTTCTACGGCGTGCAGACCGTTCGCCAACTCGTCACGCCCACTGACAAAGGTGCCGAGATCCGTGCCGTTCATATTGAAGATTGGCCGACCATGGAATGGCGCGGCGTGCATGATGATCTCTCCCGCGGCCCCATCCCCACGCTCGACTACATGAAGAAAGAGATCCGCACGCTCTCTGAATACAAGGTCAACATGTACTCGCTCTACATGGAAGATGTCTTCTGGTACAAGAAGCATCCGCTGGCCTCTCCCGCGGAAGGCGCCATCACCGCCGACGACATCAAAGACCTGGTCAAATACGCCGAGCAATATCACGTGACTCTTCTGCCCGAACAGCAGGCGTTCGGACATCTGCATCACGTACTCAAGGAAGAAGAATATTCGCCGCTCGCCGAAACGCCACACGGACACGTGCTCTCACCTGCGAATCCAGGCAGCTACGATTTGATCAAAGACCTTTATTCGGAACTCATTCCGCTCTTTCCCGGGCCGCTGTTTCACATCGGCGCGGATGAGACCTTTGAACTAGGCCGCGGACAGACCAAAGCTCTCGCCGATCAGGAAGGCCTGGGCAAGGTCTATCTCGACCACATAGCGAAGGTCTACCAGATCGTAAAGCCGTACAACAAACGCCTGATGTTCTGGGCAGACATTGCTGAGCACTATCCTGACCTGCTGAAGATCCTGCCCAAAGACGCTATCGCCGTAGCGTGGGATTACAACCCGTCGGCAACATTCGACAACAAGCTAAAGTCCTTCGCCGACGCCGGCCTATCACTAGTCGTCTCCCCGGGCGTGAATGATTGGAACCGGCAAGTTCCCTACTACACCGCCGCCTACACCAACATCCGCAACTTCACTCGCGACGGCCAGAAGTATCACGCCATCGGCCAGCTCAACACCACATGGGACGACGATGGCGAATCACTCTTCGAAATGAACTGGCCGCCGCTCGTCTTCGGCGCGGCCGCAGCGTGGCAGCAAGGCGAATCTTCTATCGAAGACTTCGAGCAAGCCTATGATTGGGCCTTCTACCGCAATGCCGATGGCCATCCGTTCAACGATGCCGTGCTCAATCTCAGCAAGACACATGACCTGCTTCGTTCCGTCGGCATAAACGCCGGCGCGAATGACGAAGCCTTCTGGATGGACCCGTTCACCGAGACCGGCACCCGTTACACAACGCGTGCCATGCCGGTGGTGCGTGACATGCGCCTCGCCGCCGAAAGCGCGATTGAGACCATCTACAAGAACCGCAGCAAAGCTCGCATCCACGCAGATACTCTGGAAGCGCTGATCTTTGCCGGCCAGCGTGTAGATTTCTTCGGTCTGAAGCTGCAATTCGCCCAAGACTTGAGTGGCATGTATTGGACAGCGTACGAGAACAGTAAGTCGAGCGATCCGGCGGTCGCACGCCGCGTGAACCTCGGCGGCATGACCAGCATCAATGCGCCCCTCGAAGATCTACGTGACGGCACCATGCGCTTGCGTGCGCTTTATAAAGACCGCTGGCTAGCGGAAGCTAAGCCCTACTGGCTAGGCTCGGTCACGATTCGCTTCGACAACCTCGGTCTCGAGTTCCAGCAGAAGATCAACCAGATTCGCCTCATACGCAACGGATATCGTGATACCCACACCATCCCCGAGCCGGAGAGCATCGGCTTCTACAAACCTATCGCTCCCCCTCCGCTACCGCAACAGGCTCGGCCAGCGACACCGCCACCCGGCACGAATTAGCTATAACGGCCGCCGAAATAAAAACGGCGCACCAAAGGTGCGCCGTTTCCGTTTACTGCTATCACTTCATCTCATCGAGTCTGGCGTGCAGCTCGGATCATTCGACCCGTGGTCCGTCGGCGCGGGAGGCGTCGGCGGTGTCTTCCATGGAACATTCACAAAGTCGAAGAATTCCAACAGGTCCGGTTGTGCCGCGTCACGGTTGGTGATCGCGGGAACATTGAACCGCTTCTCCACAAAGCGCAGGATCGCGGTGTGGTCCATGGGCGTGTGGCCCACATAACCTGGTTTAGTGAACGGTGAGATGATCAGGTTCGGAAGCCGGAAGCCGAGTTGCGCGGCAAAGCCCAATTGCGCAGGCGCGTCTGTGCTGGTCACACCCGGATCATTGAACGTCCCTCCATACACCGCTGCGGAATGCAGGTCGCAATGGTTGGGAGCGATAGGCGGCTTGCTGCTTGCCGGGCATGGATTGAACGCATCCGCGTTCACCGCAATGCTCTGGATGTCGGTCGTGATCCCCATTGAAGGATCTGTGAAGTCATTCGTGTGGCCGGGCACCGGTGGAACATGGTCCAGCGGGCCGCCGCCTTCGTCATAGGTGAAGAAGAAGACCGTGTCCTGCCATGACGGACTGTGCATCAGGCCGTTCACGATACCGGCTACCTGCTTCTGGCCGCTCAAGATCGACTGCTTGTATCCCGGATGCTCATCAGATCCTGACGCTTCCAGGAAAGCGAAGGACGGCAATGTTCCCGCATTCGCATCTGCCAAAAATTGTGACATCGGCACGATATGGTTTGAGTCTATGAAGACCGTGCCATCCGCGTTGCGATGCAGGAATCGCCCGGCATAAGAGAAGTAAGAGAAAGTCGTGGAAGGCAATCCATCCGACTCAGTCTCTGAGTAATAAAGCTTCCAAGACACTCCCGCCCGATCCAAAGCTTCAAAGATCGTCTCCGCGGTAAGCGATTGGCCGATCTTGTCGTTCCCCGCGCCCGGATCGTACACGTAGCCCTCAGTGGTTCCGGCTGACAGCGTCGCAATGCGGTTCGGCACCGTCTTGCTCGACACCGGCGAGAACCAGCGGTCAGATATCGCGAAGTTCGCTCCCATGAAGTAGTAGTAGTTCAAGAACTGCTCGTCGTAATATCCCATGGCACGAGAGCCGGTAGGGTCGAAGAACGGTGTCCCGTCCGCGTGGAATGCGCGCTTCGAGAATCCTTCCGCAGTGTGCACGAAGCCGTCCATCTTGATAGGGCGATCCAAGCTAAAGTTAAAACGGTTCACGTCGCCGTATGCTTCCACCCAGCTTGAGGTCATATCTTCCACGCAAGTGGAAGCCAGCTTGAACGGATAGATCGTGTTAGCGTTCTGGCAGGCTACGTCGCCCGCAGCGCATTGCACGTATTCATCGGTCACGTTCTTACAGGTCGTGAGTTTGTCATCAATGCCGTCCACGCAATATTGCGAACCGTCAGCACAGGTCTTGTAACCATGTGAGGCACGATAGGGATTCATCATGCCAAAGTACGAATCGAAGCTGCGGTTCTCTTGCATCATCAGGACCACGTGATTGATCGCAGTCGCATCTTGCGGCGCAGGGCCGGCGATGGTCACTACCACGTCCTGGGATTCGGCCGAGCCCGGGTCCGGATTCTTTACCGCCACGTGCACCGTCGT
>JAICLA010000035.1 GCA_025927695.1 Terriglobales bacterium | reverse complement strand
GTGTATCGACAAAGACGATCTGCCCAGCCGACTGCCCCTTTTTTGCTGGCACGTTCACGATGCCCTGAATGCGGTCGCGCGTGGTCTGCGGCTTATGCGTGACGATGGCGATTTTCTCGCCCACCAACGCATTCAGCAGCGTGGACTTGCCCGCATTGGGGCGTCCGATGATGGAGACAAAGCCTGAGCGTAATCTGGGCATGAAAGGTTTGCGCCGACTTAAGCGCGGATATGCTTTGATTCTACCGTGTCAGCCGGTTCGGGGACGCTGACGCGCACCCGCTCCACCAGCCTATCCGTCGATTGCAGCACTTCGTAGCGGAGGCCATTCTCTTTGTCCTGGATGACCTCGCCGGTCTTGGGAATGCGGCCCACGACCTCGCTGACAAGGCCCCCGACAGTCGTGGCTTGCACGTTGTCCGGACGGATACCGAACAGCTCGCCCAGCCGGTCAATATCAGTGTTGCCGGGGATCAAGTATGAGTTCTCGCTCTCTTTCACGACATCCGCGTGGTGCTCATGTTCGTCCGCGATCTCGCCCACCAGCTCTTCCAGCAAGTCTTCTATCGTGACAACTCCCGCTACGCTGCCATACTCATCGATCACAACTGCAAGATGGACTTTCTGCGCTTGCATCTCGCGCATCAGCGGCTCGATCGGCTTGCTCTCCGGCACGAAGGTGATGGGCTTCATCAGTTCGCGCACCGTTCGCCGCGCCGCTTCGGTGTCGGCCACCTGCAGGATGTCATGCGAGAAGACCAAACCCTTGATCGTGTCAATCGTTCCCTCGTAGACCGGCACCCGCGAGTAAGGTTGGCTGCGCAACATCTCAGTAAACTTCTCGATCGTGGTCTCGATAGCCACAGCCATGATCTCCGGCCTGGGCGTCATGACCTCGCGTACCGTCTTGTCACGGAACTCGACGACGGATTGAATCAGTTGTCGGTCGCCCTCTTCAAGAATGCCCTCTTCCTGTCCAGCCTCGATGAGTGCATCCACGGCTTCCGCCTGGCTCTCGGCTTCGACGGGCTCATTCGTTTCGGCCAGCGCGGCGATCTGCAAACAAAAGCTCAACACGATCGTGACTGGAAAGAGTAGATAAATGAGTGCTTGAAGAAGCGGAGCGAATGGAACCAGCCACTCACCTTTTGTGCGCGTGAAAAAAACAAACGGCAACAAACGATTGAATACGATGACAACAAGAATGATCGCCAGCAGCGCTTGCGCGATCTCTGCTCCGCCCCACACCCCATCACGCATGACCAGATAGACCATGCACATGGCGATGCCGGCGGTTGAAAGCTGCGCCAGCACGGACATGGTGAGTGGCGCACGGTCGCGGACCGCGCCCAACCGAGGCTGAACGTGGAGCTCATACGCCTCAATGTTTTCCTGGAATTCACGCGAGAGAAACCGCCCCATCTCCGCATGGATGCGTTCCACATAGGACGCCAGCGTAAGCAGGGCTATCAGCATCAATACGACGATGGCAAAGATAAGTGTCATCGGGGTGTTTATCAGGATTGCTTCGCGGTCCGGCGTTTGCGGCGCCCGCCGGTAGCTCTCCGCAACGTAATTTTAGCTGGTTTACGCCGCGTCGCAGCATTTACTGAAGGCCGGGGACCGGTTGCTCCTTCGGTACGTTCGATAAGCGATTGAGGCAGCCGCAGTCGCGCGCGCAGACGGCGCTCTTCCCGTGCCATCTCTCCGGCGTCAGCCTCATGGTCGTATCCGGCGAGATGCAACATGCCATGAAGGATGAGGACTTTTATCTCGTTCGCCAGCGAGTGGCGAAGCGAACGTGCATTCTCAGCGGCGATGTCAGCAGATATAGCGATGTCACCTTCGTGCATTCCCTGCAACTCTGTGCCTGCCGGAAACGAAAGCACGTCAGTAGGCTTATCTTTATGGCGGAAGTAGCGATTCATAGCCTGCATCCGCTCGCTAGATTGCACAAGGATACTGACCGTTCCCTGCAGACCGGCAGCCTTGTGGGCACTGCTAGCGAAGCGCAAAAGATCATTTGCGCTGCGGCTTAATTGCCGGCTATGACTTTCGATCTGCAGACCAACTGGCATGGTACGCGTGCGAACGGACGGGGAATCCTTTCGCGCTCTCCCGCCGCGCTTACTGCTCAATGATCGGCGTCCCCGAGCCAGGCCGCACAAGAGTGCGCTCAGACTTCGGCTTTCCTGGGATCGCTTCCTCAAGATCCAGTGCCAATTGCCGGCTGGTGCGCTCCTTGTGCTCGTCATAGGCGCGGATGATGCGCTGCACCAGCTGATGGCGCACAACGTCTGAGTCGTCAAACAACGTGAAACCGATTCCCTTCACGTCTTTGAGCACGTCCATGGCTTCGAGCAATCCGCTCTTCTTGTGCGGTAGATCGATCTGCGTCACGTCGCCCGTGATCACCGCCTTCGCGTTGTTGCCTAAGCGCGTAACGAACATCTTCATCTGTTCATGGGTTGTGTTCTGCGCTTCGTCCATGATGATGAAGGCGTCATTCAGCGTGCGTCCTCGCATGAAAGCGATAGGCGCAATCTCAATGATGTTCTTCTCCAGGCAGCGATCGACCTTTTCCGGCTCCATCAAATCGTAGAGAGCGTCATATAAAGGACGCAGATAGGGATCGACTTTTTCCTGCAATGTGCCAGGCAAGAATCCCAGCCGCTCGCCAGCTTCCACCGCAGGACGAGCCAGCACGATTCGGCTCACTTGCTTAGACAGCAGCGCGCTGACTGCCATTGCCACCGCAAGATAGGTCTTGCCGGTACCTGCCGGACCGATACCGAAGACCATGTCATGGTTCGCGATCATTTCCAGATATTTTCTTTGGTTCGCGCTCTTCGGCTGCACCACACGCTTGCCGCCCTGTGCGCGCGACTTCGCCGCTTCCGCTAGGCCGCGCAGTGTAGCGGTCTTATCCGCCATCATCACACGCAGCAAACTTCCGAGATCACCATTGTGAAAGGTATGTCCGGCTTTGCGCAGGTATTCAAAGTCCGTGAATATCTGCTCGGCGCGGGCCACGTTCTCATTCGCGCCCTCAATGCCGATCGAATCCGAATACATATGGATGGATACATTGAGGCCGTCTTCCACGATGTGAAGGTTTTCGTCCCTGGTTCCAAAAAGGGTCTCTACGTTAGGGGTGATCTCTAGTTTTTTCTTCATCAAAATGCTGGGAATGACCTCCGGGCCGATTGGGTACCGAACGTTTGCTGACAAATGTAGGTTTGAGTTTTGGAGGAGGCTGCCGGGTTGGTATGCTCGCCGCGTGGCGAAGGCACGTACATTGAAGCTAACAATATGACGGTTCGCTCCGGCAAGTCAATGAATAGTTCGTTAAACGTGGGCCCCTCCGTTTTGGGCTTTCTTCCACCATTTAGATGCTTTTGTGTGTATTCGGGAAGCGGCTTAACACCTTAGCGGACGTCAGGATGGCGACCTTGTCGTCTGGTTTGACCGGGTTGGCAGCCAACCTTTAGAATAGATGTTTCGGCAACAATCCCGAATCCAACAAGATAAGTAGAGGAATCCTCGCAAGTTATGGCTAACCATGTTTCGGCGCTAAAACGCGCCCGTCAGACAGAAACCCGTACCGAGCGCAACCGCGCGGGCACATCCAAGCTGCGCTCCGCACTTCGCGGACTGCGTGAAGCCATCGCCAAGGGCGACCAGAAGGCCGCTCAGACTGCTTATGGCACCACCGCGTCGGCCATCGACAAGGCCGCCAAGACTGGCATGCTGCACAAGAACACGGCCTCACGCTACAAGAGCCGCTTGAGCACGCGCATCAATAAGCTGGGCAAAAAGGGCAAGTAGGTTTAGGGATTTCAGCGAGGGCAGGCCACACGGCCTGCCTTTTCTATTTTGCGGCGTTCATTTGGAGAGCCAGCGTGTAACGGCTTTCAGTCCAGCTTCCACTAAGCCATGCACGGACGCATCTTCGTGCCACTCCGCGCCGAATCCGCTGTGGTAGTAATCCGACGGACTACTGCTTATCAGCATTACTTTCGACATATTGAGCGCTTGCGTCGGATCTTGCATCCATTTTGGCTTGTCGCCCGCGTGCTGTAGCTGCTCAATCAGGCGCTGTGGCTGAGCCATGTCTAGCATGCAGATGGGCGAGTCGCAGCTCCGGCAGGCGGAATCCTTGTTTAAATCGATGGGCGCGCCACAATTCGAGCAGTTCACCGTCTGCATGGTCTTCTTCAGTTCTGCGATCTGCTCTCTCGAAATGGGATGGATGAAGTCCTTTTCGCGCAGAAAATCCAGGAACGAGATGAACTGCCCGTGTTCTCGCTCGCAACGCCAGTAGTTGAACTTGGTGTTCCGCTGCCAATCATGTGTAAGTTTTAAGGTTGAGCCGCAATCCGGGCAGCGGAGTATCTCCGCCATTGTCGGCCGCGGCTGCGATGAATTCTCGCCGATGAACTTCATCAGTTGCAGAGTAGCGGATGGTGCAAGTTGCAGCGCCTTGAATATCTCAAACCAGAACGACTGGCACGGCGCGCAGACGTAAAAGCTGATCTCGGGGCCGAAATGACCGTCCACGGTCATCTGCTTCATCTCATTCCGGCAATTGGGACAGCGCATCACTGTCTTAGACGGGTAGTTCTTCCTGTTGCCATCCCGCCGCCAGTTGCGGCGACTCGCTGGCAAGATCCATAACCAGGTTCTCTAGCACCATGCGCTTGCTCACGGGATTAGAGCGCAGCGCGAGATCAGCGCGGGCGACAAGCCGGATAGCGCGCGTTAGTTCGCGGCGCGATTTATAACGGCGTGCTTGACGAATGAGATCATCAGCCGCGAACGGCGGTACGCGGAAACCTTGCCATAGCGCCTGCCAGATGGCGCGCGAATCGCGAACATTCTTTTCGAGGATTACCAGCATCTGGCGGAAGGTCTTAGCCAACATATATAAGTGGCCGATAGCAGCTTCTTCTCCGTCGCCGGTGGAGAGCATGGCGTCCATCACAGCAAGCGCGCGTGTCCGGTCTTTGGCCGAGATGGCGTCAGTCAGTTCATAAAGTGACCGTTGCTTGGCGGAGAGCACCATGATCTCGACATCGCCAATGGTGATGCGCTTCTTCTCGCCGACATACAGGATGAGTTTCTCCAACTCATTCCCGATCAGCATCATGTCCGAGCCGAGTGAATCCACCAGTTCGCGCGCAGCGTCTTGCTCCATCTTCACGCCTTGCGCCTGCGCGGAATCGATCACCCAGCGAATACCGTCGCCTTCATCCACACGAGCCATTTCGATGATGCCGCAGAAATCACCAAGCGTCTCGCGGATGCGCTCGTAGCGGTCTTTATCCTGCATATCCATGCGGCGGACGTCAGCGGGGATGCTGATGTGGTCCGCTACGAACACCAGCAGCGCGTTCGGGTTCGGATTCTTGCAATAAGTTTCGATGGCTTCAAACTCTTCTTTATGCGAGCCGCGCGTGTACAGCGACTTCACGCCGCGGATAAAGAAGACTTGGAACGGAGCCATGAGCGAAGGCGTCTGCGCACGATCAAGTACTTCCGCGATGTTGACGTCGCCAAGGTCGAGATCATAAAGGCTAAACTCTTTGAGGTCCGGCGCGATCAGGTGTTGAATGACCGCCGCGCGGCAGCGGTCGCGAAAGAAGATCTCGTCGCCGATCAGAACATACGCACACTTCATCTTGCGTTCAGCCACGTCGGCGATGAAGCGATCAGTGGCCGCAAAGCTGCGCAGCGCAGGCATTAGTAGGCCTCCACGACAGCAGCCACCAATGTGCGCGCTAAGTCGCGCGAAAGGCGTTCCAGCGCGGGCGATTCTTCGTCGAGGAATGATGCAATGTCACGCGACACCTGATACTGTTCGCGAAAAACGTAGTTTGGGTTGTCGAAGAGGACCTTGCCCGATCTGTCCACCAGGGAGATCTTCATGTTGACCGTGACCAGCGCGCTCGATGCACGGCCCGATTGCGAATCGTAGGTCAGCGGCGCCACAGTGGTTGAAGTGACGGTTCCCTTCAGCGTGGCGTCCGACTCAGTAGCCGGATCATTTACGACTTTGAACTTTGTGCGGCTGACGAATTCGCGAACGACTTGGGCAGTAACAGTCTGCTCAATCTTGTAAGTATGCGTCTGATTGACGAATGCAGGGATATAGATCGTGTGCACGTCCGGCGCAATACGTGTGTTCTTACCCGCGGTGGAGTATCCGCAACCAGCAGCGAAAACCGCCGCCAAAAATACGATTGAGAGCGATGTCCGGCGCAGAAACATTCCCCTCGAGTGTGCCACATTGAGTACAAACGCCAATCCTTTTCTTCGCTGAGGTAGCGGACTTAATAACCTCATTGGATCTTGCCCGCGGGTCGGGTCGTAGCCAAAGAAGCCGCGCATTCGACAGCGGTGATGGCGGCAAGCTTTAGGTTGTCTGCGGCAGCCCAAATCCAGAGGCCTTTGTCACGCGAAGCGTCCGCGCGAACGCTCACCAGAATGTCATCCTGTCCACTCGCGGTGACGTTGCTGGGCGCGTCGTCCTGCTGATTGATGATCTGCACGTGTTCACCCTGCAGCGCGAGCGCGAAATCTGCCGGAGCGATCTTACGTTCGAGCTCGAGATAGATTGCCGCAGTCTGGCCGTGGAATGCGGGCGCGTGCAAAACCTGCATCGCAGGAAGCTCAAGCCGCGATCGCGTAATCGCCTTGAAGTGTTTTGCGATGCGCGCCGCAGAATCCTCAAGTGAGACCTTGGCATCTTCTCCAAAACGTGGAAGCATGTTGAACGCGACTTGCACATCAAAGATCGCTTTTGGCATCTCCTGGAATGAAAGCAGGGTAAGCGATTGCCGATGCAGTTCGTCCATCGCCTGCTTGCCTTGCTCTGATACCGGCTCGAAACAAGTGGCGGTCGCCGACTTCAACACACCGGTCTTCTGCGCGCGATACAGCAACAAGGCCAGCATCACAGCCGCAGGATGCGCCGCAATGACCGATGTAGCGCCAAGATCAAAAGCTGTCGCAACTTGCGCTTCTAATTCACGGTCCAGCCAAGCCGAGCGGATGGACACGTTGGAATCACTCTCCAAAACGTAAGAAAGGTCAACGATCGAACACCCGGCAGTTTGCGCCGACGCAGAATACTTCTTTGTAACAACGGGTTCACCGGCAAAAAACACAATGTCCCGACCGTCGAAACTGCTCCGGTTGATGTTCTGAATGAAGGTGGCTTCGTCCCCCACCGACTCGATCTGCCCCTGTGCAGCCTCGTCATCCAGCAGCGCGATGTCAGCCGCCGGAAACTTGCGCTCGTCCAGCACCTCATTCACTTCCTTGCCCTTGAGCGAAGATGCACCGACGATGGCGACCTTGTAAAGGCCGCTCCAACCGGAAGTCGACGCGCGCAACTTGTGATCGTCTTTCATGAAGTTCTTTGCAGTTACGCCTGGGATGATTCTGTCGAAGGTTGCATTCTTCCTCTGCGTATCAAATACGCCAGCCGGAAGATGATGCCGTAGAACATGTAGGTCAACGCCAGCAGCAGCAAAACCCACTTTGAAAAGGCGTAGATCAAATAAACGAACGTGGCCAGCAATAGCACCGTGGTGAATGGGCGCTGTTTTTTCCAATCAATGTTCTTCGGATTGTAGAAGCGCCATGTGCTGACCATCAGGAAGCCAGTAACAAAAATCAGTACCAGCCAGCCCAGGGCGAAATCCCAGCGGCGGATCGGTTCACCGCCGAAGAAGTGCACCATGCTGGCGATCACCCCGGCTCCGGCAGGAATTGCCATGCCGACGAAATACTTGCGACCTAGCCGCCCAGGGTTTGAAGGCTGCGGATTCACCTGAATATTGAAGCGCGCCAGGCGACTAGCGCCCGCGAACAAATATAGGAAGGTTACGAATGCACCCAGCTGCATGAATTTCAGATGGAAGTCAGCATTGCCGAACGGCGCTTCTACCCCGTGAATGCCCCACGCAAATGCCAGTAAAGCAGGAGCGACACCAAAGGTGATCACGTCAGCAAGAGAATCCAGTTGCTTACCGAATTCGCTGGCGGTATTCGTCATGCGGGCAATGAGTCCATCCATGCCGTCAAAAAATACAGCCACGCCGATGAACTTCGAAGCTAGATCAAAGCGTGAAGGGTCGTTATAAGCTACTGCCTGCAACGTCTGCGCAATGGCGACATATCCGGCGCCGATGTTCAGTGCCGTAAACAGCGAAGGCAGAATGAACATGCCCTTGCGCATGCGCTTGTTGCGGCGAAAATCATCAATGCGTCGGAGTTGGGGCGTCTTCATTCGCGCGCTCCGGTTCCACTTTGCGCGATGACCGACGATCCGCCAGCCACATGGTCTCCCACCTTCACCAGCACGCGCACATCCGGATGCAGCAGGATGTCCACACGAGACCCGAACTTGATCAGCCCAATGCGTTCGCCGCGCGCGATCGTATCGCCTACCTTCTTATCAAACACGATTCGGCGTGCCAGCAGTCCCGCTATCTGTTTGAACACGACAGTCTGCCCTTCGCCTTCCACAGTCACAATGTTCTGCTCATTGTGTTCGGATGAGACTGCTCCCATCGCGTTGCCGAATTTTCCCGTCTGATATTGCACATGCTTCACCACGCCGCCGATAGGCGTGCGGTTCACGTGAACATTAAATACATTGAGGAAGATGCTGATGCGCGTACGCGTCTCACCAGCCACTTGAATCGTGGACACATCGGTGACTTTGCCGTCCGCCGGCGACACCATCAGACCTGGCTCGGCGGGAATACTGCGATCCGGATCCCGGAAAAACCAGAGAAAAAACGCTCCCAAAAGCGCTGGGATTATGGCCAACCACCAGGCAATGAACCACCCCAGCAAGACTGCCGCCACCAGCATGCCAAGCCCGTAATAGAGACCGTCCTTCACCATAGGGAGCAGCGGACATTATACAAGCTTAAACGCGCAGAACTTTCCCTCGCACTGCCAAAGCAGTGCCAGTCGCCGCGTTTGTCTTAAGCGCTGATAGCGGTTACAGGACGGTGCTTGTGTTCAAGCATCGTGATCTGGTCTTTGAGTCTCAGCTTTAATTTCTTAAGCCGGACTTCTTCCAGCTTTTCTTCCTCTGAAAGGAAGCGTTTTTCTGTGAGCAGGTCTAAGCGGTGTGAGTACTGGGAGTGTTCTTGCGCCAGCTTACGAATCTCTTCGTCGCTGGCTAGGAGATGGTCGGTGCGGGATGCGTCCATGAGGTCCCTCCTCTTCCCTTTTGAAAAAACTAACAAAGCGGTCCGGGGATTTCAATGGCTTGGCCTCTCAAATTTTCTGCCTCGAACATTGGGCAGTTTTTTAGCTTGCGTTTTCGAGCAATAACGAGAACAGAAGGGCATCTTCGGTCGGATTGGAGTAGTAGTTTTTGCGTCGACCATCCTGCTGAAATCCACATTTTGCATACAGAGCGATGGCCGGCGCGTTGCAGGCTCGCACTTCAAGTCGCACGACGAGTGCATTCTCGCGGCGGGCGCGCTCGATCATGCACGCGAGCAACAAATGACCGAGCCCTTTACGCTTGAACTGATCTCCCACCACTACATTCTCCACCTCCCATTCGCTCCCAAGGGTCCTTGCCACGATGAAGCCCATGACGCCCTCGATATCCGTCGTCTGGCCCTCTGGACGTTGCTGCACACGTCCTTCGCTGACCATCACTAGACGTGGAATGTCAGTCGGGCTCAGTGCCTGCTGATACTGCTCCCTGGTCCAATGCGGTGAGTTCGCCACCTCTGATCCCAATCGGATGATGTCCTCAAGATCACGCAGCTTTGCGTCACGCACGTGTGTAGCGAAGAAGTGAAACATGGAGACATGGTAGGTCAGAGAAGCAAAAGAAAAAAGCGGCGCAAAAGCGCCGCTTATTCCTGTTCGGGGGGCAGCAAAACTTAGTTGATAGCGCGCACGTTGAATGTGATGGCACCCGAAGAGCCATAGCTGGTCAATGTCAGGTTGCACACGTGCAAGAATGACTGCGTACCGCTGTTATCTACATATGGTTGGAATGTGTAGTTCGCCCAAGCCGCTGGCAGTGAATTCGCGGTCGAGCTCAACACCGACGCCACCAAGGTCGACGTGCTGCTCAACGAACCCGAAGCCGGCGGAATCGGTATGTCCTGCCCGGCGATCATCGCCGGATAAGTTCCGGTATAGGTCGTGGTGCAAGTATTCTTCGCGAGGTTTACTGAGTTGGCCGCGATAGTGACAGGATTGAAACTCAGGTTGTTGCCGTTGCCCAGCCCGTCGCCCACCAGAGACCACACATTCGTATTGCAGACGTAGACCTGCTGTCCGTTGCTGACGTTCGTGCGAACCGCCAACTGGCCAGTCGAACAGGTTGCCGGAAGTGTGGACACCACTTGTACGGGGCTCGTAGCCGTTGCACTAGAAGCGTCAACGCTGCCAGTGAACGTCTTCGTGCCTGCGACCGATTGATTGCTGGTAAGGTCGACGTAATTACCGGAGATAGCCGGAATATCTGACGCAGTCAACGCTCCGCCTAACGTCACGCGACCCTTGGCGTCCACGGTCACCTTCGTATAAGTGCCAGCCGCGACACCGCTGGCTGCCAGTGTCGTTGCGGTGGAACCCGCGGACGACGTCACGTCACCTGTCAATGCCGGCATCTGCGCCGCTGCGACTGTACCGGTCAAACTTGCGGCGGGAACATTGGTCAAGCTTGCGCCGGAACCGGCAAACGTCGTCGCCGTAACCGTGCCTGTCACCGTTTGCGAAGCGCTGAAGTTGTTGTTTACGTTGGTAGCTGCCAGACTCGCACCGGACAGCTGGCCCGCGGTCAGCGTGCCGCCGATGTCAGAGAACTGAGCCTGTGCACCCGTCGTCGCGCGGCCTTTGGAATCCACCGTGATCTTGGTGTAAGTGCCCGCCGTTACGCCAGAAGCCGCCAACGTGGTGGCAACCGTGCCAGCGGTGGTAGTTACATCCCCAGTCAATGCCGGCATGCGTGCCGCGGCCACGGTGCCGCTAGAAAGATTGGTTGCGTTCAAGCTAGTCAAGCTGGCGCCGGAGCCGGAGAACAAGTTACCTGTCACCGTGCCGGTCGAAGTCAGCGCACCGTTAACCGTCTGTGCGGCGCTGAAGTTGTTGTTCGCATTCGTTACTGCCAAGCTCGCGCCTGAGATCTGCCCAACGCTGAGATTGCCGCCGATATCGCTGAATTGTGCCTGTGCGCCAGTCGTAGCGCGGCCCTTCGCATCCACTGTGATCTTGGTATAAGTGCCTGCCGTTACGCCCGACGCGGCCAGAAGAGTTGCGCCTTGCGTACCGCTCACGTCGCCGGCCAGCGAGCCGCTGAAGTTCACCGCCGTCGTCGCATTGGTGGCATTAGTGGCGTTAGTTGCGTTGGTAGCGTTTACGGCGTTAGTGGCATTAGCCACCGTTCCCGTCACGTTCGCGCCAGGGATGTTCGTCAAGCTTGCGCCGCTGCCTGAGAACGTCGTCGCCGTCACCGTGCCTGTGACCGTCTGTGACGCACTGAAATTGTTGTTCACGTTCGTGGCTGCAAGGTTCGCACCGGAAAGCTGTCCCGCTGTAAGGTTGCCGCCGATATCGCTGAACTGCGCCTGCGCGCCCGTCGTCGCACGGCCCTTCGCATCGACCGTGATCTTCGTGTAAGTGCCCGCTGTCACTCCCGAAGCAGCCAGCGTCGTGGCCACAGTACCCGCAGCGGTGGTCACATCGCCGGTCAAAGCCGGCATGCGCGCTGCGCCGACCGTACCGCTCGACAAGTTGCTGGCATTCAAGCTCGTCAACGATGCACCCGAACCGGAGAACGTCGTCGCCGTCATCGTGCCCGTAACTGTCTGTGCGGTGCTGAAGTTGTTGTTCGCATTCGTTATAGCAAGGTTCGCGCCGGATACCTGTCCGGCGGTCAGGTTGCCGCCGAGATCAGAGAATTGCGCCTGCGCGCCCGCCGTGACGCGGCCCTTTGCGTCATAAGTGATCTTGGTATTCGTACCCGCGGTTACAACGCTCGCAAGTGACGTTGCACCCTGCGTACCTGTTACATCGCCGGCCAGTGCGCCGGTAAAGTTCGCCGCGTTGGTGGCATTAGTAGCACTCGTTGCTGTTGCCGCAGTCGTAGCGGTCGTCGCTGTCGCGGCATTGCCACTGATCGAACCATTGGCAGTGCCAGTCCAGCTCACTGCGCCGGTCTTGTCCACCTTTAGGTAATTGGTAGCACCCGTCTTGTCCTGCACGTCGAAGATGTCAGAATTCGGCGACGCTGCGGTCGTCTGTTTCACCGCCACGCCGGTCACATCCGTAGTCGGAGCAAACGCGTTAGCGGCATTCAGCAAAGCAACGTTCGTTGAGAGATTGGTGTCATTGATCGTGCCCGTCAACTTACTGGCCGACAACGAGCTGATTACGGTGGCACCTTGCGTTCCCGTCACATCGCCAACCAGCGAACCGCTGAAGTTCACGGCCGTCGCGGCATTGGTTGCATTCACAGCGTTGGTGGCATTCGTCGCGTTCACGGCATTCGTCGCATTTGCAACCGCGCCAGTGATCTTTGCGCCCGACAGTGAGGTGATGACAGTTGCGCCCTGTGTACCGGTCACATCGCCCGCGAGCGAACCACTAAAGTTGACAGCCGTCGTCGCGTTAGTCGCGTTCACAGCGTTGGTTGCATTCGCTACCGTTCCGCTGACCTTCGCTCCCGACAGTGAAGTGATGAAGCTTGGATCAGCAAATGATCCGGTCGTCTGAACCAGATTCGCACCCGTGACTTGTCCCGCGGTCAAGTTTCCGCCGATATCTGAGAACTGTGCCGTTGCACCCGTCGTCGCGCGGCCCTTAGCATCCACCGTGATTTTGGTGTACGTACCCGCTGTTACGCCCGTCGTCGCCAGAGCAGTCGCACCCTGCGTTCCCGTTACGTCACCGGCGAGATTGCCAGTGAAGTTCACGGAGGTTGTCGCGTTCGTGGCATTGGTAGCGTTCGCAGCATTCGTCGCATTCACGGCGTTAGTCGCGTTCGCCACGGCTCCCGTGATCTTGCTACCCGCCAATGAAGTGATAAAGCCCGGATCCGCATAAGAGCCCGACGCCGTCACCAGGTTCGCGCCCGAAATCTGTCCCGCGGAAAGACTGCCACTTAAGTCAGAGAACGAAGGCTGCGCTTTGGTGATCACGCCATCCGGACCGATGCCGGTCACGAAGTTGCTGGCTGAGCCCGTGTCGGCCACCACAGTAGTGCCGACCGTCCCGGCATCGTTTTTGTCATGGAAACGCTTGTCAGTCGAATCCGCATACGTGGCGACTTTACCCGCTGCCGGTGTTGACGGTGCTGCAATGTTCGCGTTCACGATGGACCCAGCCGCTGGGGTCGCCGTGGGGATGTTCGACAAGACCGTTGAGCCCTGCGTGCCCGTAACATCTCCGGAGAGCGCGCCGCTGAAGTTCACGGCCGTTGTTGCGTTAGTGGAGTTCGTAGCGTTAGCTGCGTTCGTGGCGTTGATAGCATTCGTCGCATTCACGGCGTTGGTCGCATTCGCAACCGTGCCGGTGATCTTGCTTCCGTCTAGTGAGTTGATGACGGTCGCGCCCTGCGTACCGGTCACATCGCCAGCAAGATTGCCGCTGAAATTAACAGCGGTCGTCGCATTCGTTGCGTTCACCGCGTTTGTCGCATTCGCTACCGCGCCCGTGATCTTGCTGCCCGCCAGTGAATTGATGACCGTCGCGCCCTGCGTTCCCGTTACATCACCAGCCAGTGATCCGGTGAAGTTCGTGGCATCCGTAGCGTTGGTAGCAGTGGTCGCGGTCGCCGCATTGCCGCTGATCGATCCTGCTGCTGTACCGGTCCAGCTTAAGTTCCCTGCATTATCCACCTTCAAATATGTGGTGAAACCATTGCTGTTCTGGACGTTGAAGATGTCTGCCGTTGGCGAAGCTGCTGAAGTCTGCTTTACGCTTACACTGGTCGCATCCGTGGTCGCCGCAAAAGTGTTCGAGCCGTTGAGCAATGCGACATTTGTTGACAGATTCGAGTCGTTCACTGTGCCCGTCAGCTTGCTGGCAGACAGCGAGTTGATCACTGTTGCACCCTGCGTGCCGGTGACATCTCCCGCCAGATTGCCGCTGAAGTTCACCGCCGTTGCTGCGTTGGTCGCGTTCACGGCATTAGTCGCATTCGTGGCGTTCACTGCGTTAGTCGCGTTCGCCACCGCCCCTGTGATCTTCGCGCCCGACAAAGAGTTAATGACTGTCGCACCCTGAGTGCCCGTTACGTCACCGGACAGATTGCCCGTGAAGTTCACTGCATTGGTTGCGTTAGTGGCATTGGTCGCATTCGTGGCGCTGACCGCATTAGTGGCATTCGCGACCGCCCCGGTGATCTTTGTCCCCGCAAGTGAATTGATGACCGTCGCGCCCTGAGTACCAGTCACGTCGCCGGAGAGTGACCCGGTAAAATTGGTCGCAGTCGTCGCGCTGTTCGCGTTCAGTGCTGTCGTCGCTGTCGCCGCATTGCCCGTAATGCTGAGATTCGCGGTACCAGATAACGATCCCGCATTGATGTTCGTAAGGTTCGCGCCATTACCCGAGAAGCTAGTCGCTGTCACCGTCCCCGCCGCCGTCACATTACCCGTCGACGTCACGCTGAAGTTCTCTACGCCGTTTTGACGTCCACTCAGGACCGGCGCATTTGCAACAGAATTATCAAACACACCCGCGATACTGTTGGCGCTGAACACCAGACCTTCGACACCGATCATGTCTCCGTGAGCAGCAGGCGGAAAATCACCGCCATCATTCTGCATACCCAGGACGCCAATACCCTTCGGCCCATCGATCAAACCCTGTACACCGTAGGAAATACCGGTTCCAGTCGTGTCATTCGATTCACCCACCACGCCGCTGCCGATGTTGCTATAGGTCTGGCCGTAGACACCGTAGGTGTTACCAAAAGTCGAGGTGACGATGCCTTCCATGCCATTACCGCATGGATGATCGGTGTAGCCGCGGAATCCGTCGATACCGCTGGAGATCATGAGCGAAAAGTTGCCTGTCACTGGATAAGGACCCACCAAGCCGATGCCGCAAGTACGCGTATCGGTGCGGGTGAAAAAGTTCTGCTGGTCGGAAACAATGATGTTGTCGCCTTTGATCTTGCCGTGTACATCGAGGGTGTAGCCCGCCGCCGGTGTTGCGGTTCCGATTCCCACTTGCGTGCCCGTGTCGTAGATCTCGGAATCTACAATGGACGACGCGCCATCAAACCTCGGGATGTAGTTCGCAATTCCGTTGCCAGTGCCGTTGTTGATCTGTGCGCTGATCTCTACACCGCTGCCACTCTGCAGCTTTGCATTCGAATTGGGCGTTGCTGTTCCCGCTAACGCATAGGCTGACGCCGGCAATCCCCCTAATGTCTGTGCGTCACCCGCCTTCATGGCATAAGGCACGCTCACTAAAAGAATGCGCTGCTGCTCTGCTTCTCCGGGAATTTGTGCCTGAACGCCTAACCAGCGCGCTTCACCGCTGTTGAACAAGTCCGCAGGGATTCCATCAGGACTGCCCGCGCCCAGTAAGACCGAATATTTTCCGCTGGCATCGAGAACCACATTCTGCGATTCCATCCAAACTGACGAGCCACCCGTGGCCTGCGAGTAGATGGCAAACACCACGCCCACCGTGCCGGTCCGCGGTGCGCCGCTCGCGTCGGTCAATGTGCCAGAGAATTTTACCCATCGCGGCAAGCCGTTTGTCGCGGTCGGTGTCGAGGGTGCACTGATGCGCGCAGCGTGCGCAATCTCATTTGTCTTAGGGGAACTTTGTCCCCAGCTGATCACTGACACGCCCGTCATGATGATCGCTGTTATCTTGCTCAATCCCGAGGGAACCTTCATCACTACTCTCCAGTCACTACGCAAATTTGCGTGGACGCACATGCGTCCGGGGGAATGCTTTTGTTTCCGGGGGTTGCTTTTGAACTTGCGTTGCAGATTAGCATCGGATCTTCTAAGTCCTTTAGTTACAGTGGTAACGTCAAAGGTGTGTTGCACCTTCGAATAACACGACAAGGTAGCGAAAACCCGCATAAACACTGGGTTTTATATATCGCATCAGGAATAACGAAAGTAACTAGCGCGTGAGGTGAAATACGCAAACACATTCGCGCAGCAGATTGCACTTATTGCGTGGAAAAAGAAAAGCGGCCCGAAGGCCGCTTGTTGAGGAACCAAGGTGTCGTTAGTTCACCGGCTCAAGAATAAATTGCCGAAGCTGGGCGGCAACGGTCGAACCGGATGCCCTTATCGTAACGTCCAGGAATAATGGAGCGGTAAGGTCGATGGCGGACGTCACCGCCAGACTGCTGTCTTGATAAGTGGTGCTGGCCCCGGAGGTGAGTACCACCAGCAAGTCTCCGTTTGGTTCCAGCGTTCCGCTGGATCCTGTAGCAACAGTACTGACTGAAGTCCGGATCTTCCAAGGATTGTTAATAAAAGTGCTGCCGGAATTCACAGTGCCAGTGGTCCAAGTCGTCAAGGGAATGACCGTTCCGCTGCCGCATCCAGAGACTGTGCAAAGCTTCACTGTGAACGTCAAAGTCCTATTGCTGGTGTTGTGGAATCCCCCGGCGACAATGATGTCAAAAGTTTTCGCCGCGATATTAAAGGTGCCCGCAGGAATTGACTGTTCAATGAAGCTCTGATCGCTAGTAGTTAGCGTCGTATAAGTACTGGGGTTCGGCACAGATACCATCGCGCCGCTGCAAGTTACTGTTCCGTCAGTATTGATCCTCTGCACCATGCCGGATCCCACGCAGTTCTGCGACTGCACGCCGCCGATGGTACTCGCTGTCGGAGTAGCGAGCGCCAACGTCGTAGTACCACCCAGGGCGACCGTGCCCCCGCCAGTCAGACCCGTACCCGCGGCCACTGTTAGGCTGTTATTGGCCAGCTGTGCATTGGAAACCGTGCCAGTCAGATTTGCCGCCGCTAGATTCGTCAACGAAGCTCCTGAACCAGAGAACGTCGTCGCAGTCATTGTGCCGGTTACAGTCTGGTTCGTGCTGAAGTTGTTGTTGGCATTCGTCACGGCTAGGTTTGCGCCTGACAGCTGCCCCGCAGTGAGATTGCCACTGATATTCGCGAACGTCGGCTGCGCAGTCGTTACAACACCGGCCGTCGTGATTCCTGTAACAAAGTTATTCGCCGATCCCGTGTTTGCGACTACCGTCGTACCCACCGTGCCCGCATCGTTCTTGTCGTGGAAGCGCTTGTCGGTCGAATCCGTGTAAGTCGCGACTTTTCCCGATGCGGGTGTCGCCGGAGCAGCAATGTTAGCGTGCACGATCGAGCCGGCCGCCGGAGTAGCCGTTGGGATGTTCGACAATACGGTCGCACCCTGTACACCGGTTACATCGCCAACTAGCGCGCCGCTGAAGCTCGCTGCTGTAGTTGCGTTAGTAGCATTGGTTGCGTTAGTAGCATTGGTAGCATTCGCGACCGTGCCCGTAACATTCGCGCCCGGGATATTGGTTAAAGATGCGCCCGAACCAGAGAACGTAGTTGCTGTCACCGTGCCAGTTATGTTTTGCCCGACGCTAAAGTTGTTGTTCGCATTCGTTACGGCGAGGTTGGCACCGGAGAGTTGTCCTGCCGTCAAGCTGCCGCTGATGTTAGAGAACGAAGGCTGCGCTGTCGTAACCACGCCTGCAGTGGTGATACCCGTAACAAAGTTGTTCGCTGATCCTGTGTTGGCGACCACCGTCGTGCCCACCGCGCCTGCGTCATTCTTGTCATGGAAACGTTTGTCGGTCGAATCACTGTACGTTGCAACTTTGCCCGCAGCCGGAGTCGCAGGGGCGGTAACATTCGCATGTACGATCGAGCCTGCTGCCGGTGTCGCCGTTGGAATGTTGGCTAGGGCAGTCGTCGTTGTACCCGCAGCCATGGTCACATCGCCAGTCAGAGCCGGCATCTGTGCCGCAGCGACCGAACCCGTAAGATCAGAGAACGCTGCAGTACCGCCCGCTGTCGCACGGCCCTTCGCGTCCACTGTGACTTTGGTATAGGTACCGGCAACCACACCGCTATTCCCCAACACGGTCGCACCTTGCGTACCGGTGACGTCGCCCGCGAGCGAGCCGGTAAAGTTAACGGCGCTGGTCGCATTGCCGACAGTTCCCGTGATGCTCGCCGCAGGAACGTTTGTGATCGTATTCGTCGCCCCCGAGATTACCTTGTTTGTGAACGTCGCCGCTGAGTCGTTGTCCGCGATGGTGTGCGTCAGCGGAGT
>JAICLA010000159.1 GCA_025927695.1 Terriglobales bacterium | reverse complement strand
CGGCTTCGTACTTTATAACCAACCCGCGGCATTTACGCGAGAAATATTGCATCGCAAAAGTATGGGAACCATCCAAACAAACGTGACTGGCGACACGGGCGAAGATCTCGCCCTGGTGCAGGCAGCTCGCGAAGGCGACATTGCCGCCTTTGAGCAGCTGCTAAAGCGCTACGACCGGAATGTATTCCGGATCGCCAATCACATCACGCAAAACCGCGAAGACGCGGAAGACGTGGTGCAGGACGCGTTCCTGAAGGCGTACCAGAAGCTTGACCAGTTCCAGGGGAACTCAAAGTTTTACACCTGGCTAGTACGCATCGCGGTGAACGAAGCGCTGATGAAGTTGCGCAAGCGCAAGGCCAGCAAGACGGTCTCGATCGACGAAGACGTAGAGACTGACGATGGGTTTGTGCCGCGCGAGGTTACGGACTGGAGTCCGAACCCCGAACAGCTTTATAAGCAGGCGGAGTTGAGTGATATTCTGGAGAAGACCATTCAAGGCCTTCCATCAGGATTTCGCACGGTTTTTGTGCTGCGTGACGTAGAAGGTCTGAGTACAGAAGAGACAGCGGATGCGCTTGGATTGAGCATCCCTGCAGTGAAGTCGCGGTTGTTGCGGGCGCGCTTGCAGTTACGCGAACGGTTGAGCCGCCACTTCAAGAAGAAGAAAACGAATGCGGACAGTGCCCAGTGAAATGCTCTAAGTTCCTCAGCGAGCTGAACGATTTTCTTGACGGCTCCCTCGACTCGTCTTTAAAAGCCGAGTTGGAAGAGCACCTCACTTGGTGCCACAACTGCCACGTCGTTTGCAACACCACAAAGAAAACCATCGAGATCTACCGCGAGAACCAAGTCTACGAACTGCCTGATACCCTCCGCGTAAAGCTACAAACTGCGATTATCACAAAATGTAAGTCCTCGAAATCAAAGGACTAACCCTCCTTCCACAATCTCCTTCCCTTATCCGCACAACTTTTTCAGCTACTCTGAATCTAATGTTGGTATGCAAGGGCGCCCTTCGTCTAGCGTTCTAGGTAGTCCTCGCAGAAACGGGCCGAACCCTCAAGTATGGATGTCGTCCCTGGGGAAACAAAAATATGATCGCTGATCTGATGGACATTCTTTTCGGTTGCTGGCACTCGAATTACAGTTTTCCGTTGACTGCCAAGACCGGTAACCGTGCAACCGCAGCACAAGCCACCGGAACCTATGTAGTGTGCCTGGATTGCGGCAAGGAATTTCCTTACGACTGGAAGACCATGAAAGTAGTAAGCGGGAAACCGGTGCTAGATAACACGCTGGAATTCCCGGAGATGGCGCCTGCTTCGCAATTGGCACGCAAGCACGCTGCTTAAGCTCTAGCTGCCCAGGGTGCGGGGCTTGTCCCCGCCCGCCAGTAATTCATTCAGCAGGCCCAGCATATCCGTGACAGTCAGAATGCCCTTCAAGTCACCGTCCTGAGCGACCAGCACAGCGCTGATCTTCTTCGTATTCAATACATCCACAGCTTCTGAGATAGGTGCGTCTGGCGAGACCGAGATGGGATTTGCCGTCATCGCCTTTGTAATGGGTGTGTCTTCAAAGACCTGGTTGTAATCCTCTTCAGATGACGCCGCGGTCAGCACCGACGGCGATAGGCGGAGAATATCGCGATCACTGACAATGCCTACCACTTTGCCTGTCTGCGCGGAAACGATGGGCACATGACGCTTTCCTGTTCGGCGGATCATCAGGGCAGCATCGAGCAGCTTGGAGTCATCAGGCAGAGTGGTGACGTTGCGCGTCATGTAGTCGCGGACGAACATGGGTTAGGGGCCCCTCTAGCCTGACTGCTTTGTTGAATGAGTTGTGGCCGCGAATTCTAACAAACCCCTAGGCGATTGCAAAGAAATGGTTTTGCGTCGTAGTGCGTCATGAGGCAAGCATTCGCGGTGCTAGACTTTCCGCGTGGCCGCTAGTTCGCAACAACTCGAGACGACCTGCTGCATCGTGGGCGGCGGGCCGGCTGGCATGGTCGCTGGATTTCTGCTGGCCAGAGCAGGAATAAAAGTCATAGTCCTCGAAAAGCACAAAGACTTCTTCCGCGATTTCCGCGGCGACACCATCCACCCTTCTACACTCGAGTTGATGTACGAGCTTGGTCTCCTGAACGAATTTCTCATGGTGCCGCATCAGGAATACAGGCAGCTCAGCGGGAGGATCGGCGACTTTTCCGTCACGGTGGCGGACTTTACTCACCTGAGTACGCATTGCAAATTCATTGCACTGATGCCGCAGTGGGATTTTCTCAATTTCGTGGCCGCGCATGGCAAGCAGTGTCCCGAGTTCACGCTATTGATGAAGACTGAGGCCACTGACTTGATCGAGGAAGATGGCCGAATCGTCGGGGTGCGTGCCAACTCGCAAAGTGGCGAGATTGCGATTCGCGCGCGGCTGACGATCGGCGCGGATGGCCGGCATTCCATCATCCGGCAGCGTGCTGGCTTTGAAGTGATAGACAGAGGCGCGCCTATTGACGTGTTGTGGATGCGGCTTTCGCGAGAGCCGGATGATTCTGACCAAACCCTCGGCCGTTTTCGCGAGGGCAAGCTGATGGTTACGCTCAATCGCGATGATTATTGGCAATGCGCTTACATCATCGCCAAAGGCGAGTTCGACAACATAAAAAAACGCGGCCTGGAACAGTTCCGCCAAGACATTGTGACCGTAGTTCCGGAGTTCCGCGATCGCGTCGAGGAATTGAAAGATTGGGAGCAAGTGAAGTTGCTTTCTGTGGCGGTCGATCACTTGCGCGAGTGGTCGCGTCCGGGTTTGCTGTGCATCGGTGATTCAGCGCATGCCATGTCCCCCATCGGTGGGGTGGGGATCAATCTGGCGATTCAAGATGCCGTAGCGGCGGCGAACATCATTGCTGAACCTCTCTTGCGCGGCGAACTTTTCTTGGAGCATTTACGGGCTGTTCACCACAGGCGGGAATTCCCTACGCGGGCCATCCAGCTTTTTCAAGTATTCGCGCACAAGAGGTTCATTGGAGCGGCGCTGAAGACTACGGCTCCGCTTAAGAAGCTTCCTCCTCCGTTAGCCCTTCTTCACCGCTTTCCCTACCTACGACGATTCCCTGCTTGGTTCATAGGGATTGGCGTGCGGCCGGAGCATGTACACACGCCAGATGTGCATATTTCACCTGAGTAGTAGGCTTATCCACAGACTGCCGAGGCGCTCATTTCCTACTTGTTATGATGGAGATGCATGTCTCCGGCGACCAAATCAGGTACTTCGACTACCCAATCCCTAGCTGGCCCGGCACAGTCAAACTCCAGCATTTTTCAAGACGTTCTAGGCACGCCGGAAAGCGTCGTTCAGTTCTTCCTCGAGTTGGCTGACCCGCTTACCAGCACATTGGATCTGGACACGCTGCTCGGTCGCATCGCTGAAATCGTGCACCGGGTGATTCCATACGAAATATTCGCCATCCTTCTACTGAACGATAAGACACAAGAACTTCGCATGCGTTTCCAAATCGGCCACGAAGCGCATATCGAGAAGATGCGCATCAAGGTTGGGAATGGCATCGTTGGACAAGCAGTGGCACGGCGCGAAGCGGTGCTGGTTGGTGACACTCGCAAGGAAGCCAACTACATAAATGCGCGGGCCGACGTTCGCTCCGAGTTGGCCATTCCACTGATCGCCAAGAACCGCCCGGTGGGCGTGATCGATCTGCAGTCCGCGCAGCTTAACTACTTCAAAGAAGAACATAGCAAGCTGCTGTCGCTGCTGGCGTCTAGGCTGGCGGCGGACATTGAAAATGCCCGCCTCTATACGCGAATGTCGCGGCAGGCACGTACGCTGGAAGTGCTCAACGAGATCAGCCGTGAGCTCACATCTATCTTGAACCTGGACCAGTTGCTTAAGCGTATCGGCGATCTCCTGAGCCGTGTCATTGACTTCCAGATGTTCAGCATTCTGTTGCTCGATCCGACCGGAACGAAGCTGCAGCACCGCTTCTCGATGCGCTTCAAGGAAAATATTCACCTGAAGCATGACATCAAAGTGGGGCGCGGACTGGTGGGTGGTGCGGCGGAGTTGAAGCAGACCATCCTGGTCCCCGACGTGACCAAAGATCCACGTTACATTGAAGTAAATCCGGAGACGCGCTCTGAACTTTGCGTACCCCTTCTCTACAAAGATGTAGTCATCGGCGTACTCGATCTCGAACACACGCGGCGCAACTACTTCAACGAAGAGAACACCCAGACGGTGGTAACGCTGGCCGCGCAAGTGGCGATTGCCATTGAGAATGCGCGCTTATATGAACGCATCGCACGCGAAGAGCAGCGCCTGGAGCGTGACCTTGCCATGGCGCGCGAGGTGCAGATGCGGCTCTTGCCACCCTGCTGCCCGACGATGGCCAGTGCTGAGATCTCAGCGAAATATTCCCCCGCCCATGCGATTGGCGGCGATATGTATGACTTTCTACAGTATGGTGGTGGCGCGGTCGGAATAGCCGTCGGCGATGTCAGCGGCAAAGGGGCGCCCGCGGCGCTGTTTGCTGCACTAGTGGGTGGCATGTTGCGCTCCATGACCGGCTTGGAGCCGACGCCTGCGCAAATGCTGACCGAGATAAACTCCGCACTGAATGAGCGCCAGATCGATTCGCAGTTCGTTTCCTTGCTCTATGCCGTGTGGGATGAACCTAACCGTATCATGCAGATCGCCAGTTCTGGTCAGCCGCAACCAATCTACTGCCATCGCGGCAAAACGCAGGTGGTGGACGCAACAGGCGTCCCGCTTGGACTATTTGCGGACGCAGAATACGACGAAGTCACGCTGCATCCGGTACCGGGTGACGTTTTCGTGTTCTTCAGTGATGGCATAACCGACGCGGTAAATCACCAAGACCACCAATTTGGGCGCGGACGCGTGGAAGAAGTGGTGCGACTGAATTATGAGAAGTCTGCCGACGAACTGGTGAATGCGATTTTCGCCGCGGTGCAACATCATTCTTCGGGCGTAAGTCCTTTTGACGACGAGACTGTAGTCGTAGTGAAGATCAAAGAGGCTGCGCCAGAATCGGCTTCGAAAAAGCGCACACGTGTTACCACTACGCGAGCACTGCGCGACGTTTAACTTATACTGTCTGCTCCCATGAAGATCATCGCGCGGCCGCCCGCGTTCACTTACATCAAAAACCATCTGCATGCTGACCGCGTGCCCTTGTCACACTTGGCAGAGAAATACGGCACGCCTCTGTACGTATATTCGGCTTCGACCATTCGGGAACGTTTTCGCACCTTTGACACCGCGTTCAAGAGGATCCACCACACGGTCTGCTATTCCGTGAAAGCGAACTCGAATCTTTCGCTGCTGAAGATGTTGGCGAAGATGGGATCAGGCTTTGACGTGGTTTCGGGCGGCGAACTGGAACGCGTATTGGCTGTCAGCAAGCAGGCCGCGCATCGAGTCGTTTTTTCCGGCGTGGGAAAAACCGCCGCCGAGATTGATTTGGCACTGAAAGCAGACATCCTCATCTTTAACGTCGAGAGCGAGAGCGAGCTGGACCTGCTTGCCAACCGTGCCGCCAAGATGAAACGCAAGGCGCGCATGGCACTGCGCGTGAATCCGGATGTGTTTGCCGACACGCACCCATACATCTCTACCGGAATGCGCGAGCATAAGTTTGGTGTGCCGCTGCATGAAGTAGGCGATCTATACACCCGTGCCGCCGCGCGCAAATATCTCGATGTAGCGGGCGTGAGTTGCCACATCGGCTCGCAGATCACGGCGGTAGACCCGTTTGCGAAGGCGCTGGAACGGATAGCCGACTTAGTCCGCGCGTTGCAGGCCAACGGCCACAACATTCGCTACGTGGATGCCGGCGGCGGATTGGGCATTCCCTACAAGGACGAAGAAGCCGAAACTGCCGATTTTTCCGCAAAGACCGGTGCATACGCCGAAGCGCTGCGCGATGCGCTCGGCAAGTTGAATGTTCATCTTCTGTTGGAGCCGGGACGCGCGATCGTTGCGCCAGCCGGACTGTTGCTGTCCCGTGTGCTGGTGACAAAACAAAACGGAAAGAAACGCTTCGTTATCGTGGATGCCGCCATGAACGATCTCATCCGCCCGGCACTGTATAGCGCATATCACTCCATCATCCCCGAGCAGTGGAACCCGATGCAGTCATCGGCG
>JAICLA010000214.1 GCA_025927695.1 Terriglobales bacterium | reverse complement strand
GGGCTCACAAGAAAGATCCTGCGACGGCTCTCGTTATTGCGCGATTAGGAGGCAGAATGCCGGCATTGGAAGCGGGCGCGAACGCCCCGAACTTCGGACTCACCGATACGCAAGGCAGATCGTTTTCACTCGACCAGGCACGCGCGGCGGGACCTGTAGTGGCTGCATTTTTCAAGGTCGGATGCCCGACCTGCCAGTATGCCTTCCCTTTCTTTGAACGCATCTTCAAAGCGTATCCGCAGGACAAAGTGAAGCTTGTTGGGGTTTCGCAAGATTCCAAAGCTGAGACTGAGGCCTTCGCCAAGAAATTCGGCGTCACCTTTCCCATTCTGCTTGATGACACGAACAAATATCCTGCCTCGAACGCATATGGTCTGACCAATGTTCCATCCACTTTCTTAGTCTCTTCCACGGGTAAGATCGAGCGCTCCATTGTTGGTTGGGACAAGAAAGAGATCACGCAATTGAACGAGGCGATGGCGAAGGCGGCTGGAATGGCGCCAGTACCAATCTTCAACGCCGGCGAGCAAGTTCTCGATTTTAAGGCGGGTTGAGGTTCGAAGAACTAGCCTGCCGGTCGGCAGGCACAGTGACAAAACCAAATAGTGGAGAACCGCAAAATGCGCAAGGCAGTCGTTTTGTCTCTTATTCTGCTCTTATCTGTTTTCTCTTTTTCGCAAAGATCGCACTCGCATAAAAAAAGTTCAGGTGGCAGCTCGGGCGTTGACGTCTCTTTGCCGCCGGCTGCACAAGCCGCGCTTAAGTCGGTGGACGCGGAAAAGATCCGGCAGCATGTGCGCTTCCTTTCGCATGATCTGCTGGAAGGCCGCGGTACAGGCCAGCGCGGTGGCGACATTGCGGCGGAATATATTGCCACGCAATTTGCGCTCTATGGCCTCAAGCCGGCGGGCGACAATCACTCTTACATCCAGAAGGTGCCCCTGGTGGGCGTGACGCCGCAGCCGGAACAAAGTAATTTCGTACTTGAGCCAGCGAAGGGTGCGCCCATGCCGCTTAAATTTCTTGATGATTATGTCGTCTACAACCAGCACCTGACCGAGCGCACGCAAGTGGATGCCGACATTGTTTTCGTCGGTTACGGCATTGAGGCGCCCGAGTACAACTGGAACGACTACAAAGATGTAGATGTCCGCGGCAAAGTTCTTCTGATGTTAGTGAATGAGCCGTCGTCTGATGATCCAAAGTTCTTCACCGGAAAAGCCCTCACCTACTACGGACGCTGGACCTATAAGTACGAAGAAGCGGCGCGCAAAGGCGCAGTGGGCGCGATCTTGATCCATAAGACGGATATGGCGAGTTATCCATGGGAGGTAGTGCGCAATTCGAACTCCGGCGAAAAGTCATATCTAAAGACGAATGACCCGCGTCTCGATGCCGCTGCATGGATCCAACTCGAAGTCGCGCGCAAGCTCGTCGCCGACAACGGCATGGATTTGGATCAGCTTATGAAGCAGGCGCAGTCACGAGATTTTCGGCCCGTGCCAATCAATGCGAAACTGAAGGCGACGATCGTCAGCAAAGTCCGCCCCATCCAATCTCAGAATGTAATTGCCATGCTGCCGGGCTCGGATCAGCGCTTGAAAAATGAAGCTGTAATGTTCACCGCGCATTATGACCATCTTGGCATTCGTCCTGACCAGCCCGGCGACAACATCTACAACGGCGCGGACGACAACGCTACGGGCTGCGGAATCTTGCTGGAGATGGCCCGGGCGATGGCAGAAGCCAAGCAGCACCCGAAGCGGTCAGTGATCTTTGCATCGGTCACTGCGGAAGAACAAGGCTTGCTTGGCTCGGAGTATCTGGGCAAGCATCCGCCGATACCGGCGGGAAAGATCGCGCTCGATCTCAACTACGATGATCTTCCGCCGATCGGCGTGCCGGAAGAGACTGAGGTCGTGGGCTCGGAACGCACGAGTTTCTATCCGACCGTGGAAGCCACTGCGAAAGCTTTCGGGCTGGCCATCAAGCCTGACTCAAATCCCACGGCCGGCTACTACTACCGTTCAGACCATTTCAGTATGGCTCGCGTAGGAGTGCCCGCATTCTCAGTCAGCGAAGGCATGAAGTTCCAAGGCCACACTCCGGAGTGGGGACAACAACAGGCTGACGATTACACTGCGCATCGCTATCACCAGCCGTCAGACGAATACAAGCCGGAGATGGTCTTCACGGGCGACGCGAAGATGGCTGAGTTCGGCATCGCGTTGGGATGGAAGGCGGCCAATGCGCCAGCTATGCCGAAGTGGAATCCGGGCGATGAGTTTGAAGCGGCAAGGAAGAAGAGTGAAACGGGAGATTAAAATCCCTAGTGACTTTAGTGCTCTGTTTCCATAGGTTTGTCGTGGTATAGTCTGCCATTCACCTGCCCGCACGACCCAGGCCCTGGCGATGGCGCTATCGTTCCTACAACGCGGCGGCAATCTGGCGGAGTCCGCCAAAGGATTGCAACTAGCTCAGTACGTTCCTGAGCTGGTGCTCGAAGGCTTGCAGACCGGTGTGGACAACGTTCGCACCGACGTTTATCTCAGCCCCAAACTGGTTGACATCACGCGCCAGCACATCGCCAAGCTGCTGGCTAAGTATGGCGATGTCGAGGACTTGGTAAGAGAAGACGCGTTCTCGCTCGCAATGGGGCAGAACCCGGCTGCCACCGGCGTTTCACGCGGAACATTCATTGGCGCGCCACCTGTTCCGGGAGCAACAGCGCCGCGCCCTACGGGATTCATCGGCACGGCGCCGCCGACAGGGACTCCTGCCGCGCGCCCCACCGGTTTTATCGGCGCTCCGCAAGTAAATGCCGCCGTGGCAGGTGGACGAGGCACTAGTCCGGTTAAGGCCGAACCTGCGGATTTCAAGAAGCTCATGGCGGACTTGCTTACTGGATCGCTGAACCGCGCCAAGACTGAGAACAACATTAACCTTGATCTACTTACGCGTCTGGCCGTGATCAAGATGTTGCGCGCGGAGATGACCGGACAGTTCAGCACACTGCTGGAAAAATGCCGCACCAAACTGAAGGGCTATGACGGCCCGCGTTCCATAAACGCGCATAAAGGCATTGAGCTGCGCGAAAAATTCTCACAGTTTCAAATCAATAAGAAGATCGTTCTGCGCAAAGTCGGGCAGGAACTATTCGCCACCTTGCGCGAGGTTGAAAAGGAGTCGCTATCAAAGATGCGGCGGTCGCTCTTTGGCGAGGATGCAAATGCTTCCTATGAACTTCTACTTAACCGACTGCTCTTCACTGACGACGGCAAAGACGATTATTTGAACGCCGAGCAATATGTGATGCTGGGCAACTTTGAGCGTGATCCGGACCGTTTCCCTCGCATGCAGGAGACCGCGGCAACTTTCATCAAGTCTTTAGGCGTTGTGCCTGCCGGGCAAGCCGACGAAGAAAGACAGATCGACGCTATGCTCAGCGTGGCTGACAATACGCATGAGTTATTTGCGGGTGGAACACCGGACGAAGGCACACCCAAAGGCAAGAACCAAAAAGCACTTCTCGATGGCTGGGTGGATCTTCTGGAAAAAGAAAGCCTAATCGACCACGTGCTTGCCTCCTATGAAGCAGTTCCGTTGCTGGCGCAGTATTCACCGCTGATCAATCCGCAGCAGCTAAAGAACTCGCTGATAAACAAGGCAGAACGGGAGCGTGTGACTGCGCTTCTTGAAGAACGCGGCAAGATCTCCCCTGACGGTATCAATAATGCGGTAAAAAAAGTCGAGGGCATGAAAGGCGGCGAGCGCGCCAAAGTAGCCGGCCGCTATTTCAGTGACTTCCTTCGATATCACCGCGATCTGCGTAGGTTTGAAGCGGTGCTGTCCGCCATGGATGGCATCAACGTCATCGGCAGCGCGAATGAAAAACTGCGCGAGCTTTCTGCCATCAACAACACGCTGTACGAATTCCTGCTGGCTGAAGAACAAAAGGCCGGCGACGCCACTGTTGTCGACCACATCATCCTCAAGGCTGACATCCGCGACAGCACCACTCTTACGAAGACCTTGTTCGAACGCGGATTGAATCCGGCAAGCTATTTCAGCCTGAATTTCTTTGACCCTGTGAACAAGCTTTTGCCTAAGTATGACGCGACCAAAGTATTCATCGAAGGCGACGCGCTAATCCTCGCGCTCTTTGAGCGTGAAGGCGAGCAAGGGTTCGGTGTAGGCAAGACTTGTATGCTGGCAAAGGAGATGGTCACCATCGTCCGCGGATACAACGAGCAATCCACCAAGCAGGGCCTGCCGACTCTGGAACTTGGCCTGGGAATCTGCTTCCAGGAATCCGCACCCATGTACTTGATGGACGGCTCACACCGCATCATGATCAGCAAGGCGCTGAACGAGAGCGACCGCCTTTCAGGATGCAGCAAAGGCGCGCGCAAATATCTGGCCGCGGGACAAGCCAAGAATCTTTTCAACGTCTACAACTTTCAGACCGTGGAAGACGCCGATACGGGAGGCATCCCGGATGAATTCCTGGTGCGCTACAACATTGGCGGGATCCACATCAACGCGTTGGCGTTCCAAAAACTGCAGAAAGAGATCGCGCTTAAGGAACACCTTGTGGAATTGCCTACTATCTGGTCAAAAGAGCAAGTGCGTCTGTTCACCGGAGTCGTCCCACTGGGCCAAGGCATCTTCCATAAGATCATTGTGCGCGAAGGCCTGACAGCGTTCGTTGACCTGAAAGATTTTTCTCTGAAGCGCTGGACGGAGAAGAAGTATTACGAAGTCTGCGTGAATGAGGCGCTTTACAAACACATGGAGAAGGAATTCCCTGTGGTTTAG
>JAICLA010000098.1 GCA_025927695.1 Terriglobales bacterium | reverse complement strand
GCGGCCGAGCATGCGCCGGTGCATCCGGATGCGCGCGTGCTTGAGATCGTGCAACACCGCGCGAGGCAAAAGGAATGGCTCGTAGCGCGCGGCTTCCCGGTTGGTCCGTTTCGCGTGGTGCGTTCGGCAGATGAACTGCGCAAGGCTGCCGAACAGATCGCGCCCACCGGCGACAGTTACTTGAAAGCTGCCGAAGGCGGTTATGACGGCCGCGGACAGACGGTTCTCAAATCACCCGCCGATGCCGACGAAGCCTGGAAATATCTTGGTGCTGACGTCTGCGTGCTCGAACAAGCCATTGACCTCGAGCAAGAGATCTCGGTGATGGTGGCGCGACGGCCGGGACGCGAAGTCGCGGTTTATCCGCCGGCATTGAACCATCACAAAGACCGCATCCTTGATTGGTCAGTGCTTCCTGCTCCGATCCCAGACAAGCTCACCGAGCAGGCTCGTGACTTGGGCAAACGTATCGCCGAATCGATCAATGTGATCGGCTTGCTGGCCATCGAGATGTTCGTGCAGAAGGATGGGCAGCTGCTTGTTAATGAGCTGGCGCCGCGTCCGCATAACAGTTATCACGCCAGCGAACGCGCATGCGTCACTTCGCAATTCGAGCAGTGCGTGCGCGCGGTTTGCGATCTGCCGCTTGGATCAGTGGATGTTCTGCGACCGGCGGCCATCGTGAATCTGCTTGGCGATCTTTGGTTGAAGTATCCGCAGCCGAGGTTTGATCTGGCGTTGGCTACACCAGAAGTGCGCATCCATCTCTACGAAAAAGAAGTGCCGAAGCCAGGCCGCAAGATGGGACACCTCTCCGCCACGGGCGCCACACCGCAAGAAGCGGTGGGGCGCGTGATCGCGGCGAAGACGATCCTAGATGCGGATATGTAGCCGGAAAAAAGAGGCCCAAAAAACACTGAGACCGGCTTTCGCCGGTCTCGCACCCCACTCCCGAAGGGATGGGGGGGATATCTGGTGATTAGACTATTAAAATTGCGGAAAGGATGCAAGTTACCAGTTTGTAACCCACTGAAAACATTATGGCAAAAGTCAATGTTTATGTGGATGGCTTCAATCTTTATTATGGAGCCACCCGCAATACCCCCTATCGTTGGCTCGATTTGAACAAGCTTTGCTCCAACATGCTGCCTAACGACTCGGTTGGTGAGATCAAGTACTTCACTGCAAGAGTCAATGCAAGACCGAACGATCTTCAAAAGCCAGTACGCCAGCAAATGTACCTGCGAGCATTAAGAACTCTTCCAAATGTATCTATCTACTACGGACATTTCCTGACTCACAGTGTCTCGGTGATGCTAACAGGCGTGAATCCTGTTCAAAGAGTTTGGGTCGATAAGACTGAAGAAAAGGGCTCAGACGTCAATCTGGCTTCGCATCTCTTGATGGATGGATTTCAGAGCAAATACGAAGTTGCCGTTTTGATCACCAACGATTCTGATCTGTCTGAGCCCGTTCGCATGGTTAAGAACGAGTTGAAGCTGGGCGTTGGAATCCTCAATCCGCATCAGCAACACAGCCAGCAGCTCAAACGGCTAGCGACATTCATAAAGAGGATTCGGCAATCTGATTTGATTGCAGCTCAGTTCCCAGCAACTCTTACTGATTCCGTTGGACAGTTCACAAAGCCCACCAGCTGGTAGCTCTAGCTGATCAGTCCTGCTTTCGCCATCTGTGATTTCACCGCGATGCGTTGCTCGATGCTCAGCGGAGTCATGGCTGCATCGAGCGCGGCGGCGTCCATCGGGTCAGAGACTTCCACGCCGGATTTTGCCAGCAGCGTGGTCACCATTGGCGGCAGGGTCTTGCGACCATTCGCGGCGATTGTGGCGGTGCTCAGCTTCGCGGCCTTGTCGCGGAGCTCAGCGTTGGCTGCTTCAAGTTCTGCCACGCGCGATTTCAACAGGATGGCTTCGCTGTCATCTTCTTCGTTCGAAGAGCCATCGTTTTCCAGCGCGGCCACGATCTTGTCTACACGAACGCTGAGTTCTTCATGCTGTGCGTTGAGGCGTGCGATGCTTTCGCCCAGTGCCTCCGCGGCGGCGGCCATGCGCTGGGTCACATTAATGAGTTCTTCACTTTGCTTGTGGGTCATGGTTTTCTCCAGGAGTTTTCGGTTCTCGGGAATAGGTTTTCGGTTTTCGGTCATCGTTTGTCGGTCAACAACCGCCCGACGAGAGGCAGACGCTGCAACAAGTTCGATCGATGTATTTTCGTAAGCGGCTTTTTTCTTCAGCAAGATCGCCGCTCCGGTGAAGGTGGCTTCATCGAGTGTCCACACTGAGGTGCGAATGTCGCGCACGCGGGCGTCGGCGAGTTCGTATGACATGCCCAACTTTCCGCCTCCGGCGCGCAGTTCGCGCATGAGGTCGGGGAAGTCGCGGGCGAAGAGGTAGCCTTCGACGATCACCTCGCTTCCAATGATCTCAGCCGAGGTAATGATGCCCGCCTTGCGGCGCGAGTCGTGGCCATCGAATGCCGGCGTATAGTCGAGCGCCATACCGATCAGTGATGGCAGCGCTTGTTCGGCCGCTGCTTTGGTGAGGAGCACGCGGTGTCCGCGCGAGCCTGCGGGAGGACGATCACTGGGCGTGTCGATGGTTGTGAGTACGCCTTTGAAAGACACCCGATTGGGGTGCTTCTCTACACGTGGCATCTCTAGAGCTAGAGCTTCTAAGTTCAATTCTGTTACCTCAGGGGCTAAAGCCCGGGTTTTGTTTTGCAGCGTTCAGCGCAGGACTGGAAGGCCTGCTCCACCCGTCGTGGTCTTGTGAGGGCGCTCGCGCGAATCGAGTGCAGAGTGATAGGGGGCCTTCGGCCAGAAGGCCTCAGGATGACAAGAGCGAACAATGAGGTTTTGCAAAGCCTAGCTGTTGACGACTGAATGCTGATCGCTGACTGCTAAGTGCTGCAGTTCTGGTAACCCGCGCATCCTGCGCACTTCATTCACTGTGAGCACGCCGCTGCGCAGAAGGATCTCCTGTATCTCGGCTTCTTCGCGTTCGTCGGTTGCGTCAACGTCAGTGAATACAAATTCGAGGTCATTCCATCCGAGTTTCTTGCTGATCACGTCTCGCGTGATGTGCTCGGCGAAGAGACGCGCGGTGGGAACGACGGCGGTATGAAATGCCTGCTGGCTCATGACGTCTGCAGTAGCGCGGTTCACGTCGCTCTCAAGCCCTAGCGATAGCGGCGGAAGATCGAACGCATCGGCGATGATGCGCAGCAGGAACTCTTGCCAGCCCAGGCGGAGGTCGGAATCCGTACCGCCGCCGAAGCGCAGCACCTCAGGCTTGTTCTCGACTGAAAGGATAGGCACGCGGCCGGTGCCTTCAATGTCATCTTGCCACCAACGTATGAGCCGTTCATGGTGTGCAGGCGTGAGGTCTTGCAGCCACAACGCGTATTGCACAACCGAATTGCTGGCCAGGCGCGCGGCATAATGATGTGCTCCTAGGAATGCGTTAATGGTCTCGAATGCGACCTCTAGCCGGCCGAGTCCGAACGGCGTGTGTGTGCGTGGGTTGAGGCGGATGTACATCAACTCGTCGTCATTGAGCGCGATGTTGGCGTCCTTCCCCATGCGGCCCGTGACCTGCGCGTAGCGCGGCGATACGGGATCGCCGTTCCAGTCTGTGCGCATGCGGATGGTGGCGCCATCGACCGGATAGAGATTGATGGGCCGTTGCGCGTCGCCTGAGAGTTGAATTTCCACCGCGCCGAAACCGCCGACGATGATGTCTTCCAATACCTGCTCACTCAGTGAGCGAAAACTGTCGTCGTGATTCGGCGTGTCGAGATTGTCGGTCAAGATCTGTGCGCGTTGCTCGCCGTCTGGAATGTCTTTGAGTGCGCGGCCATTTTTGGCCTGGATCCGCCACTTCATCCCGGCGACACGGTCTTTGATGCTGTTGATGGCCTTGCGCGCCACCGGTGTCTCGGCGAATTTTCTCAGGTTCGCAGGCGTGGGCTTAGGCAGTGCTTCTGCTCGCGGTGAATAGGTCAGCGCGGCTGGTAGCGCGAGAGTTTTGCGTTTGTCTTCGCGGGTTGCGTTCAGGCGGAGGCGTAGCATCAGCGGCAAGCGGCGGAGGGTGTCTCGAAGGTTCATAGGTTTTCGGTAGTCGGTTATCGGTTATCGGTAAAGAACGTTTCACACGAAAGCGGCCAGGCGAATAGTTTGCAGAGTAATAGGATTCCTCGCGCAAAAGCGCGCTCAGAATGACAACAACATGATTAGAGCTTTAGTTCTGTGCGGGCGCGTTCAGCGAGCTGCGGCATCTGAGCGAGGTGCGCGATGCTGATGGAATTTGTTTCCAATGTTCGCATGGCAAAACGGATCTGCTCGTCAGACTGATCGAGGCGATCTTCAATCACGGCGGTCAGCTCCGCGTGCGCATTTTCTTTTCTCAAGATACCTTCCCGGAGTGCGGGATAACTGTATGCCAGTACTTTGGCTGCATTGATGTCTGATTCGAGCGAGACGGCGTGGAACAAGCGGACAACCCCGTTGGGGCGGTATCCGCAATCGATCCTCAGCGGGTCGCCGTTTGCGGCGAGTTCGCCGACGGGCACTTTCTTCCACATCCGCGCATCGTCCCAGACGCCTGCCTCTTCGAATGCGCTGCGCATTCCGTTGAAGATGCGCAGGCGTGCGCCGGTCTCACGTGCAGACTTATCTCGTGGGCTGGATTGCAGATACATCTTTGCCAGGGCCTCGATCTCGAGCTGGGCGTTTACGGCAAGACAGGCTTTAGTGTCCGAGATCTGGACTATGTTTGATAACGAATCATTCAGTCTCTTTAGCACTGCCGCCGTGGCTTCGTGGCCGGCGGTTAGGCGTTCGCGCAAATCAGCTTCCAGCGCCTGCAACATTTCGAGATCTGCCGCCGGATCGACGCAGCGCACGCGCGACCAATCGCGGGTCATGCGGAATTCGGTCGTGCCCTCGGGCGACGTAAGCACCACGCCGATGTTCACGAACTCATCCTTCACCGCGTCTGGCACGTAGCGCAGCAGGAAGAACTCGCATTGTTTCAACTCAGGCATCAGTTCACCGCGCTCACCGCGCTGCTTGGAACCATTACTGATTGTCCCCATGCAGGAAATGGGTTGCGCGAAGAATCACGAAACATAGTGATCAGCTCGCGGACGCGCTTGCGACGCGAATACAACGTCTCGATGAGGCGCTCTAATGCGCCGGTATCGCCATGCCACTCCGGCGGAATGCCGTCTGCGGATTCGGCGATAGTCACATCGTCCATCTGTTCCACGCGCGTGAGCCAAGGTTCGAATGAATCCCACCCGCGAATGTTGCCATACACTTCATTGCGCGCGTAAACGCCGCGCAATGGAGAATCCGGAAATGTCCACTCGCCGGCATTGAAGCAATATCCTTGATCTATAAAGGTTGCGGTGTACTTACGCTCGCGCGACTTCTTCCAGAAGACCGCCTGCCGTCCATTCGAGTTGCAGGTCCACTTATCGATGCACAGCATGCCGGCAAAATCGCTGATGTTGCGTACGCGATCGAGCATCGATTCCGGCAGGTAGTCGAACACCTGGCCCTCCAGCGGATCCACCACGAAGCGGGCGCCGAACTGCAGGCCGGCTGAACAAGGCTCGCCCGCGTTGCCTGCCACCACGCGCAGATCGGTGGTGTGTTCGATGAGCCACTGGCTCACTTCCACCACGCGCGTTTGCGGCACCGGCAATCCGGCACGCTCCGCCAAACGTGTAGCGAGCAACTCATTGGCCAAAACCCGCTTGTGCTGAGGGTTGTTCTGAAACTTCACGACATAAAAGTGGCCGTCGTCACAGCGCATGAGGTGCGATTGCGCTCCACCGCGCATGCGGCGCACATGCTGTGTAGCCTGAATGATCCCTGACAAATGGTTCGTCCCCTGAAATGCGACCTTGAGTTCGGCCTCGGCATTAGGCCACAAGGGAGACTTGTTCCCGAACCGAAAATAAAAATTCCTGTTTTCGGAAATTTCACGCCGCACGTGCAGGACGTCCAGCGGTCATCTGCCGCACATAAAGAGCGATCCCCATGGCCATGACCGTGTCGTCATAGGCACCCGCGGCGGCGGCTCCGCTGCCATCAATTCTGCGAACGAATGTGCGCATTTCGCGTAACAACCGGTCGCTCTGAAAGCTGCCGGGGGCAGCAGAAAAGGCATTGCCAAGCGCGGCGATGATCGCAGGACGACTGCCCGAATGGGTCAACAGGCCTGCCTTGCCATTCTCTTCATATAAGTTGTGGTAACTCTCCACGTTCCGCAAACAGGACAAAACTTCTCCGCCCTGGTTGTTTCGTTCCACCACTACCAGCGCGTTGTTGTGGTCGCGAGCCAGTCTGGCCACTTTCGTCGCCAACTCTTGTGGTGGAAGATGCGCGTGCAATTCCGCGCACTGCCATCCGTCTAGCACGTCAATCACCTGGGCGCAGGCGTAGTCGCCGTCGACTCCGCCACCTGCAGGATCTACGCCGATGATGTAAGCGCGCCCGCGCTGCGGCGTCAGGAATGTTCGTAACATCTTGTGGTCGCAGTCGGGATCGGCGCACTCAGCCAGTCGCCTCTCGATAGCCTCAATCTCAAACACGCACTCGCCGCTGCGCAGGAAGCAGGTCTCGGCATCTTCGGCGTACTCCTGTTTCGCGAGTCTCTGTTGTCCTGCGAATGTCTGGCGGCGAAACGAGATCTGCTCGTCGTCTAACCCGTGTCGCGATTTCAACTCGCGCTCTTCCTCGGTCACATCAGCGAGTGGACGCGCGGTCTCATCGCGATACCGCTCCTCCCACCACCAGGGATAAAAATGCTGTGTGTATCCAGTCTCGTGCGCACGTTGCCACTCGTTGTAGAAACACCCCACGGCGCCGCGCGGTGTGGATTCGAGTACAACCTCGCCCTTCGGCGTGAGTGACGCGCGCAGTGATGCCAGCGTCGCGAGCGCATCACCGGGCCAGCGGGCGACCTCAGAACAGTGGAGGTTCTGAATGGTCAGCCCGCGGCCGGCTTCCGGGTCCGCCGCGCTCTCCACGCGATACTCGCTGTCGAGCAGGGGAAAGACAAGCTGGCGGACATTGGCGCGCGAGGTGCGCAGCGCGCCGACGCGCAACCGCTCGGGCAAGTTCTCCCAGAAGCGATGCACGATGCGAAAGATGGACTCGGCCGATTCCTGGTCATGCGCCACGAGCACAGTGAGCATGCCGCGACGCGTGATAGTTGCGATGAAGAAACGTGCGGCTATCCACGTGGTAATGCCCATCTGCCGCGCTTTCAAAACAATGTTGCGGCGCGTGGCCGTGCGTGAGAATTCTCTCTGCGCGCGGTTTGCCCGCAACGGAATGAGTTGGCTTTCTTTCGTGCGGACACGCAGCAACAGCGAGATCAGGCAGTCGCGGAAGCGCACGCCCGGTTTGCGGCAAAGCTCCCGGTCGAGCAGCGCTCCGCATTGTGTGAGCGCGTGAAGATCATTTTCATCTTTGGCAGAGGATTCTTGACGACGCCATGGCAGGATCGCGTTTGTCATTCTTATATTTCACTGGGATCACAGGCTGACTTTCACTAGCAACATGGTCTGCGTGCAGGTGGCCCCGGCGCCTTTCACTTTCAGCTTCAAGACGTGGGATGTGGTGGTATCGATGCCGATGAAGGAAAGGTTAGGGAGGGACGATGCGCCACCACTGCCGTCGTAGGTCCACTGGTTGGCCGCCGAGTTATTTGAGACGTAACGAACGTCTTGCTCCATGATCTTGCCCGCGCCCGCGCCGCCGCTGGTGTTGCTGATGATCCAACCCTGAAAGGCGTAAGGCGCATTCGTCACGTTGCTGCCGATAAAAACGTCATTCGTTTGCGAAAGCTGGGTGGAGTCCAACCACAACTCAATGCCTTGCGAACTTCCATTCGCCGTGTTGAAGCTGCATGCGCCGGCCGAGACTACTTCCACGCTCGCGCCGACGGGCAATGCAGGGATCGTGCACGTGCCTCCGAAGAAATTCGAGCCGGTGACGGTGTCGGTAGTCGATGTGAGCGCGCACAGTGCTTTTTTGCTGATCACGCTGCCGGTAACGTCAATGCCATTGCCCGCGGTGTAGGAACTGCCGCCGGTGCCGCAGGCTGCGCCTGAATCGACCAGGTTGCCGTTGGCGTCGGCTTTGATGCAGTTGCCGGACGCGTAAGTGCCGGTACCGGTGGCGAACTTTGTACCATTGCCGGTCGTGCTAGCGGCTTGCGTCGTCGTTACAGTGCCCGCGAGGTTGGAGAAATTCAGAGCAGAGCCGGCTACTTGAAATCCGGTGGTCGCATTGATGGTCGAGCCTTGGATCGCGCCGCTCGAGCCGGTGATCTTCCATTTCTGCGTGGCGCGATCGTCGGAGTAGCCCACCAGGTCAGAGCTGTTGTTGACGATCACGCGAGAGTTTTCTACGCGTAGCCGCGGTACACCGGCGACTTGCGTATCGAAGATGGCTTTTCCGCTGTTGGGCGTGGCCGCCGGGGCTAGGATCATGCCGTCCCATGCAGCGTTGTTGTAATAGAAGTAGCCGAGCGTGTTCGGCTGTGGATTCGTGCCCAGGCTGATCCGCTGATCTGTGCCGCTGACGTATTGGTTGCCGCTCCACTGCCACCAGTCGTTGCTGCGGTCGTAGGTGAGGGCGCGCTGCGTGCCCGAGCCATTCAGCACGTTAAATATGGTTTGGGTGGGAGCGGTCACATCATTAGATCGCAGCAGACCGCCGCTCACAGGCGCGCCGAAGAGCACGCCAAATCCGGCGAGAGAACCATTGTCAAAAGAAATGCCATTCACGAAATTTCCGGACGCGCGGAAGGCGTCTCGATATGCGGCCGTGCCAACGTTATGCGTGTAGAATCCTGCGCCCTGTGGCTCACCTATCAGCCTGCTCACAGAAGAGAATGTTCCAACGCCGTGATAGTTGTAGCCAAGCGGCTGCTGAATGGAATCGCCGATTTGGAAATTGCTACCGCCGGATGCCAGGTTCACCGCGATCGCATTCAAGCTGCCGGAAGGCGGCGACGCAAGACTAGCGACCGTGCCACCTTTATAGATGTTGTAGGCACCAGTGGTGACCATGGATGGTCCGAAACAACTCGGCCCGAGTTCAGCGATTGAATATTCGACGATCAGGCGGGTATCGTCTGTAATGGATGTGATGGGGACGACGTGCCTTGTACTCCCATTGTCATTGCCGCTGATGTTGAGGAACAGATCACTCTTTGCGCCGGTGCCGAGTGTGCTCCATGTAGTGCCGGAGCCCGTGACCGTGCAGACGATCGGCGAGCCCGAACCTATCGCCGACGCGATGCTACCGGTGTTATACACGCCGCGGCTGGTGTTGATCAGCGGACGCTGTTCGCCGAGGTTTGCGTTCGTGCTGCTCGTCCACGCTCCGGTTATGGTGTTGCTGCTGACGGAGGCGACCGTGCCGCGCGGGAAACCGCCGTCGGCAGAGCTATCGCCTTGCATGGTCATGAAGCGTCCGCCTTCGGAGCCCTCGTCACCGCCGGTGGAGTATCCGCCGGAATCGTAGACCGAGGCCATCACCCCGATGTTGTCGCCCTTGCCCGGCGTTGCAACATTGATCTCGATTCCTTTGCGCTCGCCGATGGTGCGCCCTGTGCCTTGTATGCGGAGGCCTTGCCACTGTGTTTTAGTCGCTGGAGCGCCGGGCCAGGTGTTCACGCCGCCGGAGTACGCGTCGAACTCGATCAGCATCGGACTGACGATCTGCAATCCTGAAGCGACTTGCGTGTATCGGCCGTAAAAGCTGGTGCCCGCGTGTACGCAGTCTGAGTTGAACCTCCGGCGCCACGGAAGTCATAGATGGTGCAGTTGCTGGGAACGCCGGCGAGTGACCATCCTGCGCCGAGTGTAGAAGGAATCACGACGATGCCGTTCGCGCCGCTGAGGTC
>JAICLA010000305.1 GCA_025927695.1 Terriglobales bacterium | reverse complement strand
TGGAGAACATCCTGAACTGGTTCGATATTTATCTGCAAGGCAAACAGATCCCCGGCTACGACCCCGATCCGGAGAAGAATGTAGAGGGCGCAAAAGGAAGCTTTTGATTTTTCGGGAAACGGGAAACTGAGAACGGGAAACGGTCTTACGCCGTCTGCGACTTAGCCGCTTGCAGCACGCCTTTCACCTGCGTGATGGCTTTCTGCAAACGCATTCCCGTAGCGTCCAGCGCTTTGGCTTTTTCAGCAAGGCCGCGTGACTCCGCCATCTTCAAGATCTCGCCCGCAACACGGAAATATGTAGTCGAAGCCTGCACAATGTAGTTCAGCGAATCCATGTGCGGCTTCCACATGTGTGAGGAGTCTTGCTTCTTGGCGAAGAATTGTTGCTCGGTCGTGATCACGACTTGCACCGCGACAAAATATCCCATTACCGCAGCAAAGTCCGCGCGGAAGCTCTTCTCCGCGCCGTAATCTACGCGTAACGCTTCATTCTCTGCGGGAGAAAGGGGCAGTACGGTGTCGCCCGCCGGCACGGCATTTGTCTTGTCTGATTTTCGTACCAGCTGCGTCAGCAATTCATACTGCGCGCGAATCTTTCCATCTTCTACCTGATTGCCGCAAGCCAGTTGGTCCATCAAGCCTTTGGCAGAAGCAGTCGGCGCGCCCGTGGCGCTGCGCACACCAGAACTTGTCGGCGCAGGCGGTGGCGGCGCAACTTGCACATTCGCGCTGCTCGCAGCGCGCTGTGTCTGCGGACGACCCTTTTCTTTCTGGTCCACGACTTTCTTGAAGCGCGATATCTGGCGGAAGTGCTCCTGCGCTTTGCCGTATTCCAGGTTCTTGGTCTTGTGTTCTTCCACGTCGGCAAGGTGCTTCACGATCACGCCTTCATCCAGCTTGCTCATGATGCTGGCGCCCTCTTCTTGCACGACCGCGGCAAAGTTCTTGATCTGCTCAGTCGTGATGGTGAACAAGCGATCGAACCGCTTGCCGAACATGAAGTTGTAAGCGGCAACGTTTGTAAGCACTGACGGATGGTAGAACGCCGAGCCGAATGACTGCTTCAAATCACGTACGCGTTGCACGATCTGTGAATCCATCAACTGGTCGAACGTGCGGAAGTCTTCCACTTCCTGGTGCAGGAATTCAAACTCCTGCAGCAAGCGTTTTGCGTCGGGCGTAAGTTCAGGTATCTCCACGTCGCCCACGCTTTGCAGCATGGTGTTCTCAAAATCCTTCACACACTGCATGATGAAGTGGTAGCGGTCGTTCGTCGCCGGAATGGGTTTCTTGCTAATGTCAGATTCGCGATAAAGGAACGTAGCCACACAATCCGCCTTGTCGCGGTCGCTCTCTTCTCCCGAATGTTTGTTCACGTAGTAACGCAGCAGCGCGACGGCAGTCTCCGGTGGCAGCTGGCCTTTGAGCGCATCGCGGATGGTGATAGGCGCAATGGCAAAATCCAGCACCGCCAGCCAGCGCTGAAGAATGGCAATGGCCTGTTCCGCGTGGCCCTTGTCCGGGTTCTTGGCCTCAATAGGCAGCGGCACCGCGAATTGCAGCTTGTCTTCAAGCACCGTGATGTAGAAGCTGTTGACCGCTACAAGGTCAAAAAGCTGTTGGACTGGGTCTAGCGGCATAAGGGGCTCTTAAATCGACCGGGAAAAGTGGGGAACAGTGTAGTGGTTCGCAGGCCAGTAAACAAGCGGGGATAAGGCTTAGGCCCTTGCCGGCTGCGGCGCTGACGAGGCTGAATTTCTACCCGTTTGAACTCAGCCGTCCGCCCACAAATTCCAGCCCAATGCTGTCTTTCGAGCTGTACCGCACCACCATATCTATAGTGTTGCGCGTCTGTGAGGGAGGCTCCATCACCGTGATCTGAATATGCTCGCCCGGCTTAAGTGACGCGGCAATCTCGGCTGACTTCGGCACCACCGTCATCCCGCCACCGGACGCCTGCGAAACATGCCCCAGTTCGCGACCCGAAGCATCCACCGCGATGGCGTGGTCAGAGAGGTCGAGCCGCTGGAACTGACGGCGGTCGCTCGCCCTGCGCTCGTCGGTTGGTTTGGTCATTTGCCACCCAGCACGATCTTGGCGATGGTGTTCAACTGCATGTTGCTGGTGCCTTCGTAGATCTTGCCGATCTTGGCGTCGCGGTAATACTTTTCGACGGGGTAATCTTTCACAAACCCGTATCCGCCGTAGAGCTCGACCGCGAGCGAGCAAACGCGCTCGGCCACCTGCGACGCGAACAGCTTCGTCATCGCCGCTTCTTTCACAAAATCGTGTCCTGCATCTTTCATGCGCGCGGCGTTATAGACCATCATGCGCGCGGCTTCCAGATCTGTGGCTGCCTGCGCAAGCTGGAACTGGACGCCCTGGTATTCGGCAATGGCTTTGCCAAACTGTTTGCGCTCTTTCACGTAATTGGCCGCATGGTGCCACGCGCCGGTGGCCATGCCCAGCATCTGCGCGCCAATGCCGATGCGCCCTTCGTTCAGCGTCTCAATAGCGATCTTGTAACCTTTGCCCACCTGACCCAGAACGTTGGCTTTGGGCACTTTGCAGTCGTCCAGGATCAGCTCACAGGTGCTGCTGGCGCGGATGCCCAGCTTGTCCTCTTTCTTGCCCACGCTGAATCCGGGGAAGCCTTTCTCGACGAGGAACCCCGTG
>JAICLA010000010.1 GCA_025927695.1 Terriglobales bacterium | reverse complement strand
TGGGCGTGAATCCAGCCTTTAGTGAGCGTGGAAGCTACCGGCAAAATGAATTCGAAGTCAGGGCCGAGTTGCATAGCGGCCTTCAACATTGTTTGAAGATTGCGCTTGATCTCTTGTCTTCGGCTGCCGGGCAGTAGCGCGATCCATTGCTTCGCCGGATCAAGCCCATTTGCACGCGCGTATTCGTCGCGTGAGGGAACCGCATCCGCAACGTCCGCCAGCGGATGCCCGACGTGCTCCACGCTGACGCCGCGTTCACGATAGAACTTTTCTTCAAAAGGAAAAATCACCAGCATCTTTTTCACGTACTTTTGCACCAGCTTGATGCGGCCCTGCCGCCATGCCCAAAGTTGAGGGCTGACGAAATAGACGACAGGAATGCCTCGGCGGTACAGTTCGCGCGCCAATCTGAAGTTGAAATCCGGGAAGTCAATGAGAACGGCCACGTCAGGCTTACGTTTGTCTACCTCGCGCAAAAGTTCGCGAAATCGTTTGTAGATGCTCGGCAGATGCTTGACCACCTCCGCCAGGCCGACGACCGCCACGTCGCGCGAATCAATGACAGTCTCGCATCCCGCGGAACGCATGCGCTCACCGCCTAATCCGAAGAAATTCATTGGGCGCGATTCGAGGCGGCGGAGCGATTCCATCAACTGCGCGCCGTACAACTCGCCCGAGGCTTCGCCGGCTGAGATAAGGATGGTGGGCATGCGGAGCTATCTTACGTGACTAGTCGTTCGCGCTGACTTCCGGCAACACCGGTGAGGGAATGGCAGGTACCCCGCCGAGCTCTTGATCTTTGTATTGCAGCTGATAAAGCTTGTAGTAGATGCCCCGCTGCGCAAGCAGTTCCTGATGGTTCCCCATTTCGCGTAAGTGGCCTTTGTGCATGACCATGATCCTGTCGGCCTGTTGGATGGTCGACAGCCTGTGCGCAATGATCACCGACGTTCGCCCTTTCACCATGCGACTCAACGCTTCGCGCACGCGAACTTCGGTCTCAGTATCCACGCTGGAAGTGGCTTCGTCGAGGATGAGAATACTGGGATCGTGCGCCAGCGCTCGCGCGAAGGAGATAAGTTGCTTTTGCCCGGTAGACAGGGTGTTGCCGCGCTCGCGCAACATCTCCTGGAATCCTGCTGGAAGATCGCGAATAAAATCGGCAGCGTTCACGTCCTCCGCGGCTTGTTCTATCGCTTTGTCTTCTATTCGCGATGTACCTAACCGAATGTTTTCGCCGATAGTGCCGCTGAACAGGAATGGATCTTGCAGCACCACGCCGAAGCGTCCGCGCAGATCGTCGAGCGACATCTCGCGGATATCGATGCCATCAATCTTGATCGCCCCGCGTTGCACGTCATAAAACCGGAGCAGCAGGGAGATGATGGTCGTCTTGCCAGCGCCCGTATGTCCAACGATGGCGATGGTCTGCCCCGGCTCGATCTTGAACGACACATCGCGCAGGATCCAATCCCACGCGGCAGTCTGAGTGGCGGCTTCGTCGTCATCTTCTTCGACGTGACGATAAGCGAACCACACATGGTCGAACTCAATCACGCCCGGGCCTGTGACAGTCTTCGGATTCGCGGGATCGACCACTTCCACGGAAGTGTCCAGCAATTTAAAGATGCGTTCGCTCGATGCCATTGCCGACTGCAGAATGTTGTACTTTTCGCTCAGGTCCTGAATGGGACGGAAGAACCGTTGTGCATACTGAATGAACGCCGCAAGGACGCCGATAGTCACGGAGCCCCCAAGGTGTCGCAGGCCGCCGAACCAGATCACACAAGCGATCGCCGTCGCGGACAAGACTTCGACGACCGGATAGTAGACCGCGTGAGCCATGATGGCGTCCTTGTACGCCTCCATGTAATCCACGTTTACTTTTTCGAACTCGTCGTAACTGCGCTTCTCGCGGTTGAAGAGTTGCAACACCATGATGCCGCTCACGTGTTCCTGCATGTAAGCGTTGATTCGCGCGATTGCGGTACGGATGCGACGATATGACTGCCGCACCTTCTCGCGAAAAATAACGGTGGCCCAGAAGATGAGTGGCAGCACGGCAAATGTGATCAGCGCCAGCCACCAGTTCATCTTCAGCATGATCACGATGATTCCGGCGAGCACGAATATATCTTCAAAGATTGCCACTACACCGCTGGTGAACATGTCATTGAGGGCGTCCACGTCACTGGTCACGCGAGTGACTAGGCGCCCCACCGGATTTTTGTCAAAAAAGCCGACGTGCAGTTCCTGCAGATGGGCAAAGATCTGCGTGCGCATGTCGAACATGGCTTTTTGGCCTGCCCACTGCATGAGATACGTTTGCGTGAATTCGAAAAGAAAGCTGAGCGTTATAGCGCCAACGTACATGGCGGCAACCTGCGCGATGCCCGTCAGAGGTTGAGTGCTCAACCAGCGATCGAGTGGCGTGTGCGTCTGCGAGCGGACCAGATATTTGTCTATGGCGATCTTGGTCAGGTACGGGCCAAGCACGTCCATGCCTGCCTTTAAGATGATGGCCACCAGCGCCACCAGCGTTTGCCACTTGTAGGGATACAAGTAGGTGAGCAGCCGCTTCATCAAGCGACTGTCATACGCTTTGCCTAATACATCTTCTTCAGCGGCCATCTATGCAGATTATATAGAGGCAGCGAGGCGAGCTCGCGTTGCAGAAATGCTACTTCTGCAGCGGACGCGCGGGGCTCGGCTCGTGGCAATCATCGCGGCGAGCGGTTTTCACTTCAGGCGGCTTGCGCGCATCGATGGTATTGACAAGTGTGATCAAAGTCTTCGCCGCGGGTTCAAAAGCCTCAGTGTCCGCGCTGGCCGCGGCCAGGTACTGCACTTTGGTGCTGCTACGCGGAATCGACGCGAACACTTCATGGAACACTTTCTTGTAGCCGAACGGTCGGTGCGCGACCGCGGAGACGTCCAGCTTCTCGAGCTCCGGATCACCAACAATACTAGCGACCTGTATCTGTTCGCCCCGGGTTAGCACGCCTTCCGTGACGAAGGTCGTTTTCTCGGGAGAGCTAGGTATCTTTTCTGACTTCTCCATGTGAAACGATTGGTCAGGATAGACGATGACGCAAACGTGTGAGGACTGAGCCGTAGTGATGTGCGCGAGCGCTATGCGGACCAGAAACTGCGGGGCGGTGCGTACAGACAGGTGCGGAGCTTCTGCCGGTTGCTGTTGACCGAAACAACTTATAGACGTCAACAACACTACGAGCGTACTAAGCCGGGGAAGCATGCCAATGTTTTCGCATCAAATGCGGCGGATGACAAGTGCGGAATTCTTAGATCCGAAAGCAATGCAGTTGCAAATAGCGTGTTCGATGTCGGCGTGGCGTCCAGCTTCGGTCACGTAGTCGAGGTCGCATTCAGGGTCAGGATGTTCGAGGTTGATGGTGGGCGGAAGCTGGCTGTGGCGCATGGCGACTAGCGTCGCGGCTAATCCGGCGGCGCCGCTTGCGCCTTGCGGATGCCCAATCTGCGATTTCAGTGCCGACATCGGCGTCTTAGTGGCGTTGCCATTCAACGCGAGCTTGAGCGCTCGCGTTTCGATGCGGTCGTTGAGCTGAGTGGAAGTGCCGTGCAGGTTCACGTAGTCAACATCTTCGGCACCGATGCCGGATTCTTGCAGAGCTAGTTGTATGGCCCGAGCTGGTTCTTCGCCGCATTCGGCGAGACGCACGCGATGGAAGGCTTCGCAGGTGGAGCCGTATCCCGTGATTTCGGCGTAGATCTTGGCATCGCGTGCCCGTGCGTGTTCGTAATTCTCCAGGACGAACATCCATGCGCCTTCTGCGATGACGAAGCCGTCACGGTCAGCCGAGAACGGGCGCGATGCGCGCGTGGGATCATCCTGATGCTGTGTGGTCAGGATGCGCATGAGCGTGAAGCCTTTCATGATCCCGTGCGCAAGTGGGGAATCAACGCCGCCGGTGACGATCATCTTGGGTGTGCCAGGTACGCCGCTTTGAAGCTGGCGAAAGGCATAACCGATCGCGTCCGTAGATGAAGTGCAGCCGGTGGTGACCACGTGGCTCATGCCGCGCAGCCCGAAGGCCATGCTCACTTCGCTGGACATCGTTCCCATTGTTCCGCTGGGAATGCTGAACAGGCTCACCTTCTTGATGTTGCCCTCGAGCCAGAGCTTGTACTGTTCTTCACTGAAATCTTGCGCACCGCCGCCGGTGCCTAGCACCACACCTATTTCGCGTTGTTCGTCGATGGAGATTCCTTTAGTCTCGATTCGCGCATCGCGCAGTGCTTCCGCGGTTGCGGCAATGGCCATGGGCACGGCTCGCGATACGTGCTTGCGCTGGTTGGTGTCCATCCATGCGGTGTCGTCGAACTGGTCTGCGGGGACTTCGCCCGCGATATGCACAGGCAGTTGCGAAGTATCAAAACGTGTGATGCGACGCACGCCGCTTGTTCCGTCAAGCACTGCGCGGCAGAACGCCGTATTGCCTACACCATTCGGGCTCAGGACACCCATGCCCGTGATCACAACTCGGTTCGCGCCGCTGGAATTCATCGCTCGTTCCATAGTGCAATAATAGATGGTGCGCGCGTGTTGCGCGTTACAAAACCCGCGAAAAATCACGGCAAAATCATGTCAGTCGGCATTTACATCTCCGTTCCGTTCTGCAAACAGAAGTGCAGCTTCTGTAATTTTGTATCTGGCGTTTTCTCGCGGCAGAAAATGCGGAATTACGTAGAAAAAGTGGCGGATGACGTGAGGGATTCTCGGCAGTTGGCGGAGTCGTTGGGCGCGAGGTGGCAACGCGATGCCGATTCTGTGTATTTGGGCGGCGGAACGCCTACGACGTTAGCTCCAGAACAGATTGCGCAGATGTTTGCCGCGGTGCGCAGCGAATTTCAGATTTCGGATGACGCTGAAATCACGGTGGAGTGCGCGCCGGGAACTTTATCCGACGAGATGCTGGAGGCGTTGTTGCGCTGTGGTGTGAATCGCGTGAGTTTTGGGGTGCAGTCATTCGTTGATCAGGAGTCACATGCGGTGGGCAGAACTCATACGCGCGAATCGGTCTTAGCGGACATTGCGCGACTGCGCGATGCCGGAATAAGCAACCTAAGCATTGACCTCATCGCCGGACTTCCGCACCAGACGCGCGAGAGTTGGGAAGAATCATTGGCGCAAGCAATCGCCACAGCAGTGCCGCATGTCAGCGTTTACATCCTTGAAGTGGATGAGGATTCGCGACTGGGCAGGGAATTGGTGGCAGGCGGAGCACGTTATCACGCGCATCATGTGCCGGACGAAGATCTTTGCGCGGAACTTTATTCGACTGCTTGCGAGCGGTTGAACGTGGCAGGGATCCGGCAGTATGAAATATCGAACTTCGCGCAATCGGGCTGTGAATCGAGACACAACTTAAAGTATTGGACGCGCCGGCCCTACATTGGCTTTGGACTGGATGCGCACTCGATGTTGCCGGCAGGGCCGCAGGAGTCGAACAACACTGCCGCCGTTGCGGCGATGCGATTTTCCACGACGGACGATCTGGAAGCCTACATTGCGCCGAATGCGGCAAGTGCGATTCACGAATCGCATTGCGTGAGTCGAGCCGAAGCGCTCGAAGAAGAGTTGTTCCTGGGTTTGCGTTTGAATCGAGGAGTCGATGTGAGCGAAATAGAAGCTCAAACTGGTTTGCAGCTCACCGCAGAGCAGTCTCACGGAATAGAAGAACTTCTAGCCGAGGGGCTGTTGAATCGCTGTGGCTCGCGCATTGTGCTTTCCGAGCGGGGCCGCTTGTTGTCTAACGAAGTCTTTTCCCGATTCATTGCTGACAAAGACGCGGCAGCAGTCTGAACCGTAGAAACGCTACAATAGGCACATTGTGACCGCCACTCAGACCAGACCCATTACAGAAGAACAACCCAAGAAAGCCGCGCGTGCCGCCGTTGACCTGCGCAGCGACACCGTCACTAAGCCGACGCCGGAGATGCGCCGCGCCATGTTTGAGGCGGAAGTCGGCGATGATGTCTACGGCGAAGATCCGACCATCAACAGATTAGAGAAGCGCGCGGCCGAGATATTTTCCCGCGAAGCCGCCATCTTTGTGCCCACTGGCAGCATGGGAAACCAGATCGCGATCAAGATCCACACGCAGCCGGGACAAGAGATTGTTTGCGAAGAAAGCGCGCACATCTTCAACTGGGAGATGGCCAGCCTTGCCGCGTTCTCGGGATGCATGGTGCGTCCCGCCCGCAGCGCTGCGGGTACGGGTGTGCTCACTTGGGACGACATCAAGAAGTGCATCGCGCCCAAGATTTACTTCGCCGCGCAGACGGGCCTGATATCTCTGGAGAACACGCACAACATGGCGGGCGGAGCGGTCACTCCTTTGGAAGTGACCGAGGATATCTGCAAGAACGCGAAGTCCGCAGGTTTGCCGGTACATCTGGACGGCGCGCGAATCTTCAACGCCGCAGTGGCGATGGGAAAGACCGTTGCGGAGATCACGAAGCCGGTGGACTCCATCATGTTCTGCCTGTCAAAAGGATTGGGTGCGCCGGTCGGCTCGCTGCTCGTTGGCGACAAGAAGTTCATTGAGAAAGCGCGCATCTATCGCAAAGCTTTGGGTGGTGGTATGCGGCAGGCGGGTATTCTGGCTGCCGCGGGCTTGATTGCTCTCGAAAAAATGCCGGCGCGGCTGCATGAAGACCATGCCAATGCCAAATTCTTGGCGGAAGGAATCGCGAATCTGCCGGGGGTGAAGCTGGATGTGTCGCGCGTGCAGACCAATATCGTGATTTTCGAGCTCGACCGCAAAGACATGGCTGCCTCAGACCTTGCACGCAAGCTGGGCGAGAAGGACATTCTGGCCAGCGCCACTACGCCTACACGCGTTCGCTTCGTCACACACATGGACGTTGACCGCGAAGCCTGCTCGCTCGCGCTCGGCGCGATGCGCAGCATCCTCAACTGACCAAGACGGATCACTCCATGAAGCTGGATCATTCAACCATCGCAAAGTGCAGCGTCGAGTCCGCGTGGCAGGCGCTGACGGAGGTCGACCGCTGGCCGGAATGGAGCAAGCTTTTCTCGCGCGCAACGTGGATAGGCGGTCCGCCATGGGAAAAGGGAAGCGTGCTGCTGCTGGAGGTGGCTCAACCGCCGGCAAAAGTTCGCGCCGAGGTGTCCGGAGTCTCTGCACCGAATCGCGTGACGTGGGTCGGGAATGTTATGGGCGTAACCATCAAGCATAACTTTAACTTTGCGACGCAAGCGAATGGTACTACTCTGATGCAAAGTGACATTGACCTCTCTGGGGCGGCGGCTTTCTTTATCAGTCAAGACATGAAGAAAAAGGGATTTGCGGCCTTCGTGGAATGGTTTGACGCAATGCGCGCCCATGCGGAAAAGGTCGCCGTTGCCGAATAATATGGCGGAGTGCAGAGCAGTCAGCACCGGCTTCTCCACCGCCTTCCGGCGTCCAGCGGTGTGGCTGGCGGAGGTCGCATGGCGATGGGCATTCGCTGTCTCCGCATGGCTCGTTATCGCGTACGGGGTGCTGCTGTTCCTGGGATCAGTCCCTGTATCGGACGCGGACATGCTGGGCCTGAGCGGCGTGATTCCTTCGCGCGTCATTCCCACCATCATTCATATATTTGCCGGAAGCGGCCCGAAGATGGCGAGACTCGCGCTCGCCCTGCTCGTGGCCTTGTGTCTCTTGTCCTTCTTGGCTACGTCATTCGGGCGCACGCCCATCTTGCGATCGCTTCTCGTCCGCTCCGCGGGACGGGGTTCTACTCTCGTGGGATTGAACCTGTTGCGTGCAGTCGGCTTGTGTTTGGTAGTGCTGACTTATGTGGGATGCGCTTTCCTGATCGCACATAGCAGCACGCCGCAAGATCCTGCACGGCCGGTCAGCGGCGCTAATGTCCATGACTTCTCTTTGTTGTTTGGCGCATTAGCATGCGTCATCGCATGGCTATGGGCGCGCATTGACGCCCGCCTCACACTTGCTGGGATAGTGAGCTTGCGCCGCGACGTAGGTGTAGTGGCGTCGCTTGCTGATGCTACGGACCTCTCCGTGCGCAGGCTCAGTCAATTTGCGTGGGTCGGCCTCGTCTTTGGCTTCATCAAGCTAGTGCTGGTGGTGGGTGCATTCCTCGCAGTGTTGTCAGCCTTCAGCATGTTTGCGGCTTTTTCAACCGCTATGTCATTCGTCGCGGTAGCGTTTGTGCTGGCGGTCTATTCCGCGCTGGCAAATTTTTTCACCATTGGCGCTCTCGCCGCGCAGATCAGAGTGATCGAATGGGACGAAGACTCTTTCAGCGGCTAGGCTACTCGTTCGCGGTCTTTCTTGTGGATCTCATTCAAGTCACCGCCGGGCAGGATCTCGCGCAAAGCCCATTCGATGCGTTCCACCGCCTGCTGGATCAAAGCTAAGTTCTCTTCCCGCTGGTGAGCGTGCGGCGAAAAGGCGATGAGCTGCAGGGCATTGCGAACGTGGTGGTTCATCAGCTCAATGATTTCCAACTTCTCCTGAATGCGTTTTAACCGCCGGCGTTCGTAGATGATGATCAACAAACCGATGAACATCGCAGAGATGACATCGTTCAAATAAAGCAGGTCGTGCTCCAAGCCGAACTCGCGCGCCAGGTAGTCACCGCCCACGCCAAAGATAAGGAACAGCAACGTCCACAGGATCGCGCGGCTGGCGATCGACCGGTAGGCGATGCGTGGCTGGTGGTTGGTGTGCATAGCGGGAGATGTCACCAATATTTTAGATGGGATGCAGAGTAGATGGTCAACGGCAGGTACAAAGTTTTGTGAATGGTATTCATGCAGTTTTACGTGAACTGATATTGCTGTCCCTCGCCGTTTCTGGCAAACTTATTTGTGCCGACCATAGAGAACACTTCGTCGCCTTCCGCGCCGCAACGCTCCGCACATCAATCCATCATCATCCTTGATTTTGGTTCGCAGTACACGCAGCTGATCGCGCGGCGTATCCGTGAGCTCAAAGTCTTTTCCGTAGTACTTCCGTGCACCGCTTCTCTCGCTGAGATTAAGGCCTATTCGCCGGTGGGGATCATCTTGTCCGGCGGGCCCAGTTCCGTGTATGACGCGGACGCTCCGCCTACCGACGCCAAAGTGCTTGAGCAGGGATTGCCGGTGCTGGGCGTTTGCTATGGTCTGCAGTTCATCTCGCACACGCTGGGTGCGAAGGTGAGTCCCGCGCCTCGGCGCGAATATGGGCACGCGGAAGTCACGGTCAAACATTCGGCGTCGAAGTTATTTGCTGGATTGCCGGAAAAGATGAACGTGTGGATGTCACACGGCGACGAAGCCCAGATGCCTGCGGGGTTCAAGATGGTCGCGGAGAGTCCCAACGCTCTGGCCGCCATGGAGAACGAAGAGCGACGCATCTGGGCGGTGCAGTTCCATCCTGAAGTACACCACACCAAACATGGCGCGGCGCTGCTGAAGAATTTTGTGCTGAATATCTGTGGCGCGCGCGGAGATTGGACTCCGGCGAAGTTCATTGAAGAGAAAGTAGCCGATATCAAGAAAAAAGTCGGTGATAAGGGGAGGGCCATTTGTGCGCTCTCTGGCGGCGTGGATTCAGCGGTTGCGGCCGTGCTGGTGCATCGTGCCATTGGCGACCGGCTTACGTGCATCTTCGTGAACAACGGCGTGTTGCGCAAAGACGAGTTCCAAAAAGTCCAAAAAAACATGCGCGACAAGTTGGGATTGAAGCTGGATGCAGTGGATGTGAGCGCGCGATTCCTCTCCAAGCTTGCTGGAGTTACGGAGCCAGAAAAGAAGCGCAAGATCATTGGCGGGGAATTCATCGCGGTGTTCGACGAAGAGTCGGAAAAGATCAGAAAACAATACGGTGACGTCGAGTGGCTGGTGCAGGGAACGCTTTATCCGGATGTGATCGAGTCGAGCTCCGTGCGTGGGCCGTCGCAGACGATCAAGACGCATCACAACGTTGGCGGACTGCCGAAAGACATGAAGTTGAAGTTGATCGAGCCTCTGCGCGATCTCTTCAAAGACGAAGTTAGGCGCATCGGCAAAGACCTGGGCATGCCGGATGAAGTGCTGCAGCGCCAGCCGTTCCCGGGGCCTGGGCTCGCTGTCCGTGTGTTGGGAGAGGTAACGCCCGAACGCGTGGCTATGCTTCAAGAGGCCGACGCCATCGTGGTGAACGAGATCAAAGCCGCAGGACTCTACACGCAGATCTGGCAGAGCTTTGCTGTGCTATTGCCGGTGATGTCGGTCGGCGTGATGGGCGACCAGCGCACATACGCCTACACTTGCGCTATCCGCGCGGTACATTCAGAAGACGGCATGACGGCGGACTGGGTCGATCTTCCGCATGAGGTCTTGCGCAAGATATCGAGCAGGATCGTAAGCGAGGTGCGTGGGATCAATCGCGTGGTGTATGACGTGACGTCAAAACCGCCGGGGACGATCGAGTGGGAATAGGTTATTGGCGAAACATGCCGAGGAGACCGTTCGAGCGCGTCGCATACGATTCGGTCTCGACTACTTCAATGCCCAGTTGCCGAAACGCTGCAATCCACTGAACAGGCATCTGTGATTTAAATCTATAAGTCCAAGCACTGTCACGCAAAGAAATTAGGAGCGAAGCTCGGAATGAAAGAAAGGGCTGAGAGAGTTCTACCCGGGAAATCTGGTCGATTGATGTGTCGATGATGGGAACAAGCTTTACCCACTTGTACGCAGAAATGATGCGAAATCTAGTTTGAGAAAGTTCCGCTGCAAGTCCCCTGATTCCACCGGTCCACATTCCCACCTTGCTCGCTTCGATAGGCGATTCGCGAAAAACAAATTCCGATTCCACGCTACTCCTGAATCCCTCTCACGATCTTCCTGACCATCGATCGCGGAGCGAAGCGCTCTGAAAACGTCATCAGCTTGTTTCGTGTGCCTGTGATGACCAGCGGCTTGCCCGCCATCAGCCCTTTGTAGCCTTGTTCGGCGACGGTCTTCGCGTCCATCGCGCCTTTAAGGAAGAGTTTGCTGTCAGACATTTTGGCGCGTTTGGCGAAATCGGTCTCTGTTGCGCCGGGACAGAGTGCGGTACAGGTAACGCCCGTGCCGACCAGCTCTTCATGCAACGCTTCTGAGAATGAAAGCACGTACGCTTTGCTGGCGTAGTACACAGCCATGAACGGGCCCGGCTGAAACGCGGCTGTGGAAGCGACTTGCATGATGCGTCCGTGGCCGCGGCGGATCATCTGCGGAAGATAAAGCTTGGTCAGGTGCGTGAGGGCAACCATGTTGAGCTGCATCATCTCGAGTTCGTCGTCGAGATTTGTCTTGGCGAAGGCGCCGCGTACGCCATATCCGGCGTTGTTCACCAGGATGTCCACTTGGATGTTAGCGCGCTCGGTGCGCTGGAAGAGTTTGTCAGGCGTGTCGAGCTCGGCGAGATCGAACCAGTTGATGGTGACGACCGGGCTGCCCAGCTTACGCATCTCTTCCGCACGCTGCTGCAATTTTTCTTTGCCGCGCGAGACGAGGACTAAGTTGTATTTGTCGCGAGCGAACAGCTTGGCCAGTTCGTAGCCGATTCCGCCGGATGCTCCGGTGATCAGCGCGGTCTTGTTTTCTTTCTTGTTTGACATGCTGGCTGCGAAGTATGCGGGTGCGACCACGCTCTACGCCGTGACTCCATACTGCGAATACCAAGGAGTCGCGGCCTTCAGGCGGTCATTCACGTTATTGATGTTCACCACGCCTTCAGAACGCAGCCATTTGTCGAACGCCGCGCCGCCCTGCTTGGCGTAGATGGCTATACCGTCTTTCCATGTGGCGCGTCCGCAGAGAACACCGGCAAAGTTCACGCCCGATTCGGCTGCCAGTTCCAGTGATTCCGTGAACTCTGAATTGCTAACACCGGCGGAGAGATAGATGAAGGGCTTAGTCGCCACCTTCGCCGACTTCAAGAACAAAGCCGCCGCCTCTTTGCGCGTATACGCCGCGCCCTTGCCGGCGAAGGCCTTTGCGCCCTCGACGAACTTCATGTCGATCGGGATCTCAACCTTCATCACGTCGATCCCGTAGCGGTCTTTTGTGAACTCTTCCATGCTGCGCGTCACGATCTCCGGCTTGCGCTTGGCGTACTCCAAAGATTTTTCGTCGCCGCCTTTTTCGTCATAGCCGACGAACTCGAGGAAGTAGGGAATATCGTTGCCACGGCACTCGTCGCCAATACGCTCCACCCACGCGTGTTTCTCGTCATTGATCTTCTTGTCGTCAAACGGCGTGTAGTAAATGAGCACCTTCACGCAGTCGGCGCCGGCCTCTTTCAAGCGACGCGCCGACCAATCATTCAGCAGATCAGGAATGCGACCAGGGCGAGTGTTGTCATAACCGGTCTTCTCGTAAGCGAGCAACAACCCGGAACCCTTCTGGCGCTTCTTTGACGCGGGCAATCCCCATTCCGGATCAAGCAAGATGGCGCTGGCATGCTGCGTCAATACTTCAGTCACAATGGACTTGAACTCTTCCATCATAGAATCAGTGATCTCGCCACCTTTTTCCTTTTGCAGCGATTTCCGCAGCGAGCCGCGCTGGTCCATAGCGGCAGCGGCGATCACGCCGCGATCATTTGAGACAGCCTTCATACCGGCAAGTTTTCCGGGAGTGAGTTTCATAGGGTTCTCCAAAGAGGTGAAAGCAACCAAAGATTTTACTATGCGGATGTTGCCAAGATGCCGCGCTGCATGGCAATCAACTCCTCGCAGCCTTTCTTAGCGAGCCGCATCAGTTCCGCGAGTTGTTTGTCGTCAAACGGATCTTTTTCGGCGGTGGCTTGTAGCTCTACAAATTTGCCTGCGCCGGTCATCACAAAGTTCATGTCCACTTCCGCGCGGGAGTCTTCTTCGTAGGGCAGGTCGAGGACGACTCGACCGTCGACAATCCCTACACTCGTTGCCGCCACGAAATCGCGCAGCGGCGAAGCTTTGAGTGTTTTGGCGGCGACCAAACGATTCACTGCCAATCCGAGCGCTACATAGGCACCGGTAATGGATGCCGTGCGCGTGCCACCATCTGCTTGGATAACATCGCAGTCGAGCGTGATGGTGCGCTCGCCGATCTTCGTAAGGTCAGTCACCGCGCGCAGCGAGCGCCCGATGAGACGTTGAATCTCGTGGGTGCGCCCGCCGATGCGCCCTTTGCTGGATTCGCGAGGAGTGCGCGTAAGGGTCGAACGCGGGATCATGGCGTACTCGCTGGTTATCCATCCTTTACCGCTGTTGCGCAGGAATGAGGGCACCGTCTCTTCGATCGAAGCGGTGCAGATGACTTTGGTATGGCCTACCTCAATAAGCACCGAGCCTTCGGCCATGGCAATGTAATTGGGGGTGATCTTTACCGGACGCATCTGGTCCGGCGCGCGATTATCTGAACGTGACATAGGGAATTGATTGTACGGGAAGGCGATGCACCATTCAGCACTCAGCCGTCAGCTTTCAGTCGTCGATAGACAAGACGCTAAGACTCAAGTTCAACGTGCGTCACATTCTCAATCTTGCACCCTAGGAACTTCTCTCCCGCCTTGCGGAACTTATCGACCGAATCCGTGGCGAAAAACTTCACTAAAGGCTGACCCGATGACGCGCTGCTCAAGTCCAGCCGCTCCGCCATAGCCTTCGCAGTCGCCTCCGCCGAATCTACGATAGCCACATGCGCCGGCACCACGCGTCGCAACAACGGTTTCAGTAACGGGTAGTGCGTGCAACCCAGCACCAGGGCATCCGCGCCAGAAAAATCTCCAGAGAAAACGCCGTCCAGATAGATGTGCGCGACGCGCTCGGTGACCTCGTGCTCAGTCCAGCCTTCTTCCACAAGTGGCACAAACAGCGGACACGCCTTCTCACGCGCTTCCACGCCCTTCGCCGCTAGAGCACGCTTATAGGCATGGCTTGCACACGTGCCTTCGGTAGCGATGACGACGGCTTGTTTACTTTTGCTCGCAGCCGCCGCGGTTTCGGCACCTGGCTCGATCACGCCGAGCGCCGGTATCTTCACAGCGGAAGCGATCCGCTCGAACGCCAACGCCGTCGCCGTATTGCATGCGATGACCAGATGCTCTGCGCCTTGCTTCACCAGAAAATCCGCCGCAGAGATCGCGTACTTCGCCACGGTCTCTGCTGACTTCGATCCGTATGGCAGGCGGGCTGTATCGCCAAAGTAGAGATAGTCCGCCTGCGGAACTTGCCGCAACAACTCGCGCAGCACGGTCAGCCCGCCAACGCCCGAGTCGAATACGCCTATCGCTGGGCGCTTTAACGTTGTCGCGGTCATTGCGCCTGCAGCTCCGCCACCAGTTGATGGACTGCAGGCACGTCGTAGATCATGCTCAGGTCGGCGTGTCCGGCGAGCGTTTCACGCTCTTTGCCGTCCACAAGGAACTTCACTCGCTTGATATCCGGCACATTCGCTGCGAGCGATTCCACCATCGACGCAATAGTCATCTCCTCCACCATCACACCGGAGCGGTGGCCTTCAGCGAACGAGGCGTTCAAGTCCACTACGCATAGTCCGCCTTCCACCATGAAAACGTCTTTCACCGCCGCTCCCTCCGCCAATGGATGTGGTGAAGGCTTTTGCGCATATTCACTGATCAGCGCGCGCAATACCTGCTTGGCTCGAGCGGCTGGCTCTTTCGAGAGGGTCATGGTTTTGTGTTGTGGCTTCAACACGCCATCCTCGTCATAGGCAATGGTCAGCTGCACATTTTCCGCGGGACCCGCGATCGGAGGCGCCAGAGGAGCCGCATTTGTACTCGCGGCTTGGCGGCGGTCTTCGCGCTGCTTCAGACGGTTCATGTAAATTCCGCCGATCAGCACGCCAATCAGCAATAGGAAGATTGTGATCTGCACGGGGCGCGAGATCATCTGCGCTCCTCCATCTTTCCCCGAACATTGGCGATGGCTGTGGCCGCTGCTACTGCGATCGCTTGCTGATACTTCGCAGCACTCAGCGAGTCGATAGTCGAATCCACCCGCGGCGGCGCCACTTCGATCGAAACCGCCGGCGCGGCAATGCTGTTCAATGGCAGCAGTGGAGCAACGGCGCTGCCTGCCGCGATCTTTGCGCTTCCCATTTCCATGACCAGTGCAGTAGCCAAGGTCTGGCTCCGTGACAAAAAACCTGCCTGCGCATTTTCCCAAGTCACAAAGGGACCATGCGGCCTGGCATTTTTCTCGAATGATTCCGCCGGCAGCATCGCGGTGTATACCCGCACGCCTGAGCCGGGCACTCCCGCGTGAATGCTGATGTACGTCCCAGATCGACGCGCATTCGTGGCGACCGCACGTTGATCGTAAGTTAACGTTGAATCGTTATCTCGCAGCAATGCAGCGGTGATGCCACGGTTACTCAATTCTGTTCGCAGTTTTCGGGCGATGGCCAGTGTAATGTCTTTTTCTAGAAGTTTGTCACTGAAACGCGCCCCGGGGTCGTCGCCGCCATGGCTGGCATCGATCATCACGAAGAAGGGAACCAGCGTGCTGGCCGGCGCGGCTTTTGCCTGCGGAGCGGCAGTACTTGAGTTTGACTGAACGGCTGCAGCAGGCGGCCCGCTCGCCGGAGAAGTTGCGGGAGCCGAAGTCTGCGGCACCACTTGGGACGCGCTCGTCGCTGCGACCTGTGGCGCGGCTGTGATCGAGATGCTCTTTCCACCGTCCCCAAGGCTCGCGACCAACGGCGCGTTTCCGCTGATTACTACTTCCGCGATTCCATTCTGTTCAATGAACTTTGCTTGCGTAAAAAGTTTGTCAGTGTAGGCGATGGAATCAGCCCAAAAGAGCACTGGATCTTTCGTGAACAGAAGATGCACCTTGTTGCCTTCGGTGCTGATAGTGGGCGAAACCGCAGCGGGAAAGCTTACTACTAGATTGTCTCCAGGGCGCTTTACCTCAAGGCCCACGCGCTCGCCTGCGTCGCCAACAAACAAACGACGCCCGGCAGCGTGCAACTCTGCTTTCTGCCCGTATTTTTCCAGAAGACCGGGCAGTCCACGTACCGGGACAAGCAGGCGCCCATGGTCTACCACCGCTTTCGCCGGCAATAAGAGCTGCACGGTTCCCACGCGCGCCATTTTCTTCCCGACGCTGAATTCACCCTCTTTGTCATTCAGCCGAAGGCGAAACGTACCCAGGGAGGCATGCTGCTCAAATTTTCCCAGCGGACCAAGAAGCTCCGCAAGCCCGGCATACTCCTGCTTGTCCACATCGGCAACGGCCAGTTCGTAGGTCTTTCCCGCCGCATATACCGTCAGCTTTTTGTCCTCTGCGGAATGTAAAAGAGGTAGGCCTATTACGAGAGTCAGCGCCGCAGCGGCCAGCCACATGCCCCGCTGTCGCAGGGCCCGAGTATAAAGATTTCGCAACATCAGAGGGGTGATTCGTTCTGATTCTAGCAAGCGGCGCACTAAGGCGTTCTAGGCTGTTACCGGAGGCGCTTTTGCAGCATCTAATCATTCAGAGTTGCCGGTTGTTTCCAGGTACGTGTGCTAACATCGGCTTTAATTAAGGACTTAATCTTGTTCCCCCGGACCCAAAGATATTGGGCTTGGCCGCTCCTTCTCTTGCTGATGCTGGCGGCGATGGGAACACTTGCGTCTGCGCAAGACGAACCGGTCCACATCGAACCCCGCAAATCTGAAGCTCCAAAACCAGACCCCAACAAGCCAGAGATCAAAGAAGATCCCAGCCTCAAGACCTATACCAAACCGGTCAAAGTTGATGTTGACTTGGTGCTTGTTAATGTGACGGTTACTGATCCCATGAACCGCCTCGTCACAGGTCTCGAAAAGGATAACTTCGCGCTTTCAGAACAAAACTCTCCTCAGATAATCAAGTATTTCTCCAGTGAAGACGAGCCTATCTCGCTGGGCGTGATCTTTGACGTGAGCGGCAGCATGAGCAACAAGATCGACAAGTCCCGCGATGCGATCGTGGAGTTCTTCAAGACCGCGAATCCGCAGGACGAATTTTTTCTCATCACGTTTTCTGACAAACCCGAAATACTCTCTGATTTCACCAACTCAATCGAAGATATCCAGGGCAAGCTGGTTTATGCCGTTCCCAAAGGACGCACGTCACTTCTCGACGCCATCTACATGGGCATGGACAAGATGCACGAAGCCAAGCACAACAAAAAAGCCCTGCTCATCATCTCTGACGGCGGTGACAACCGCAGCCGGTACACCGATTCTGAGATCAAATCGCTGGTAAAGGAAGCTGACGTTGAGATTTACGCTATCGGCATCTACGACAATATGAACAGCACGCCTGAAGAGACCCGCGGGCCGTATTTGCTCAATGAAATCACTGAATCCACCGGCGGACGTACCTTTCCTATCAACGACGTAAGCGAGTTGGGAGACGTAGCTACAAAGATTGGCGTGGAGCTACGCAACCAATATGTGCTCGGATACCGTCCAACTAACAAGGCACGGGACGGAAAGTGGCGTAAGTTGAAGGTTAAGCTTAACGCTCCCAAAGGCCTGCCACCTCTTAATGTTCATGCAAAAACGGGATACTATGCACCCCAGCAGTAAGAATTTATTGCTAGCCGCCTTATTTTGTGCACTTTGCGCTACTCTCACTTGGGCACAAGCACCCGCGCAAAACGCAAAGCCTTCGGCGCAGCCGGCCGCGCAAGCCGCCCAACAGAACACTGCTCAGGAAAACAATCAGCTAATGCCTGTTCAGGACCTGACCCCGCCGTCAGACGCGGAAGCGGCCAAGTTGGCCACCCCCCCCGTTCAACCGCCAAATCAGCCGAGCGACACAACGGCCGTGAATGTTCCCGAGCCAAAGAAGAACGGCAAAGATCAGTTTCTCTTCAAGAAAGACGTAGAAGAAGTCCTGCTCTACGCGACGGTGGTAGATCCGCATAATCGATTGGTAACGAATCTCGACAGGAACGCCTTTGCCGTTTACGAGGATGGCCAGCCGCAACAGATCACTTCGTTCCACCGTGATGACGTTCCTGTATCCCTTGGCATCGTGATCGATAATTCCGGCTCCATGCGTGACAAGCGTCCCAAAGTCAACCAGGCTGCTTTGAATCTGGTGCGCGCCAGCAATCCGAAAGATGAAGTCTTCATCGTGAACTTTAATGAAGACGCCATCCTCGACCAGGACTTCACGTCAAACATCGATCTGATGAAGGAAGCACTTGATCACATCGATTCGCGTGGTGGTACCGCGATGTATGACGCGGTCGTGGCTTCGGCTGATCAGCTCAGCAAAGGTGCCAAGCAGGAGAAGAAAGTTCTACTGGTAGTGACTGATGGCGAAGACAACGAAAGCCGCGTCAGTCTTGAAGATGCGGTTCGTCGTGTGCAGGCTGACAACGGTCCGACGGTCTATACCATTGGCATTTTAGGTGACGACAAAGAGGCCAAGCGCGCGCATCGCGCACTAGAACGGCTTGCTACTGAGACAGGCGGCGTCGCATATTTCCCCAAAGACCTCAGTCAGGTGGATGAGATCTCCCGCGCCGTGGCGCATGACATCCGCAACCAGTACACACTGGGATACAAGCCATCGCGTCCGCAATCCGAAGGTGGATTCCGCAACGTGAAAGTGGAAGCGCACGATGGCCGCGCTAAACTTCAGGTACGCACCCGCAGCGGTTACTTCGCCGGACAGAAGCGCGCAGATAACCAAGGCGCTCCGGCACCTACCGCGGAAGCGATGAAGCACTAAACCAAAAGGCTTCCAACACAAAGATCACGAAGTTCACGAAGGACACTGAGATTTAAGGTTTTACTCTCCAGTGTCCTTTCTGTTCTTGGTGTCCTTCGTGTTGAAAAGCTTTTGATTTTGGTTTTGATTCCGCTAATGCGTGATATCGTTTTCAACCGAGGCCCATGGCGAAAAACTTCGACGACCTCTCAGAGCGTGAGATCCTGGCTTTAGCCATCTCTCTCGAAGAAGAGCACGGCCGCATCTTTGCCGATTTCGCTGACGGCCTTCGCGAAACCTATCCCGATACATCGAAGATCTTCGAAGAGATGCATGCGGAAGAGTCAGAACACCGCAATGTTTTGATCGAGACCTACCGTACCCGCTTTGGCGAACACATCCCTCTGATCCGAAGGCAGGACGTTCGAGGGTTTATCCAGCACAAGCCCATCTGGCTGGTGCGCCCTCTGGGAATTGACGCCGTACGCAAAGTGGCAGAAGAGATGGAAGCAGAGACTCTCCGCTTCTACGAACGCGCCACGCAGCGCGTGACGGATGCTTCCACACGTAAACTCCTCGGCGACCTCGCAGACGCAGAGCGCAAGCACGCGCAAACGGCTGAATCGCTCGAAAGCAGCCTCACTCCAGACGTAAAGAACGCCGAGAAAGACGCGCAACGCCGCACCTTCCTGCTTCAAGTGGTGCAGCCAGGGCTCGCCGGACTCATGGATGGGTCGGTTTCGACGCTCGCTCCGCTCTTCGCCGCAGCTTTCGCTACACGCAATACACACGACGCATTCCTGGTCGGACTCGCCGCGTCGGTGGGTGCCGGCATCTCCATGGGTTTCGCCGAGGCGCTTTCTGATGACGGTTCACTGACGGGTCGCGGAAATCCTTTAGCACGCGGGGCCATCTGTGGCTTGATGACTGCAGCCGGCGGCTTGGGCCACACGCTCCCTTTCCTGCTCACGGATTTCAAACAAGCAATGATTGCTGCTGTGATCGTGGTAGCAGCGGAACTAGGAATCATCAGTTTCATCCGCTACAAATACATGGACACTCCTTTTCTCTCCGCAGCATTCCAAGTGGTGGTAGGCGGCGTCTTGGTGTTCATCGCCGGAATCATGATCGGCAGCTCGTAGGTACATTTGTTCTAGAAACTAGAAACGAGAAACTAGAAACTGGTTTTAGCCATCCAATCCCATTGACTGGCAACCACTCACCTCGTAACCTTGAATAACGATGGCAAAGACATACACTGAGACCGCCGCGCAGCTTCGCGTAGCTGAAGACATCACCGAACTGGTCGGGCAGACGCCGATGCTGCACCTTCGCCGCGCGGTGCCGCCCAACTCCGCAGATGTCTATGCCAAGCTCGAATACCTGAATCCCGGCGGAAGCGTGAAAGACCGCGCCGCCATCGGAATCATCAAGCAAGCGGAAGAAGAAGGTCGCCTCAAAAAAGGCTCGACCATCCTCGAAGCCACAGCGGGGAATACCGGCGTCGGCCTAGCGCTCATCGGCGTGAGCCGCGGATACCGTGTTATCTTCGCCGTTCCGGAAGGTTTCTCCGAAGAAAAATGCAAGATTATGCGGGCGCTCGGCGCAGAGGTGATGCGTACGCCGGAAGCAGATGGCATGATGGGCGCCATCCGGAAAGTAAAAGAACTCGCCACCACTATCCCAGATTCCTTCACCGCCCTCCAGTTCGAAAATCAAGCCAACCCTGAATACCACTACCAGACCACAGCCCGTGAGATCTACGAGCAGATGGATGGCCGCATAGACGCGCTCGCCCTCGGCGTCGGCACAGGCGGAACTTTCTCAGGCGTGGCGCGCTATCTGAAAGAGAAGAACCCGAACCTGCTGGCAGTCGCGGTGGAATCGCAGGGCTCGATCCTGCAAGGCGGCGCGCCGGGAAAACACAAAGTAGAAGGCATCGGCGTGAGCTTCATCCCGAAGACATTCGACGCCCGCATCGCCGACGAGATCATGATGGTGCACGATCCCGAAGCCTTTGACATGGTCAAACAACTGGCTGCCAAAGAAGGTGTTATGGCGGGCTCGAGTGGCGGGGCAAATGCTTATGCCGCAATCTCGCTGGCCAAGCGGCTGGGCCCCGGCAAGCGCGTGGTCACGATCATTCCTGATTCCGCCGAGCGATACATGTCGAAGAAAATCTTTGAAGGCGGCGTGTAGGATTCTTTTGCGCCGCTGTGCCTCCGTGGTCATCAACTAATTATGAGCAAGCAATACAAAGGTTTTTCCACTCGTGCAATTCACGTCGGACAAGAACCCGATGCTGAGACCGGCTCTGTAGCCGCTCCCATCCACCCAACTTCCACTTACGCCCAAGAAGAGATCGGCAAGAACAAGGGATACGAATACGCGCGCGTGTCTAATCCCACGCGCACGCGTCTCGAGACGAACCTCGCCTCTTTAGAAGGCGGAAGTTCTGCGCACGTATTCGCTAGCGGCATGGCCGCAGTCACCGCGCTATGCAGTTTCATGAAAGCGGGCGACCACCTGATCTGCGGTAGCAATGTCTACGGGGGCGTGCCGCGCCTGTTCAATCAGGTGATGTCGAACTACGGGCTGGAGTTCACCTACGTCGACACATCCGAACCCCGCAATGTCGAAAAAGCCATTCGCAAGAAAACGAAATATGTTTGGATCGAGACGCCCACGAATCCTCTGATGGTACTGACTGACATCGCAGCTGTCGCTAAGATCACGCACGCAGCCGGTGCTGAACTCGTCGTCGACAACACCTTCATGTCGCCCTACTTCCAGCAGCCCATCAAAATGGGCGCAGACATGGTCATGCACTCCACCACCAAGTTCCTCAACGGACACAGCGACGGTCTCGGCGGTGTGATGATCGGCACCACAAAAGAACACGCGGAAAAATTTGCTTTCATCCAAAAAGCCGCGGGCGCCATCATGTCGCCGTTTGAATGCTGGCTCGTGCTGCGTGGAGTGAAGACCCTCGCTGTGCGCATGGAAGTGCATGACCGCTCCGGACGCGAAGTTGCCGACTTTCTCAACAATCACAAGAAGGTGAAGAAGGTCCTTTACCCGGGCCTCAAAGACCATCCCCAGCATGCGCTCGCCAAAAAGCAGCAGACGGGTTTCGGTTCCATGATCACCTTCGATCTCGGCTCGCAACCGAACGCCAACAAGATGCTGCGCAAAGTACGAGTGTGTACGCTGGGCGAATCTTTGGGCGGCGTCGAGACGTTGATCTCCCACCCCGCCACCATGACCCACGCGGCTCTAGGCGCTGCGGGCCGCAAAGCCATCGGACTGACAGACGGCATGGTGCGCATATCAGTCGGCGTAGAAGACGTGCAAGACATCATCGCAGACCTTGATCAAGCGCTCGCTGCCGTATGATTTTTTTGCCGGTAAACGGCAAAATACTGCATCTAATATTTCGTTCCTCATTCATATATAGTTCGCATTTAATTGGCAGAGAGTCATGGCGGCTTCCACGTCTAAACCTATACGGCTTGGCATCTTGTTGTTGCTTGCCTTGCTGATAGTTAATGGGCTTCTTTCCTATCGCGCTGTGCGTATTTTGCGCGACCGTCGCGCAGATGTCCGCCGAATTTATCTTTCCCAACGAACCTTGGAGCAGCTTTTCTCCCTGGTGAAAGACGCAGAGACGGGGCAGCGCGGGTACATCTATACCGGCGACGAGTCTTACCTCGCTCCATACAATGCCGCCATCCCAAAGATCAAAGCGCTCTCGAGCCAAGTTGACCCGGTGTTCGATGACACCAAAGTCGGGTCCGACCTCAAGGATCAACTCGATTCTCTAATCGAAAAAAAGCTTAACGAACTGGCTGGCACGGTGGCACTGCGTCAAGCTGGTAAGACGACCGAAGTGCGTGCGCGTGTGGAGACAGGAGTAGGCAAAGATCTGATGGAGTCGATACGGTCTACCATCAGCCAACTTGAGTCCGTCCAAGATAAGCAACTCGCGCAGAGCGTGGGACGGCAGGATGAAGCCGATTCTTACCTTGTTGCCACGCTCGGCTTTGCGAGCGGCACTGCATTCATGTTTGTCCTCTTGTTTTACGCGGCATTGAATCGCGAGGCGGGACGTGCCAGAGAGCTAAAAGACGCGGATAAACTCGCAACTACTGGGCGCATGGCTGCGACCGTAGCACACGAGATCAACAATCCTTTAGAGGCAGCCACCAATCTCATCTATCTCTCTTCGACTGCGCCTGATGTCCCTGAGTCCGTGCGCAACATGCTCGACCTTGCCGATCGTGAGCTCGCTCGGGTGGCTCATATGACCAAACAGACGCTGGGTTTTTACAAGAGTGCGACTTCGGCGGAGCAAGTGAACATTCCGGCCTTGCTCGATGAGGTGGTGCTCTTATTTGACTCCAAGCTTCAAGGCAAAGGCCTGAAAGTTCGTAAGGATTATCAGGCCAAGCGCGATCTTGAGACCAACCGTGGTGAGTTGTTCCAGATCGTCACGAACATTTTTTCCAACGCCATCGATGCTTCCTACAATGGCGGTCTTATCTGCGTCGGTTGTGCTGAGGAACAAGCTGGCGTCACGATAACGGTGGACGATGAAGGCGTCGGCATCCCCAAGGCTGTGCAGGAGAAAATGTTTCAGGCTTTCATGACGACGAAAAAAGACGTAGGCACCGGCCTCGGGCTTTGGGTCTCAGACCGGCTGGTCGCAAAACATGGCGGCAAGATCACGGTGAGATCACAGGAGGCGGGCCGCAAGGGAACCTCATTCAAGATATGGCTTCCCGCAGCGTCAGGTAGCAAAAGCGGTCATGCTGCCGCCTCGGACTCCTAAGCGCGCAAGTGCTGCAGCAGAGCCCGCGGATGCAGCGGCTTCGGCAGCAAGTCAAAATCAAATCCTTTAGAGCGCGCCTCATCCACCAGCGCCGGCGTGTGCGCGTTGCCAGAGATCAAGGTGATCTTCAGCTTCGAACATTTCTTGCGCATCTCGATCGCTAGATCCACACCGTTCCTGCCTGGCATCACGACGTCAGTCAGCAGAAGATCAGGGCAGCCTTCGCCATCTATCTTTTCCAGTGCCTCATCCGCGCTGTAAGCGGCGGTCGCGGAAAAGCCGTTGGCAGAAAGGATCTGCACTAGTGTATTGGCAATGATGTGCTCGTCGTCCACAACCAGGATCTTTGGCATAGGAACATCCTTTTTCTTGACTGGACTGAGTTTGCTAGGAGTCTAGCCTAGAATTCCACCCACATTGTAAAAAATTGTTTCCCTACGTCTGTGTATTTTCCCTTAACCATTTCAGGTAACCATCTTCAGCTGCCGAAATCTCGATCGAGATGCATTCCGGCAGTTCGTAAGAATGCAGCTTGCGGATAGCATCTTTCACTGGCTCAAAATTCTCAGAGGTGGTTTTGACCATCAGTAGCCATTCTTCCGCTTCATGCACGTTATCTTCCCATCGGTACACTGACTCCACCTTATTGATGATGTTCACGCACGCCGCGAGCCGGCTGCCCACCAGGTCTTGAGCAATCTTTTTCGCTTCTTCTTCTGAACCCGCGGACGTGAGCACGATTATGGCTGACATGGGCGGAAAGAAGGTAACACCCTTCTATCGCAAGGGGAATCGATTTCTTCTCTCGCGTAGATTCCCATTTCAGCATCTGACTCCCTGAGCGGGTTTCGCGATTCAATATTTGGTTATGATGGATTCATGCCTTTGAATCAGATCAAGTTCGGCACCTCCGGTTGGCGCGCCACCCTGGCAGACGGATTCACCCACGCTAACGTTCGCCGCGCCGTCACAGGGATTGCACGAGTAGTGGTGCAAAAAAATCCCCACGGAGCGCGCGTCATCGTTGGCCGCGATCCGCGCTACATGGGTGAAACCTTCGTGCAGATTGCGGCAGAAGTACTTGCTGCGCACGGTGTCACTCCGTTAGTGATTCCCGAAATCGCGCCCACGCCCGCCATTTCATTTGCCATTACGTCACTGAAAGCGGATGGCGGCATAAATTTCACCGCTTCGCATAATCCAGCGGAATACAACGGGCTTAAGTTCAATTCTGCAGACGGAGCGCCGTCGCTTCCTGAAATAACGAAAGCGATCGAGGCGGAAGTCGTAAAGGCCGACGCCGAAGCCGCCGAGCCAAAAGCTTCTGTCAAAGCTCAAGCAGAGCAAATTGATATCCGCTCTTCGTATCTCGCGCGCTTGAAAGAAATCGTCGATCTTACCGCCATAAAAAGGTCAGGCATCAAGATCGTCTTCGATCCGCTCTGGGGCGCAGGCCGCGGATACTCTGACACCCTTCTTCGAGAAGCTGGGATTCCCGTCGCGACCGTGCATGACGTCCGCGACGTGCTCTTCGGTGGCCATGCCCCGGAACCAGAAGGCCATCTGCTCGACGCCGCTAAGGCCAAAATGAAAGAGACCGGCGCCGGTTTGGTCATAGCAACAGACGGCGATGCCGATCGGTTCGGCATCATGGATGCCGACGGCACCTTCCTGCAGCCGAACTACGTCATCGCCCTGCTCTTTGATTACTTGGTGGAAACACGCGGCTGGAAGAACGGAGTCGCCAAATCCGTGGCCACTACCAACATGGTGAATGCACTCGCGGACCATCACAATGTCGAGCTGCATGAGACGCCGGTCGGTTTCAAGTACATCGGCGAACTCATCAAGCAAGACAAGATCGCCATCGGTGGAGAAGAGAGCGCCGGGCTTTCGATCCGTCACCACGTTCCGGAGAAAGATGGCATCATCGCGGGACTGTTGTGCTGCGAGATGGTAGCGGTGCGAAAAAAATCTCTCAGCGACCAATTGCGTGATCTATTTGTCAAAGTTGGTTCGTTCTACCCGCTGCGTGAGAATTTTCACTTGACGCCTGAGGTCAAATCAAAGTTCACTACTAAGTTGACTTCTGAGCCGCGCGATTTTGCCGGCAAAAAGTCAGCAGCGTCGTGCGCACTGATGGATTGAAACTCATCCTCGACGACGGCTCCTGGGTCTGCTATCGCGTCTCCGGCACCGAGCCGGTCGTGCGGGCATATTCAGAGGCGCGTTCACAAGATGACAGCAGCAAGCTGAGTGTTGCGGCGCGCGAATGGGTATTTAAGGACTAACGGAGACTGCATCTGCGACTGGTCATACAAGCCACTGAATGGTTTCAACGCTCGCGTCGCCTCATTGCTACTTGTGGCGTGGGCGCTTTGGTAGCCATGCTGGCGTTTCACGTCATCTTCGGCGCCAACGGCATGATCGTCTATCACCAGAAGCGCAATGAATATAAGGCTTTGGATGCTGAGATAAAGTCAATCCAAGCTGAGAATGACCACCTCAACCAGAACATCCAAGCCTTGAAGACGGACCCCAAAGCTATTGAAAAGGAAGCACGTCAGCAACTTCACTATGCTAAACCGGGCGAGGTCATCTATACCTTGCCAGCGGAAAAGCCGCCCCTCCCAACTTCCACCGCCAAGAAATAGGCTAGTGTCCAAACTAGGGCTTGCAACTTAGGCCGCAGCGTCTATAATTCTCCGCGTTGTACCCCCGCCAGGGCGGCACTCGAGACTGCCCTAGCCAATGGAGAGAAAGAAATGAAGAAATTCACCGTCTTAGCGCTGACCGCAATCATGTTGATGGCCGTGTCGGCCTTTGCAAAGGATGCCACTGTCACTGGTTGGATCACTGATCCTGCCTGTGGCGCGACTCATGACAAGGCCAAGATGTCTGACAGCGCTTGCGCGAAGAAGTGCGCGGCGAAAGATGGCAAATTGGTCATCGTCACCGACAAGGACAACAAAGTCTGGGCCATCGATAACGTTGATGCCGTTCAGGGTCATGAAGGCCATCACGTAAAAGTCACCGGAACCCCGAACGCAGATGCCGGCACCATCCACATCGCTTCAGTCTCGATGATGAAGGACAGCTCTAAAAAAGCAGACAAGTCGATGGACAAGTAGTCTTTGCTCTCTGAGCAAAACGAAAGGCGGCCACGAGGCCGCCTTTTTTATTTCTTCTAAGGGTCCCTATGGGACGTGTTATTTCACCACGCCTTCCAGCGGCGAACTCGCCGTCGCATAAAGCTTCTTCTGCATGCGTCCAGCCAAGTAAGCCGCTCGTCCGGCGATCACTCCGTACTTCATCGCTTCCGCCATCAGGATAGGATCCTGAGCGGCAGCAATCGCGGTATTCATGAGCACGCCATCAGCTCCTAATTCCATGGCCAGCGTCGCGTCAGAAGCAGTCCCCACCCCGGCATCTACGATCAACGGCACGGTTGTGATCATCTCGCGTAATATCCGGATGTTCGCCACATTCTGTATTCCCATCCCGCTGCCGATGGGTGCGCCCAGCGGCATGATGGCCGAAGCGCCAGCGTCGATCAGGCGCTTAGCTACAACGATGTCGTCAGACGTGTAAGGAAGCACGGTAAAACCTTCCTTCACTAGCACACGTGTGGCTTCGATCGTCGCCTGCACATCGGGATAAAGCGTGCGCTCATCACCAATGACTTCGATCTTCACCCAGTCGGAAAGACCCACTTCGCGTCCCAGCCGCGCTGCGCGGATGGCATCATCCGCCGTGTAGCATCCCGCCGTATTCGGCAGCAGAAAATATTTCTTCGCATCGATGTGATCAAGCAGGGAAGTCTTGCTGCTGTCAAGGTTCACGCGCCGCACTGCCACGGTCACCATCTCCGCTCCACTGGCCTCGATAGCGACAGCCGTCTCCTCGCCTGATTTATATTTACCCGTGCCTACGATCAGCCGCGAGCGGAATTGCTTGCCCGCAATGACAAAAGGTTCCATTTCCTTCATGTAACCATTGTAAATCTGGGTGCCCCACCTGCGCGCTTTCACAGGTGGGTTTCATTCTCAGACAAAAAAAATAGACGCGCAGTAGCGCGTCTATTTTCTGATTCAAGAAGGTCTAGCGCTTATCTTCGCGCTTTTCTTCCTTTTTCTGTTCGATCTTCTCTGACTTGCGGGTGAACTCAGAGCCCGGCGACAGCTTGTTCAACTCAGAGACCATCAAATCGCTATTGTTGCCCGGACGAGCAATGACCTTTTCCGGCGTGATGTCCTTGCCGTAGATGGCCTTGTTGGCATCGTCATCAGCATGCAGGCGCGCACCATTCAAGCTGATGCCCGCGAACAGTCCGTGCGAACGCGAATAGCTCAAGATCTCAGCTTTCATAGAAGCATCAGTCGAAGCTTCTGCCAAACGGCCTTTCGGACCGGCAGCAGCAGAGGCATCAACACCGAGCTTGATCTGATTGTGCAGGATCGAATCAGCGCCATGCGCGTTCATGACCAGCAAAATAAGGTCGGTAGCAGAACCACCGAGTTGCAGACCCCAGCTTCCACCTTCCAGTGACATCATGACCGGCTGGCTCCAAGGGCCGCTATAGTTCGCGCCAGAACGGCAAGACATTGCGCCTTTGCCATAGCTTCCACCGAAGCCGATGGCGACTTTCTTTACTGAAGGCAGAACAATGACGCATTCCGCTTTCTGTAGCAGGTCCGTCGGGATGCCGTCAGGCATCGCCACGATCTCCTGCAATACTTTTCCTGATTCATCCAGCCGGTGATCCGCGTCGGCCATGGCCGGCAGCGCGGCGACCAACAGGGCGCTTAACGCAAAACCTAAGAATTTACGCACGATGTTTCCTCCACCCCAGGCTCTACGTCTGGGTTCCTGATTTGCCTGTTAGGATGCGAGTAAACAAGCGCGTGATGGCTATTTAG
>JAICLA010000133.1 GCA_025927695.1 Terriglobales bacterium | reverse complement strand
GAAGTCGCGCTTTTCTACGAATGGCATTTTGTAATCCACCACACCGCTGCGGACCATTGACGATTGGATGAGCGAGAACAGTGCTTTCTGGTCGACACCGAGCCTGTCTGCCAGGGTGATAGCTTCGGCGAACCCTTCATAGATCAGCGCGATCATCAGGTTCATGGCTAGCTTCGCGCCGAGCCCTTTTCCATTTTCGCCAACGTGGATGACTTGCTTGCCCATGGCTTCAAACAGCGGATCAAGTTTGGCGAGAGTCTCACTTTTACCACCGACAATGAAGATCAGCGTCGCAGCTGCCGCGCCGATCTTCGATCCCGTGACCGGCGCATCAACAAAATCTCCGCCGCGCTCGCGGACTTTCGCCGCGAATCTCTGACTAGCCTCCGGAAGTATGGTGCTGGAATCTGCGACAATAGCGCCCTTCTGCAAGCCTTCGATCGCGCCGTCTTTGCCGAACAGCACTTCTTCCACCGCTTTGGTGTCAGACACGCACAGCCACACGACTTCTGCATTGGCCACGGCCTCGCGCGGTGTATTCGCCATCTTCGCGCCCGCCACGTCCTTTCCCGCGGAGCGGTTCCACACAGTCACTTCGTCCCCGGCTTTCACCAGATTTGCGGCCATGGCGTGACCCATGATTCCTAATCCCAAGAATGCGACTTTCATCTCTTCTCCTTAGCGTTGATCCGTTTACTACGCGATCGTCCACCAACGGCAGTTGTGAAATCCCGGATGCTCTTTGTCCGGCGTATCTTCTAGCGCGCGGCGCACGAATAACTGGCGTATGCTCGGCGGGAACTTGGCCGTCAATCCAAAACGCGCGGCTATCTCGTAACACTCGTCTACCGAACTTGCATCCGGCATAGTGGCGCCGCACGCCACTTGCGAACTCTGCTCCACGCGTCCGATGTAGATGATCGATACCTGCTGCGTCTGCGGCGAACCGACAGCCAATGCCATTCGTCCACCCTTGATCGCCGACAGATGCTTCAGGATGGCGCGTGCTTCCTCCGGCGACACTTCCGATTCCGTCAACACCTTATAAGTAGCGACCAGATCTTGTAGCGAGATTGTCTCGTCGACAGGCGCTTCCACCATCGCTGACCCCGCGCTGATCAAGTAGATGACGAGCGCCTTCGCATCCAGCGCGGCAAGCGACTTCAATATTGCTTCGGCTGCCCGTAATGACTCCTCATTCGGAACTTCCGCACCGCCATGAAAGTATCGGAAGCCCGCCACCTGCGGCCGCCCTACACGCTCGGTCGCGGAAATGATTCCACCACCAAGGGCGCCCAGCTGCGCAGCCATTGCTTCGCACATCTCGTGCGCCGATCTCCCGAAGGCCACGATCAACACGCGCGAGTAACTATCTAAATGGTAAAGATCGTCACAGATGCGCAGAACGCCGCGGCTGTAATGCACGTGGCGTTCAAACGCAGACGCAACGCTCATGCAAGTGTTCTCTTCTCAGCAAAGTGTTCCCCGACCCAGTCTTCCAGCGCTGATTGCATCAGGTTTAACTTGCCCACAAAAAAATGGTCCGCTTGAGGCACAATGACCAGCTTCTTCGGCTCGGCTGCATTCGCGAATGCTTCTCTTAGCACCGGCTCCGGCGAATACTGGTCTTGTGAACCGCTGATGAACAACTTGGGCGCGGTGCAGCGCGAGAGGAATTCATATTTATATGCACGTCCCTCGACCGAAACCGGCGTCCCCAGCGAGATTTGCCCGACTACGCGCGAATCGCCGCACGTGGCTTTCAGGCCCGTTGCCGCGCCGAAGGAGAATCCGCAGAAGATGATAGGCAGATGGAATTCCTTTTCCAGAAAATCAATGCCTGCACGCACATCGTCGCGCTCTCCGCGGCCTTCGTCATGCATTCCGCCGCTCAATCCCGTTCCGCGAAAGTTGAACCGCAACGCGTGAAAGCCAAACTTCGTCAGCGACTTCATCGCGTTATATACGACTTTATTGTGCATCGTCCCGCCGAACAGCGGATGCGGATGGCACACTAGCGCCGCGTGAGTCGCGTCCTGCGCGCCAACGTTCAGCAGTGCCTCAAGCTGCCCCACCGGGCCATTGAGCATCAGACTTTTGATCTCACCCGGTTTGTAGTCGCCATTCATGGGAACAACACATTGTAAATTGATTCGCTTCGAATCAGCTCGAACGCCGCCTTCTGATAGCCGGCACCCGCTTTTGTTATTCTTCTTGCGTGACCTCTGAGCGCGTCTTTCAACTCGTCCGCCAACTCATAGACATCGAATCTATCACCGGCAATGAAGCCGCGGTGGGCGAGTTCCTCTTGGGTGAACTGAAGAGTCTTGGCTTTGACGCGCAAAAAATGCCGGTGACAGACACACGCTTCAATGTTTATGCCGCAGTCGCCGGGGTTAAGCCGCACGTCGTCTTTTCTACGCACATCGATACTGTACCTCCGTTCATTCCATCCTCTGAAGACGCTGAAAAGATTTACGGACGTGGCGCTTGCGACACCAAAGGCATTACTGGAGCCATGTTGCACGCAGCCACGCGCTTGCTCGCAGAGAAAGCGCCGATCGCTCTGCTCTGGGTGGTGGACGAAGAACGCGACAGCGCCGGCGCACACACAGCGAACGAATCTCCAATCAATCCGCGCGCGAAGTTCCTCATCAACGGCGAACCGACGGAAAACAAGATCGCCACTGCGTCTAAGGGATCGCTCAAAGTCATCGTCACCGCACGCGGACGCATGGCCCATTCCGCTTATCCCGAGTTGGGTGATTCCGCCATCGAGAAGTTATTGGAAGCGCTCGAACGGATCCGCGCGGTGAAGCTTCCGGTGAATCCCGAAGTCGGTCCCACCACGATGAACATTGGCATTATCGAAGGCGGGCGCGCCCCGAATGTTATTCCTGACTTCGCCCGCGCGCAGATCCTTTATCGCCTGGTTGGCCCAGCAGATCAGCTTAAGAAAGATATTGAAGACAGCGTACATGGCCTGCCGGGGGTGCAAGTAGACGCGGAAGTGAACAATATCTTCATCAAGCTGCGCACTTTTGAAGACATTCCTACTTTTGTCGCCGCCTACACCACTGATATTCCGGCGCTTTCAAATTGGGGCGAGCCGATTCTGTTCGGTCCCGGCTCCATCCACGTGGCGCACACCACCGGCGAATTTATCAGCAAAAAAGAATTGCTAGCCGCCGCAGAGATCTACTATTCGATGGCCAAGAAACTGATCACGCAATGAATTCCCTCGAGCAAGCCTCGTCCGCGTATCTCCGTTCTGCTATGCATCAGCCCATCCGCTGGCATGAGTGGGGAGAGGCGGCATTCGCTGTGGCGAAAAAGGAAGACAAGGCCATCCTGCTCGATATTGGCGCAGTGTGGTGCCATTGGTGTCATGTGATGGACCGCGAGTCGTACGACAACGAAACCATTGCCGCGCTGATCAATGAACACTTCATTGCCATCAAAGTGGACCGCGACGAGCGCCCCGATGTGGACGCGCGCTATCAGGCCGCAGTGCAAGCTATCAGCGGACAAGGCGGCTGGCCGCTGACCGCATTCCTTACGCCGGATGGTCGGCCGTTTTTTGGCGGCACGTACTTCCCTCCCGACGATCACTACGGACGACCCGGCTTTCGCCGCGTGCTGCAAAGCATCGCTAACGCCTACAAGGAAAAGCACAGCGAGGTGATGGAGTCAGCAGACAGCGTGATGGGCGCTATCGAACATCAGGAAGCGTATGCCGGGCGCTCCGGCTCAATCGATCCCGGCACCATCGCACACATCATCGAATCCGCGCGCAAGATGTTTGACCGCCACAACGGCGGGTTTGGCGACAAACCCAAGTTCCCACATTCGCCCGCGCTTGATCTAGTGATCGACGAATTCACGCGTACGCAGCACGAAGACCTCGCCACCATCATTGATACCACGCTCGAAAAGATGGCTACAGGCGGCGTGTATGACCAGCTAGCCGGCGGTTTCCATCGTTATTCGGTCGATGAAAAGTGGATCGTGCCCCATTTCGAGAAGATGTCTTATGACAATTCCGAGCTGCTAAAGAATTACGTGCACGCGTGGCAGGCCACCGGCAGCCCGCTGTTCTCCGCCATCGCACAAGACATCATTCGCTGGGTGGACGAATGGCTCAGCGACCAGGAACACGGTGGCTTCTATGCCTCGCAAGATGCCGACATCAATATGGACGACGATGGCGACTACTTCACCTGGACGCTCCAGGAAGCCCGCGCGGTTCTCACGGCCGATGAGTTGGCCGTTACCTCCGCTTATTACGACATTGGCGAAGTGGGCGAGATGCACCACAACCCGCACAAGAATGTGCTGTTCGTGAAAGAGACCATGGATGTGATCGCGCGCCAGAACAGGCGCCCGGAAGATGAAGTACTCTCGCTGCTGTCATCGGCGCGCAAGAAGATGTACGCCGCGCGTCTGCAGCGCCCGACTCCATATATCGACAAGACAGTTTACGTGAACTGGAACGCGATGATGGTGTCAGCATATCTCGATGCCGCCAGCGCGCTGGATCTCGCCGCTCCGCGCAAGTTCGCGCTGAAATCTCTTGACCGAATCCTCTCAACCGCTTGGGACGCGAAGCATAATCGCTTGAACCATGTCATCGCTTACTCGGATCCAGCGGCGCAGCATCGTCTGGTAGCCGGCATGCTGGACGACTATGCGTTCACGACCATCGCCTGCCTTGACGCGTATTGCGCCACCGCAGACCTCACCTATTTCAAATTCGCACGCGCCATCGGCGACGCCATGATCACGCGCTTTCATGATTCAACCTCAGGCGGATTCTTTGACATGGATTCGCAATCCGACCCTGCCGGCCTCTTCGGCGCGCTCACCGCGCGCCGCAAGCCACTGCAGGATTCACCCACGCCCGCCGGCAATTCCGCCGCCGCCATCGCCATGATGCGGCTCTTTCACTTCACTAACGATTCCAAGTACAAAGACATTGCCGAGGACACGCTCGAAACCTTTGCCGGCATAGTGAATCACTTCGGAATCTTCGCCGCGACCTTTGGGATTGCACTGCGCTTATTTGTCGAACCGGCGATTCAGGTAGTCATTGTCGGAGATGACGCTTCCGCCGAAGAACTTCACACTGCTGCTCTGTCGTCCTTCGCCGTCAACAAAGAGGTTATTCACTTACGGTTAGACCAGGTCGTCGCGCAGAACCTTCCTGCAGCACTGGCGGAAACCATACCGCAATTGCCCGTCATAAAAGACGGCAGATCCGTCGCCGTCATCTGCTCCGGATTCACCTGCCAGCCGCCCATTAACGCCGCCAGTCAGCTGGCAAATGCCATAAAACAAGCGATCACAGCCCGCTGACACGCAAACTCCGCTCGCGATTTGCTCATCCAACCCTTTTAGGAGATTGGAATGGCACAGCAAAAAGCACAATTGAAGATCGCTTCACGAAAGAATGGGAACCGCAATACCAACGAGCCTATTTTCGACACGCGCATTGATGTAAAAGACCGCGCAAAAGTTATCGCCATCTTGAACGCTCGTATGGCAGACACACTCGACGTGCAGACACAAACCAAATTTGCTCATTGGAACGTGAAGGGCAATGACTTTTACCAGCTGCATCTATTGTTCGACAAGATCGCTGAATGCCTGGAAAACTGGGTGGATATGCTGGCCGAACGCGCGACGGCTCTCGGTGGACGCGCAAATGGAACATTGCGGCAATCCGCGGAAGCATCTTCCATCGAAGAGTATCCCATCGAGACCGTGAAAGGCATGGACCATGTCCGCGCACTGTCTGACAGGCTCGGCGCGTTGGCCAATGCCTACCGCGAGGGAATCGATAAATGTGACGAATTAGAGGACCAGGGCACGGCCGACCTGTTTACCGAGCTTTCGCGTGAGGCTGATCAGAACCTGTATTTTCTGGAATCACACATCCAAGCCTGACCTTTCCAACCTCCACATCGGCGCGCCTCCACGGCGCGCCTTTTCAATTGCCCTAACGGTTTTTCAGCCGCTACATGCGTGCAGTACAATCTTCGCCTACCCCCGAACCCGAGACAACGACCCAAGGCAGGCGACCCGATGGAACAAAACGAAAGAATCAATCCGCCACAACAGTTCAGCGAGCGCGCTGCGATCAAATCGATGCAGCAGTATGAGCAGCTCTACGCTGCGGCGGCGAAGGATCCAGACAAGTTCTGGGCGGACGAAGCTGATCATCTGCATTGGTTCAAGAAATGGACGCAGGTCTGCGATTGGTCGAACGCACCGTTTGCCAAGTGGTTTATCGGCGCAAAGACGAATGTGTCTTACAACTGTCTTGACCGGCACAACGCCACCTGGCGTCGCAACAAAGCGGCCATCATCTGGGAAGGCGAGAACTTCGAGCAGCGTACGCTTACTTATCAAGAACTTCACCGCAAAGTCTGCAAATTTGCCAATGCGCTAAAAGCCCTTGGCATGAAAACAGGCGACCGCAGCATCATCTATATGCCAATGACGCCGGAGGCGGCAGTTGCGATGCTCGCCTGTGCGCGCTTGGGCATCATTCATTCGGTAGTGTTCGGCGGGTTCTCCGCAGAAGCTTTGAAAACTCGCATTCACGACCTCAATGCATCACTCATCATCACGTCAGACGCCGGCCTGCGTCGCGGCAAAGAAGTTCTTCTCAAGCAGAACGTTGACGATTCTTTGGCCAACAACGCCTGCCCTACGGTAAAGAATGTCATCGTTCACAAGCGTCTCAACGCCATGGTGAAGATGCAGGCCGGGCGCGATCACTGGTGGGACGATCTTACAAACGGCGCGAGCGAGATCTGCCCCGCGGAAGAACTCGACAGCGAGCATCCTTTATATGTGCTCTACACCTCGGGCACCACCGGCAAGCCGAAGGGCGTGGTCCACTCTACCGGCGGATACCTCACGCAAGTGCTCGCCACCATGAAGTGGGTCTTCGACATCAAGGAAGAAGACATCTATTGGTGTACGGCTGACATCGGTTGGGTCACTGGACATTCATATGTCGTGTATGGCCCGCTGGCCGCAGGCGCCACTGTGCTGATGTTTGAAGGCGCGCCGGATTGGCCAAAGCCCGCGGATTTTACCGTCTTGCCATCATCGCTAATCCAGAGGGCGCGCACCGGCACGAACGAGCCCTTGAGCGCCTTTTTAACTTCCTGCTTGTCAAT
>JAICLA010000025.1 GCA_025927695.1 Terriglobales bacterium | reverse complement strand
TTCTCAATCAAACTTTCGAGCTTGCCGTAAGTCGAAGCCAAACCGGTGTACTGCCTCAGCTTGGACTTCATCTTAACGTTCAATCTTGGCTGTTCGGCATCGATCTCCCAGGGATGCAGATAGAACATTGCCGGACGCTTCTCTTCGTTGTTTACACACGACAAACCCCAAGATGTATATCGGAGAGGGAAAATTCGAAAGTATGCGCCGCCACCGACGCAGAATGTTCGCCCGCCACGGCGTGCGGTTGCAATAGGTATTTCGAGCAAGTGGCATTCCGGGTACCTGTGCGGTACGCGCGGTTTGCCTGCATTGCTGTAGAAATCGTGGGCAATCGGATTGATGCTGGAATCGTAGGTGAATCCTAGCTCGGCGAGAATGCCGGGCGCCCACTCCGTGCCAGGAATCAAAGAAAAGCTCGGCGCGCGATAGCCTTTCACGGGAACATTCGCGGCCGATTCAATCGCATCTTTGGCACGTTTGGTGTCTTCACGAAATTCTTCGGGCGTGAGACGGAAGACGGCACGGTGCCAGTAGCTATGGCATGCGACTTCGTGTCCGAGCTTGACTGCCTGGGAAACGAGGCTGGGGAATCTTTCCGCCACCCAGCCGAGAAAGAACATGGTCGCCGTCACATTGTGATTCGCGAATAGTTCGTACAGGCGTTCCGTATTGCGTTGAACGTGCGATGGCATCGTCGTCCACTGGTCGCGGTGGACAGCCTCACTCATCGCTTCGGTGTGGAAGTAATCTTCCACGTCGATTGTCATCGCATTCAACATCTTTGGATCAAACTCCTGAACGAGCAGCCGCAGTTACGGGTACCGGCTTGTAGCCGGAGAACAGACCTTTCCAAAAGCCTACTCCCAGCCCCACATGGATGGTTGCGTAGATGACAGGCCCGCCCCATAGAAATCTAAATCCATGTTTTACCGCGAGAGCGATGGAGGACACAATGACAGCCACCAGGTAGATTGACAGTGTGCCTAGGAATGCCCAACGCGCTAGCGGCACAAACGCAGAAAGCACGACAGCCAGGATCATCCAAGCGACAAACGCCGGCGGCACGAACTGGCTTAGGCTGATGGCGTCACGATGTTTCGCGATAAGACGAAAACGGCCTTGTCCGTATCGCATCATCTGTTTGAACAATCCTCTCAAATCCGCACGCGGAGCGTAGTGAATGGTCAACCGCGGACTTATATATGACTTCAGTCCGCTTTGCCGAACGCGATGGTTGAACTCCACGTCCTCAGCGGCGTCGAACGCTTCGTCATAGATGCCGACTTTATCGAAGACCTGCCGCGTATAGACCGCGCCGGAACTAGTGGGGTCGATGAAGCGTTCGTTGTCTTGCGAGAAGATGCTGGAGTCGAGACCGTGTCCGAGTACGGAGCCGCGGCATTTCGCGATCATGTCTTGAAAACTCGTGTTGGCGGGATCATCTAACGGCTGAGGGCGGCATAAGCAGGCGGCGCCGGTCTCTTGGATGAGGTCCGCCACATTACGCAACCAACGATCCGAGCCGATGATGCAATGGCCATCGATGAAAGCGACGATGTCACCGCGTCCATTGAGTATTCCGATATTGCGGCCTGCGCTGGAAAGGCGGCGTGGGTTATTGATCAGTCGGATGGGGAGGGGCGCGGTCCTCGCGACGTGTTCAACGATCTCGCGTGTTCGATCTGTTGATTCGCCGTCAGCGATGATGATCTCGTATTTGTCTTTCGGGTATTCCTGCTTGAGCAATGCGTCGAGAACTTTTTGAATATGTTTTTCTTCATTGCGCACCGGCATGGCCACCGTGATGAAAGGCAACTCACGCACGGATTGAACAGGTTTTGTGGAAGCCGGCGCAAATGCCGGCAGCAGACGCTCGAATAACGCCTCCAGTTCTGACTTTTGCTTTTCCGGTGAATAGCAAGTCCGGATGCGATTTTGTGCCGCGGCTGCAAATGACCGTGCTTCGGTGGGTGAATCGAGAAGTCGAGCCAACTTTTGTGAGATGGCGGCGGGATCGGCCGGCGGCACGAGGACTATGGTCGGGTCTGGCCCCGCGAGCTCCGCAACACCACCCACGGCTGTGGCGATCACCGGAACACCGCATGACATGGCTTCCAACACCACGTTGGGCATCTCTTCCATCAGCGACGGATTGACGAGGACGTCAGCCCCCGGGAGGAGTTCCTTGAAGTCAGTGATGTGTCCCGCGAGGACGATACTTGGCGTCCCCGACACTGCAGCAGCTAGAGAGGCTTTTTCAATGCCTTCACCAAAAATGGTGAAGCGTACGTCAGGATAATGCGACGTCAACTCTTGCGCGGCCTGCACGAAATATTTGGTTCCCTTTTCGGGGCTAAGACGGCCGGCGCAGACGACGACTCGGGATTCCGCGGGCAGGCCGAATCGCGCGCGAATGTCACGGCGAGCGGCGGCACTGGCGTCTGCTGAAAGTTCACGCGTCTCGATGACGTTGGTGACGACATGGCGCTTTTCACGGGGAGCCTTCAACTTTTCGGCCTGGGACTGCGAGAGGGCGACGACGGCGCTCGCGAAAGGCAGCATGGAACGATCAAGCTGCTCGTAGAGCCGCACCTTCCAGTCCTGTGCGGTCCATCCGCGAAGAAAACTGGCGACAGGAATACTTTCACGCCTGCCGGCAATGATGCCCAGCACGTCAGCCTTGAATCCGTGCGTGCATAGCATCGAGATGTTTTCTTTGCGAATATATGCACGCAGCTGTGCTAGCGCAGTCCGGCTGCCGGGCGAGAATGAGACCGTCTCAATCCCTTTCGCGCCGGCAGCGTCGAGCAGATCTTTGCCTTCGTGCTCATCCACGAACGAACCAACGATCTGTTGAACGTTTTCTCCGAAATCAAATGCCGCGCAGCGAAGGATCTGGCGTTCTGGTCCGCCGACAAATGGGCTGGCGCGCAAGTGCAATATACGCAGGTGTCCGCTCATGCTCATGCGCCTGCGCCTTTCTGTAACGAGGCGGGCGATCCAACTTTGGCCGCCCGGAACCAAGCAGCTTCAAGTTTGCGCGCGCATTCATCCCAACTATATTTGTCTTCCACCAGCTTGCGGCCTGCGCTGCCCAATCTTCGGCGCTCACCGGGCGAGCGCATTAACCTCACAGACGCGTCCGCGAAGGACTTCGGATCGTCGGCCAAAATGAGCTGGACTTTGTTCGAAACAGAAAGGCCTTCGGCTCCGACTGACGTCGATACCATCGCTTTGCCGGCGGCCATCGCTTCGAGAATCTTTAGCCGGCTTCCGCCACCCACGCGCAGAGGCACGACAATGACTGCGGCTTTCTCCAGATAAGGGCGCACGTCAGGCACTTCGCCGACAAAATTCGTGTTGGCGATTGCTTCACAATATTTGCGCAGGTCCGCCGGGGGCTTGCGCCCGGCAATAGTCAGACGCGCTTTGGGTTGCTGCGCAACTACGAGTGGCAGTATCTCTGAGAGGAAGTACTTGAGTCCATCGATATTCGGCGCCCAATCGAGTGAAGCAAGAAAAAGCATCTCATCGTCATCTTCTTTGGATGACTCGGAATAATAAAACCCGAGATCGACGCCGTTGTCGACGAGGCTGACGCGATCGATTCCCCACTTGCGGATAATGTCGGCATCTTCTTGACTGACAGCCGTGACCCATGAGGCGTCGCGCAAGGCGTCGCGCTCGAAGGATTCCATCTTCTTAGCCTGCATGCCAAAGAAGACGCGGCCTGCAGCTGAATCCGAGTGCTCCGAACGGCGAAACCAGATCTGCGATTCCACGTTGTGGCTAGCGATCAAAGTGGGCACGTTGCGCACTGCCTCGAGATAGCGGGCGTAAGGGGTCCATTCGCATTGGATCAAGTCGTAAGAATTTTTGGCCACTAACTCTTTTAGCCGATCTAGAAAACGCTCTGTGTAATGCTTGGTAACGGAATACGGATAAGGGGAAAAGAGATTCGCCGCTAGACGTGAGTAGAGCGCGGCACCGCTGTAGTCGGTGAGCGGATCGACGAATTCGACTTTCAGTCTAGGAGCGGTTCCGTTCGTGTCAGACGGAATTCCGTAACAGAGCAACGTCACGTCATGCCGTTCGCTTAGGCGTCTCAGAAGGTTTCCTGTCCGGATAGGCTTGCCTGAGTCCGGCGGATACGGAAAGTACTCATCGATCACCAAGACCCGGAGTGGCCGTGACATTTCAGATGGAGTGATCGAGTATGACATTCGGTTTCAGATAAAGAGCTACTTGCGACAAATCGTTAATAAAAGAACGGCCACCGGAACTCCGGTGACCGCTGTTCCGGTTTCGAGCCGGTTCCTAGTTCGGAAGGAACGCGGGCAGGTCTTGACCAGCGAGCCGGCCGAATTGCAAACCGGTCTGCAATGCCTGCTGAGGATCGTCATTGGGTCCGAGAGGAATCATCAAGCGGACGATGGCTCCGTCTCTGCGGCGTGTATGCAACGCGTCCCAAACCAGATAGAACTTGCCCCAATACTCATTGGCAATAATGCGGCCGTTGGCCTGGTACCAGTACAGAACCAGAGCACGGTCTGAACCGTTCTGAATGACGTAGCGGTTGACCTCGATGGGATGACCTTCGGCATCGTTCTTCATGATCACGCGATCGTTCACGATGGGAGTCCATCCGGAACCGGGCAAACAGTTCTTGGGTGAATGCATGCTCTCGCCGGCGGCCTGGGTCTTGTAGTAGGCAACGAAGAAGTCAATGAACTTCCCGGTGGACGGTTCGCGGTACTGGCGCACCATGTAGTCGTCAGCTTTCAGGACTCCAGCCACATCGTCGGTCAAGCGCGCGCTGGAGGTCATGTTCCAGTCGCCCACCTGCTGCGGGAACTCATCCAAAGGCTTGCGCAACGGCACCGCCGGCGCGGTGTTCAGATACGCCTTCACGCTCACCGTCAAAACCAGAAATGCGGCGACAACTAGCAATCGAGTGTTCAACTTCATGCAGACCTCTTTTGTTTTACCGGAGCGAAGAACTTATGCAGGATGGCAACCTCGCCCAGAAGCACCACGAAAGCGAATACGAAAACCAGCCAGCCGGAAAAAGTATGGAAAAAGCCTTGTGCAGCTTTCTCTCCGAAGTAAGTGGCCAAGACACCAGTACCACCCACGCGGAAGGCATTCGCAACGATGGCGATGGGAATAGTGGTCAGGACGAACGCCACTCGAATGATCCACTTGAATGGCAGGAAGTAGGCGAGCATCAATCCGAGCGTGATCAAGCTCATCAAGGAGCGGATGCCGCTGCAAGCCTCGGTCACGTTCAGCGTTTGCTGCGCGAGGACGAGCAGATTGCCTTCACGCAGTACCGGTATCTGGCAAACGCGCAGGAACGATTCCGCCCATGATGACGCGATCAACTGCAGCGGCAGAGCCACAAGGTTGAAGATCAGCACCGGCAGCGGAATGGCCAGTTCGAGCAGGATCAACATGAAAGCGGTTTCACGCAGATGCTGCCATCCTGCAAAGAACAGGATCAATCCGGCAAGCAACAGTACAAATGATGATCTCTGGAGGAAGAATTCCGCGCCTAGAAATCCAACGAGGTTGATGCCTTGCGAGATAACGATCAGTACCAAGCCGGCCCAACTGGGTTTTAGTTCCAGCGAAGCCAGCGAGTTGCGCTTCTCATACAAGAGGTAGCCGATTGCGAACGGGATCAGCAAACCGTGCGAGTAGTCGGGATTCGTCCACCACTCTTTTGCCAGTTCCATGAGCACGCGGGCATAGACCAATAAGACGCCCGCGATCAGCAGCAACCAAGCAGGCGACTTCGCCAAATTTTTTATCGCGGAAAACGAATCTTCCCGCACTGTCACAGCGGCGGTGCTCATACTCCCAGCTCTCCCATCACTTTCTTCACGTCATCGCGGTTCTTGAGATTTGCATCAAGTTTCAAAGCCTGGCTCATCTCTGCTTTTGCCTGCGGTTTTTTACCGGTCTCAAGCAGCACCGCAGCCAGGTGGAAGTGATATTCGGCCTTCTGCGGCTGTTGCTTCACAGCTTCCTGCAGCAGCGGTAGCGCGCTGTCATACAGCTTGCGGTTGTAATAGACCCAGCCCAGAGTGTCAGAGACGGGCGCAGCTTGCGGTAGAGCGATCTTCGCCGTGCGCGCTAGTTCGAGGGCTTTGTCCAGATCAGGATTCTTGTCTGACATGTACATCCACGCCAGGTTGTTGGCCGCGCCGCCGGCGTTAGGAGCAATCTCCAATGCTTTCTCGTACGCTTTTTTCGCTGCGTCTTCGTGGCCGGCTTCCTGATTCAGCATGCCGTAAAGAGTCCAGAGACCGGCATCTTTCGGATTCGCCTTGGTAGCGGCATCGTACTCTGCGAGAGCTTTGTCGACGGTCTTTTCCTGAACGTAGACCTGGCCAAGCAGCAGATGGATGGTGTAGTCCTGCGGCGACGCAGCCATAGCCTGACGTAAAGCCTGCTCCGCTTCAGGATATTTCTGAGCCTGCGCATAAGCCTTACCCAGGGTCTTGTAAACGGCTCCGCTCTTGTCAGTCTCAAGCTGTTTCTGAATACGCGAGATGGCCTTGTCCGGCTGCTTCTGCAGCATATATAGCGTGGTGAGACTATCGAGTGCCTCGTATTCCTTCGGATTCATCTGCAGAGCTTTTTCGAAATCTTTCTCAGCCACGTCATACTTCTTGTTCGCCATGGCCAACATGCCGAGACGCAACGGCCCCTGCGAAGACTGCGGAGCTAACTGTGCATATTTCTCAAAGATCTGCTGCGACTTGGTGTAGTTGTGCAGATTGCCGTAGGCATTTGCCTGCAGGAACAGAGCGTAAATGTTGTTGGGATCCTTGGCCAAGACTTGCTCGCTGTAGCGCAGGGAGGCGTCAGACTGGTTCCTGCCGAGCATCATTTCAGCCAATGCCAGATAGGCACGAGTGAAATTTGCATCCACCGCAATGGCTTGTTCGTAGCTGGACTGGGCGCGGTCAAGATTGCCGGCCTCCGCGTATGCCATTCCCTGCATGAAATAGATGAGGGGCGACTTTGGCTCAAACTTCTGCGCCACTTCCAGGTCTTCAAGCGCCTTCTGTCCTTGATTGCGCTGGATCATGATCTGCGCGTGCAGCGTAAGAGCTTGCGGCTCTTTGGCGCGATCTTTCAAAACCGCGTTGACGATCTTTTCACCCTCGTCGAGGTCTTTGGCCTGGATCGCGATGTCCGCCAACTGCAACCGAGCAGCAATAAAGTTCGGGTCATCTTTGGCGATCTGTTCGTCAATCTTCTTGGTCTCATCCGGCTTACCGGTTGCCAGGTAGAAATTGGCGAGGACGAAACGCGATTGCGACGAATTCTTTTGCGCGGTCACCAGGTCTTTGTAGGCGGCTTCTGCCTCAGGCAGGCGTTTCTGGCGGAAATAAAATTCAGCCAATGCCTGTTTAGCCGGCACCGCGCCGCCGCTCGCGTCTACCGCGGCCTTGAATTCTTTTTCGGCGCCATCGAATTGTTTCTGCGAAATCAAATAAGAAGCCAAAGCCTTGTGGGCGTCCACCGACTTCGGATCGGCTTTCACTGCAGCCTCAAATTGTTCTTTTTCCAGATCGAGCTTCTGCTGGCTGGCGTAAAACACGCCAAGATTCAGGTGGGCACTCACGGAATCGGGGTGCTTGGCCAACACATCTTGCAGAATCTTGATGCCTTGCGGAATATCTTTCTTTCCGGCATATGCATTCGCCATCAGCAAGCTTGCATCGACGTTGTCCGGTTGACTTTGCTGGATGTTAGTCGCGAGCTGGATGACATCGTTGTACTGCTGTGTGACCAGCAAGAAACGCCCGAGAGCAAGCTGGGCGGGCACGTTGTTCTTGTCGAGGTCAGTCGATTTCTTATATGCAGCGAAGGCTTCGCGCAACTGCGAATTGTGGAAGTACGCCTCTCCCAACTTGAAGTACAGCTCAGAAGAATTGGGATCGATCTTGATGGCGTTGCGGTACTGGATGCTGGCGTCGTTGTATTTTTCCGCCTTCATCAGACTGTCGCCGCTGGCAATGAACTTCGCCTTTTCCTTCGCGGGATCCTTGTGGCAACCGGCGACAAACAACGCCAGCAGCAACGCAATGGCGATCATGGCGTGATTCTTTCTTGGATACATACCGAGTTCCTGCCTCTCCATTTTCACGGGCATCAACGTCCGCGCCCGAACAAGACGATTTTTATTGTCTGAAACAAGATCAAACAGTCGAACGAAAGCGAAAAATTCTTGATGTAAAACAGATCGTACTCAAGCTTCTGCTGCGCATCGTCTACCGAAGCGCCGTAATGACAAGACACTTGTGCCCATCCGGTTATGCCAGGCCGTACCGAGTGGCGCAGGTCATAAAAAGGGACTTTCTCTTTCAAAAGGTCAACGAAGAATGGGCGTTCGGGTCGCGGGCCAACAAAACTCATGTCGCCGTTCAGCACGTTGATGAATTGTGGCAGCTCATCGAGGCGCACCTTGCGCAGAAAGCGCCCGACACGGGTGACGCGGGGATCGACATCTTGAGCCCACACAGGTCCGCTCTTCGATTCCGCGTCCACAAACATCGAACGGAACTTGCGCACTTCAAACAACTTTCCATTCAAGCCGACGCGCGTCTGCTTGTAGAGCACGGGGCCCTTTGAATCGAGCTTGATGGCAAGAGCCACGATGGCCATCACGGGCAGCACAAAGATCAAGGAAAACAACCCGATGACAAGTCCGAGCGAACGACCGTAGATCTTCTGCAACGTCGTCTGACGGAAACCGTCAGTGAAGATCAGGGCGCTGGGGTGAATGCTATCGACGGGTACCTTGCCCGTGATCTTTTGATACAGAGTGCTTGCTTCCTCGATCACCAAGCCGGTCATTCGCCATTTCAGCAAAAGATCGAGTGGCAGCTGACGGCGCCGCTCTTTGAGAGCCATGATGAGTCGGTCAGGCTTTGATTCTTCAAGGATGCGCTGCAACTCCTCGAGAGTGCCCAGTGACGTTAGTCCGTTGAGTGAAGAAGCGGCAGAAGCGTTGTCCTCATCCACAACGCCGAGCAGATTCAAGGGCAAGTCTGGGCGGCCGCGAAGCTCGCGAACCAGCGCATGCAATGAATTGCCGGAACCGACCAAGAGGATGCGTTCGCCAGCGCCATAAGCCCGATTCAGCCATTCAACAAAGATGCGCCACATCAAGATGCCGAAGACGACCGTCAGCAAAGCGGTCTCAACGATGCCGGCGCCGAGACGCAAATCCGGGAAGAAGTAGAACAAAGTGGCTAGGATCAAGGCGGCCGCACCCAGCGCTTGCATCACGCGCAGACATATCTCTAACTTTGACCCGATGTTGCGCAGGTCATAGATGTCAGCATAGTAAAGGCAGAACTGGCAGATCACCGTGACCAGGAAAGCTTTGCCGAACAGACTCGGATACTCGGTCATGGAGAACAGCAAGCTCCCCATGTGGTAGGAGATCCCGGCCCAGATACCGAGCATGATGAGAAGGTTCTCCGTCACCAGGAGAATGAACAACCGGCCGGGAAAATATTGATTAAGTACCTTGATCATCTAATTCTTTTTCTTCGCCTGACTGCCGTAACGGGTGTAATAACCGCCGTAATAGGCAGTCTTTCTGCCGACGTCCGCACCGTTAAGGATGCTGCCGATGAGTTTGCCTTTCAAAATGTCTGCTCCCTGGCGCGAAAGATCGAACGATGTTTGACCGGCGCGCACGACCATCACCGCCGCGTCGACAAGAGGCGCAACCACCTGAGCATCTACGATGGGAAAGAGCGGCGGCGCATCCATCAATATCAAGTCATAGCGCTGCTTCGCTTCGCGCAAGAACTCGACCATCCGTTGGCCGTGTAACAATTCCGCTGCGTCTTCTTCGACGGGCTGAGTTGGGACGAAATCCAAGGAGTCATTGAGGGTCCAGCAAACGTCGTCAAAACTCTCGTCACCTTTCAGGAAATTATTCAAGCCTTTATCCGGCATCATTCCGAGGAATCGCGCTAAGCCCGGCCGTCGCAGATCGGCATCCACTAACAAAACACGCACATTCTCGATCTGGCTGAGTGCGAATGCGAGATTGACTGACAACAAAGTCTTGCCTTCCGCGGGCATGGCACTGGTCACAAGTAAGGACTTGAACTGCTTGTGACGCATGGTCTCCCAGATACGAGCGCGCAGAACGCGACACTGCTCCATCGCGATGACATTCTCGTCTTCCACTGGCGGTGAAAGAAATGCGACCAGACTCTCCAGCGGGAACTTGAGGCTTAGCTTGCGGTGCGGCTTCACCGTCGGAGTAGCGGCAGCTGTCTTATCCCGCAGATCTTCCTCGAAAGTCGGCTGCTCGCGTTCCACGAGTTCTTCATTCGGACTCGTAGGTACGCCTGCAGCCTTCTTCAGTGCTTGATAAAAGAAACCCATTACTCTCCTCGCTCAATGGCGCTGGTGTACAACTTCTCGCCCTTCCAACCATCGTCGGGCTGTTGCAACTTTTCTACAAAGCGCTTCAGCGCTTCGGGCACCGCACCGGCACGGATGTCATTCACGATCTCGTTCCAGCCAGCAGTCGCACGCATCACGTCGCGGTGGATGTTCTCGACCTGGTTCATCACCGCAGGGTTCTCTTTAAGTTCAAGGTGGCGCGCGACTTTCTCAACAATGTTGATGTCTACCTGATTCGCACTGCGCGCAAAAGCGGCAAGCAGGCAATTGTCTGCAATGCTGTTGATCACGCGCGGCGTTCCACCGGAATAGGCGAAGAGCAATTCGACAGCGTCCGGCTTGAAGAGGTCCTGCTTGCGGTATCCCGCCCGCTCTAAACGGCTGTGAATGTAAGTCCAAGTCTCTTGCGCGTTAAGCGGATGCAAGCGGCATCGCACGACAATGCGCTGGCGTAGAGCGCGATACTCATGGGTCTCAATCTTCTCTGACATCTCCGGCTGGCCGGAGAGCACGATCTGGACAAGCTTTTGGCCGGCGTCTTCGTAATTAGACAAGAGACGCAATTGCTCAAGGAATGGCTTCGCGAGTTCCTGGGCCTCGTCCACCACTATGACGGGGATACGACCGCGACGGCTCTGCTGAAGCAGGAAGCGCTGCAACACATCCGCCATTTCCACGTTGTTGCGTTTGAATCCATCCAGGCCAAAACCGCGCAAGATGAGTTCAAAGAAATCTTCGGTCGCGCTGAGGATCGGGTTCAGGATCACGCTGGAGACCACGCGCGTTGAGCGCAGCATGTCCAGTGTGGCTTTCACCAGCGTGGTCTTACCAGTGCCCGCTTCACCCAGCATCATCATGATGCCTTTGCGTTCGCGCACTCCATACAGCAGGTGTGCCATGGCATCACAATGCGACTCGCTGTAATAGAGAAAGCGCGGGTCGGTGACCAGTGTAAACGGATTTTCTCTCAGGCCGAAAGATTCTAAGTACATAAATTAATTCGTCGTTGCGATATCAAATGCCGCTCTATGCATATACAAATACGCCACCACTACCATCAAAACGGTCAAGGTCGCGCCACTGAACATCAAAGTCCGCAATCGTGCTGCCCTGCGCTGTTGTTTACTTTCGCCGTTGATGACCACCGGCATCGTGCCCAGCAGGGGAACAGGTAGATAGAACTTGATGTCTTTGTCTGAATGCATAGACATGTCCTTGAACTCCTGCATCGCGGCCAGACCACCGCCTACCGCAAGTCCAAGCGCCAGGCCGATCAGGTTCAACTGGATAAGATCAGGTTTGTACGGTTTCTGCGGCAGGCTGGCAGGATCAATCACACGGAATTGCTCGCCTTGTGCCTGATGTTCGACATCCGCCGCCATGCCGGCAGCGTTCTGTTTCTGCAGAAGCGTCTGATAATTGTCTCTCGCGGCATTGTAGTCACGCGTTAGTTCTGCATACTGCTGTTCGATCGCAGGCAGGATGTCCACTTTGCTTTGCAGGTTGCGAATACGGGTTTCCAATTCGGTCTGACGAGCCTGCCGCGATTTGATTTCATCATTGATCATCAGGATCTGGCTTTTCATCTGGTCTGTTTGGGAGGCCTTTGGGTCCAAGGACGGGTCCGCCGCCGCCAACTGCTTTTGCTGAGCTTCGAGAGCGGCTACTTCTTTCTGCAGGCGGATCAAATCAGGATGGTTGGGCTGGTATTTCTGCTGCGCCACAGACAGTTCCGCGCGCTTATTGATCAGCGTTTGCTGCATCTCTGTCTTAGCCGGCGCCGGCTTTTGCTTGTCTAGCGAATCCTGCATCGATTCCAAATAGGTCTTCTGCTGCTGCGCACGATTCAAGGCATCACTGTTTGCCTGAAGCATCTGCTGCGCTTGCCCGATCATCTGCAGGTTCGCGGCCTGCTGTTCGGGCAATGCACCCATATAGTGCGTCTTGAACTGCTCGATCTTCTTTTCCTGGTCGGCCAGGTCCTGGCGGGCTTTGTCCAATTCTTGTCCAATGAATTGGTGTGTACCTTCCGCTTGCGCTTCACGTAGCTTCAGGTTCTCTGCGATGAACAGTGAACCTAGCTCGCGAGTGACATCTTGCGCCTGCTTGGCGGTGGTGGCGGTGTAGGTGATCTTGAAGCCGCCTAGTGTGCGGCGATTGGAATTGTCACTCTTATCGTCGATCACATCCAGCGTGATGTCTTTGCGCATCAATTCGACCACGTCTTCCTGTGACAGGTGGCTCTTGTCTTTGTAGAGGCCGTACTGGTCAATGATCTTTTGCAAACGCGTACGGCTCAGGATCTCCTGGCTGATGCTCTGCAGGCGCTGGATCACGTCTCCGTTGATAGTGTTCTTGACATAATCGGTGGGCACCTTTTGGGCGTCTACACCGATCGTGGTGGAAGACTTGTAATACCGCGGAAGATTGACACTCACCACTGCCATGATCGAAGCGACTACCAGGGCAGGAAGAATGATCCACCATTTGCGGCGCATCATCATTTGTATGTAATCGGTGATCTCAGGAGGTCGTCTTTGCATTTTATTAAGCCTTAACGCGATGTAAGCCACTGGAACGTATAATGCACGCCCAAGCGATAAACGTTTCTGTCAAAATCCTGTAGAGCGGGCAAGCTCTGTTCTATCATCTCGTTCATGTAGGAGTACCCGGCAGTAAAATCGAGGTCAGGACGTGCCTGATAACCGATCTCTCCGCTCGCAGAATAACTGGAATTGTTCGCAAGCAATAAAGCGAACTGGCTCTGGGAGCGCGAATAACCAAAGCTGCCGTCTGTATGCCACTTGCGTCCGAAGCGGCGCATGAAAGAGAGCGCCGCACCATCTGAAGCCAAGCTTCCTTGGGTCAATCCTAGTTGAGAGCCGTGGGTGTAAGTGATGCCGATATTTTGCCGCTCACTGGCCTTAGAAAAAGAAAAATCAGCAGCATAGCCTGTGCTTTGATTCTTGGTCTGTCCTGAAAACGGATTAGCTTGAGCTTCTTGCCGGCTTGGTCCGGCACCGGCTGAGATTTGGAAGCCGCGCCCGAATGTTTGGCTATAGCGAAGCTTTACGTACTGGTAAAAAGAGTGCGTACTGGGATTCAAAAATCCGAAATATGAGTTCCCGATCTCAAGACCGAGCTTATGCTTGGGAACAAACTCATTGTCCCAACGCACCGTTCCCGTACCAGAAAAGCTGTCCTGGGAGAACAGGGTTGACAGAGGAACTCCATTAGCCGGAGTAAAGTGCACGGTCGCAGCCTGCATGTTGACAGAGACCGTATCGCGCGCAGAAAACCTGTGCGTCAGATTAATTCCGGTGTCAGCATTCAGAATGGTGGTATTACTTTGCAGCGCAGACGGGTCAAAGACAGGCAAGACCAAAGGACCAAAAGTCAACAATTGCACGGGAGAACCGGTATATCCTGGTGCGCGTGCGCCGTCGATGGTCCACGTCAAGTCAGTTCGGCCCGACAGGCTGTAGTCCATTTGACCCGCGAGACGGTTGCTTAGCGCATCGCGGTCTGAATATTTCTTGTAAACGACATAGTCCGGGTAATAGTGGATCTGCATCCGCAGATGCTTCTTTTGCACCGCAGCAGTAAAACGCGCAGAGATGCGGCTTACTAAGTCACTCAACCGGATCTGGGACGATGAAAAAACATTGTCGTCATATTCCTGGCCATAGCTGAACTCGCTGGTAAAAGTCCAGTGTCCGGCAAAGGGCTGGCCGAAGAAAGTGCGCGGAGAAGCTTCCCGCTCGGACTTCTGATTACCGGCAGCAAGCTGCGCGTCTGCCGATGGCGTCGAGTCTTGCGCCCAAAGGCAAGTGCCGCATAGCAGGACCATGCACAGCAGCCGGAATTGTTTTTCGATCTTCATGCCGTTCTGCTTTCGTACTTGTTACGGGACAATGATCGTGTCCCGTGATTCCAATTCCACGTTCTTGTCATTACCCTTGATCACATTGTTGTAGTTCACCGGTATCTTGGTGTTGCTGCCATCCTTGGCGCGACGCAGGATGTACATCTTCTTCGGCTTGGCAAAATCGCGGAAGCCGCCTGCCATGGCAATCGCGTCCAGTACAGTCATGGGCTTGGTGAGCTGAAACACGCCCGGCTTCTGGACTTCACCGAGCACGTTGAACTTCTGGCTCTTGATGTCCTGCACGATGACGGTGACGTCAGGATTCTTGATCAGGTCAGACAGCTTTTTGCTCAACTCCGTCTGCAATTGCTTCGGCGTTTTGCCTTCAGCGACCACTTCCCCGATCAGAGGAAGCGAGATCTTGCCGTCAGGACGCACGCCCATCGCGCGCGACATCTCCGGCTCATGCCAGACGTTGACGGCGATGACGTCCTCAATACCGATCACATAATCAGGATCGTTTTCTTGTGTGCCCTTGGCCGCGGCCGGAGCCTGCGCATCATCGGGTTTTTGCTGGCTTGTCTGCGGAGCGGCAGCACTCGTTTGTTGCGGAACGGTCTGCGCTGCGCAAGCGGCGGCCACCGAAAGCATCAATACCGCAAAGAAGAACTTAGATCTCATTGGCACCCTCCATCTCTGCTGAATAGCCCATGTCTTCGCCGTCGAAGTCATCGTCATCGCCTGTCTGTAGGCCCGCTTCTTTCAACTTGTAGAGCAATGCGCGATAGCTGATGTTGAGAGCCTTTGCAGCCTTCTTGCGGTTCCACTGATGGGTCTGGAGTACTTTCAAGATGATATTGCGCTCGATCTTGCGCACTGCCTGGCGGGTGACTTCCTTAAGGAAGATCGAACCGTTGACGGGAATGTCAAAATCAAAACCGTCTGAGTCAGTCTCCGCTTCTTTGACGAACGCTGTGGCGAAGACGTCCGGTGAACCGAGGATGACGTAACGCTTCATCAGGTTCTCAAGTTCACGGATGTTACCCGGCCAGTGATACGACTGTAGTTTCTGCACCAATTGCGAAGACAGCGGCGGAACGTTGCGTCCGAACGACTCGTTGTAGATGCGCAGGAAGTAATCAGCCAGTTCGGGAATGTCTCCCTTGCGTTCGCGCAGAGGCGGCAGCGTGATGCTGACCACGTTGATGCGGTAGAACAAATCTTGGCGGAACGTGCCGGCTGCGATCTCTTGTTCGAGGGAACGGTTCGTAGCGCAGACAACGCGTGCTTCAAGTCGCTTGTCTTCCTGTGAACCGATGCGGCAGAACTGACCGTCTTGCAACACCTGCAGCAGCTTGGCTTGCAGATCCATGTCGAGCTCGCCGATCTCGTCAAGAAACAGTGTTCCGCGGCTGGCCATTTCTACTCGACCGGCTTTTGCGCCGTAAGCGCCCGTGAATGCACCACGCTCATATCCGAACAGCTCGCTCTCAATCAGCGTGCCGGGAATCGCAGGGCAGTTCACTTTGACGAAGGGTCCCGCCGCCCATGGAGAAAGCTGATGGATCAGCCGGGTTATGATCTCTTTGCCCGTGCCGCTTTCCCCCTCAATGAGGATAGGAACATTGGCTACCGACACCTTTTCCAGCTTTTGCTGGACCGTAGTCATGTTCGCGGTACGGCCGAAGATCACGATCTCAGGCGGAAGTGAATACTTGCCGTTCGTGGAAAGATTGGTTGGAGAGATTGCAGTTGACATGCGTCTACCCGCTTAAAGTGAAAAAATTCTGCGACTCAATACAAGTACATTGCATTTAAGACGCCAAATTTTTCATTTACACAATGACGGAAATGAAGCGTCGCTGCCCGGGAGAGGAGTTATTTATAACTCACTAAGTAGCCAAAAAGCAAGGAGTTACACTGGAAGCGGAATCGAGTTAGGTAACTCGAAGTGAGGGGTTAGCTAGGATGGGTTAGTACTAAAAAGTGTGCAAATTATTTCACATAGAGGAAGCACTTTTCCGCCGAGCGGCGGGTTTTGCCGATTTACTACCGATACCCATAGGGCGGTGGAACTTCAGCCCCAGCAGGTGACAGTCTTCGCCTTTGCTCACGCGAACGAGCTTGGCACGGAAGTTCTGTTTCTGTGAGGTTTCCTTGGAAAGGGGAACGGGGGTGCACGGAATCTCAAGCATAATGCGAGATCCGGGAGGCAAGTGCCGTTGAATGGCAAGTAGCGCTCCACCGACGCTGATGTCCAGGGCGGTTGCGAATTCAATGAACTGTTTACCATTTGGCTCAATCCCGCGCACAAACACCGGGATAGCCAAGGGCAGTCGTTCCCAACGACGACGATCCTTGCCACTCTTAATCGGTTTCATCCGGCTAATTACTATGCATATCATTCGCCAATTGCTAAAAGATTGTTGCTGTTGAAAACAAACAAGTTAGTAATCGCCGGTACCTATTTTCAACTGCGGCATTGAGCAACAGATGCAGCACGTTGCAACAATATGAAATTTTGTTATCACTCATTATGAGAGCTGTAAGCTGCTGAGTTTCATGGATTTGCCTCGTCAAGTTTTACTAATTGGTAAATTTAGTTTGCCCAAAAATAGGGGTTTATACCCCGGGCATCACAGGTAATTCCTTTGCCCACACTAACCTACCGATGTTATAGTCAAAGCACCGTTCCCCTCTCAGTTTGGAAAAGCGCTTCATGGCAGAACCCACTTCGGCTAAAACCGCCCGCAAAGTCCCTCAAGAGGCGCGGCCCGTGCCAACAACAGAGGCTCCTCCGTCCCAACCTGACGATCTTGAATGTGACCTTGATGAGCTTTCTGCCGACGAGATCAAGGATATCTGCGAGCGCTTGCGGGAAGAATCTCGGCGGCGGACAGTAGCATTAGCTTCTGCGGTCCATGAGCTTAAGACTCCCTTAGCCGTGATGGAAGGCTATATGGAGCTGTTATATAGCGAGAAAGCCGGCGTCCTGAACGATAAGCAGCGTCGCATCTTGGAAGATATGCAGGCGAACGAGAAACGCCTGAAGCGGTTCATCGCTGACTTCCTAACCTTCAGCGCCATCGAGACCAAGAATTTGAATATGAGTTTTGAGGTAGGCGATCTCAATGATTGCCTCTCCGAAGTCTGCGCTCTCTGGATGCCGCGCTTCGAGCAAAAGGGTGTGGCGCTCTATTTTTCTCCGGAGCATGCATTGCCGAAGTTCCCGTTCGACAGCCTGAAGATCCAGCACGTAGTCTCGAACCTGATCCACAACGCATGGAAGTTCACTCCGCCGCGAGGGACGGTGTGGGTGTCTGCCGAGCGATATTTCTGGGAGCGCCGCCTGCGCGAGGAGCCTACAAAGAACGAAAAACGGCGCATCGACAATCGCAAGTTGCCGATCGCAGCGCGCGTGATTGTCTCTGACACGGGACCGGGCATCGAGCCTGAGTTCCATCAAGAGATTTTCAATGATTTTCGCCGATTGACCAGCACGAGCAATGCTCCCGACAGCATCGGTTTGGGACTATCAATCGCACGACGTCTTCTGAACGCCCATGGTGGGAAGATCTGGGTGGAAAGTAAGCCCGGTACAGGAAGTAAATTCCTTTTCTTGATTCCCATACCTAAGGCATAATCAATCTTCCCAAAATCCATGGCGAAACCAAACACAATCCTGGTAGTGGATGACGAATCCAGCATGCTTCGTTACATGGAGACGCTGCTGGAACTGGAGTCCTTCCGCGTTGAAACGGCTGTGAACGGCCTCGAAGCCGTAAAACGCATCGAACGCGGCCCGCTTCCCGACCTGGTCTTCATGGATCTGCTGATGCCTGAGATGGACGGCCTGCAGGCTCTCGAGCGCATTCACAAGAAAAAGCCGGAAGTAAAGGTCGTGATGCTCTCTTGCGTCAGTGACACGGCGAAGGTCGTCCAGGCCATGCGCTTGGGCGCTCAGGACTATCTCACCAAGCCGTTTGAAAAACGCGAGTTGGATAAAGTCCTGGAGCGCTGCCTGGGAACCGATCAAGCCCACGTTGAACCGGTCTGCGAAGTGGAAGAACTAGACGGCGGAGGCTTCTTCCTTGCCGCTACCGTGGCCATGAAGAAGATCCACAATGAAGTAGGACTTGTGGCGAACGTTGATATTCCCGTTCTGATTCTCGGCGAGAGCGGCACGGGCAAAGAGATCGTGGCTCGGCTGATCCACCAGCGCTCCGCGCGAAAGACACGGCCGTTCATGAAAGTGAATTGCGCTGCTCTTCCGGCTGATCTGCTGGAAAGCGAACTCTTTGGCTATGAAGCCGGTGCGTTCACTGGCGCAAACAAAGCCAAACCAGGTAAGTTCGAGTTATGCAACAAAGGCACGCTGTTGCTGGATGAGATCGGCGAGATGCCGCCGCACTTGCAGGCTAAGCTTCTGCACGTTTTGCAAGACGGTGAGTTTTCTCGATTGGGCAGCCGCGCCAGCATCCGAGTTGACGTTCGAGTTTTAGCGGCGACCAACATCGACGTGCAGCAGTCGATTGCTAACAAGACATTCCGTGAAGACCTTTACTATCGCTTGAACGCATTCACGTTGAACATTCCTCCGTTGCGCGAACGCAAGGCGGAGATCCCGCAACTGCTCAAGCACATGGTCAATCGCATGGCAGAGGATTACGGACGCACTCCGCTGTCGCTCTCCCCCCGCTTTATCGACGCTTGTATGAATGCTCCCTGGCCAGGCAATGTGCGCGAGCTGGGAAATTTCTTAAAGCGTTTTCTGATACTTGGCGATGAGAGTGTCGCAATCAAAGAACTGGCTGCGCAGACCGCGTCCGCTGAGACCGAAGCCGCTGCTCAAGCCGCGGTGCCCGCGAATGGCGACCTCAAAGGCATGGTGCGTAACGTAAAAGACGACGCCGAGATCCAGGCGATCACGCGCGCTCTCATGCAAACGAATTGGAACCGTAAAAAAGCGGCTGAGATTCTGAATATCAGCTATAAAGCGATGCTGTATAAAGTCCGGCAGTACGGCATCAAGCCCCCGCGCAATCGTTCACTGCATTTTGTAGACAAAGACTAACCTGGGCCTGCTCCCCAGCCCCCGCAGGAAATCACATGGCTAAATATTTAGTTACAGGCGTTGCAGGATTCATTGGCTCATCACTGGCGCGCGAATTGGTGGCGCGCGGAGAAACCGTTCGCGGCATCGACAACTTCGCCACCGGATTTCGCCATAACATCGAAATGATCAAAGATAAGCTCGACTTCCGTGAAGTCGATTTGCTTGATCCAGCCGGTTTACGCGACGCTTGCGAAGGCGTTGATTTCATCTTGCATCAGGCGGCGTTGCCGTCCGTGCCAAAGTCAGTGATCGATCCGGTGAAGAGTCACAACGCCAATATCAACGGCACGCTGAACCTGTTGATGGCGGCGCGCGATGCGAAGGTGAAGCGGGTGGTGTATGCGGCTTCGTCGTCAGCCTATGGAGAAACGCCGACATTGCCGAAGCGGGAAGATATGGCGCCGGATCCGATTTCACCTTATGCCGTTCAAAAACTCACGGGCGAGCTGTATATGAAGTCCTTTTATCGTGTGTACGGCTTGGAAACCGTTGCGCTGCGTTACTTCAACGTTTTTGGTCCGCATCAGGACCCAACTTCTCAGTACTCAGGCGTGTTGGCGAAATTCTGCACACGCATGTTGCGCGGCGAAGTGCCGACCATCCACGGAGACGGCGAACAAAGCCGTGACTTCACGTTCATTGCGAACGTGGTTTCGGGAAATATCCTGGCCGCGACCGCGCCCGCTTCAGAGTGCGCTGGCAAGATGATGAACATGGCCACCGGCAAGCGCATCACTCTCAATCAAGTGGTAGAGATATTGCGAAAGCTCACCGGGTACCAAGGCAAAGTGGAACATGGCCCCGACCGCGCAGGTGACATCAAGCATTCACTGGCGGACATCACCCTCGCGCAAAAACATCTCAACTACAAGCC